>CALVKJ010000009.1 GCA_944332675.1 uncultured Bacilli bacterium
GTAAAATATTGGATTAGGTATTCTTTTTTTCTATTTGGTAATATGTCAAGGACTTTTTTATGGATTGGATCATTTAATATAAATGCATATTTTCCTTTTTTAGTATCTGCTTTAAATTCATCAAATGATATTACCCTAGGAAGATTTATTACATGTTCTGGATAATTAGTCATACTTTCTTTAAGAATGTTTCTGACTGTATTATCACTCACATTATTTTCTTCTGCTATATATTTTAAACTTAAATTATAATTTCTTAAATTAACTAATATTTTTTGTTCTACTTTATTTGATATGCTCTTATTTTCTCCTTGAATCGTAACTGACTCAGTAAATTTACATTTACATTTATGACATATGAATCTCTTTTTGCTAAGCATTACATATGTAACATGCTCAAATGCTTTTAAATATTTTAATTTCACTGACTTTAACCTATCATGAACACTTTTAGTATATTTCCCACATTTTGGACATTTACACTTACTACTTTTAGTTTCTATATAAATATATTTAGCTTTTACCTTGCCATCACTTCCTTCTTCAATCTTAACAACTTTATAACCATTACCCAACCCCATGATTTTTCTTAATTCATCCACTTCAACACCTCTTTCTGTATTCATTATTGCATACAAAAAGAGATGATAAAATAACTCTATCATCTCCCCATCAGATTTCGAAGTTTTTTTACTAAAACTCCCCACTGAATTTCGAAGCTATATTAAGAAAACTCCCCACCAGATTTCGATGAAGAGTTATTTTTGCTCCCCACCAGATTTCGAAGAGCCATCACTTTCTATTCACTTTCTAACTTAGCAACAATTTTCTTTAAAGCTTCAGCAGTAGCTTCTTTTAATTCTTTAGTTGTTTTTTCTAATACTGGAGTACCTTTTTCTACAGCTAATTTGTAAAGGTCTTCAGCTTTCTTTTGAATCTTTTTAGCTTTTTGTTTAGCAACTTTTAAAACTTTTTCCTTATCTAAGTCTTTTAATTGTTCTTGAAGTTCATTAACCTTCTTAACGATCATTTCTTTTACATCTTCTGCTTTAAGTTGCTTAGCTTGTTCAATTATTTCATCAATCTTTTTCTTAATATCTGCTCTTGTTTCTTTTCCAGACTTTGGAGCAAAAAGAATTCCTAAACCAGCTCCAACTGCTGCTCCTGCTAAAAATTTACCTAGTCCACTATTCTTCTTCATAATCATCATCCTTTCTTTTCTTTTTTCTAAATAACAATTTACTAAATAGATTACCAGCAACTTCAACAATTTTATCTGTAAATCCTGCAATTTTATCAGTAGTAAAATCTATTAGATTAAATACAGAATTTAGAGATTCTACTTTTTCATTGACATTATCAACTACTTTTTCCACCTTATTCATAGTTATTATAGTCTTAATACCTAAAATTATGCCAACAACTAAAAGTATTATTAGCAAAACATAAATAATCAAAGGCAAAAAAGCTAGCCAAAATTCCATTAATAATCACCGTCCTCTCTATTATCATACATTGAATCAATTAAATCAAATAAATCATTTTCTAATGTATCATCATCTTCTTCTAATTTCGGACTGTTATCCTTTTTATTATTATCAATTATTTCTTCTAGATCTTCATCTACTTTTTCATAATCACTTATAGGATTTTCTTTTATTACTTCTTCTTTTGCTTGAGGCTTTTTGTCTAAGTTAATTTCAACATCTGCTGTATCTTCCAATAATTCATCAATAGTTTTAACCTTTTGCTTTTTATCTTCAGCATTTTCTTTTAATTTAACAGTAACCGTTTCTTCATAAAATGTTTCTTTTGGTTGTTCATCTAAAATTTCAATATCCCCAAAAGCTTTTTTTCTAACACTGTTGAAATCTAAATTATTATTAGCATATTCTTCAGTTTTATCCTTAATATCTTCAATCTTATAATCTTCATTTAAAATTCCATATACTGGAGATATAATTGGAGAAGGTTTAAACTTCTTCTTTTCTACAACTTCCCTAGTTTCTGTTCTTTCATATCTACCATAATCATATTTCTTTTCTATTTTCTTTTTCTTTTCATACTCTAAAACATTAGTTGTTGGTTTTGGTTTTTGAGTTTGTCTTGAAAATGAACTAGAAAATTCTTCTTCATCAAAGTCTAAAAATGGTGAAGTGTTATCAGATTTAAACAATTCTCTTTCATTAACAGTATTATAATTACTTTTAGTATTTTCTACAGCAACACTAGAATTAATACTGTTAGATATAGAAGATCTACTTGGCTCACGTGGATAAGCCTCAGCAACACGATCTACTCTTTTTTGAGGTTCTATTTTCTCTGCAATAGGTTTAATTGGCTCTGCTGCTTTTGCTTCTTTCTTCTCTTCCTTTTTAGTTACTTCTTTTTCTTCTACTTCTTCATCTTCAAACAATATATCTTTTATTTTACTAAATAATCCCATAATGTTTCACCTTTCCTAGTTTAATAAATCCGTATCTGGAATTTCTTCTTCAACAGGGTTAAAATCATCAGTATCTACTTCAATATAATCACTATCATTATTAACATCATTGAAAATATTAAATTCTTCTTCCGCAAAATTTAAAACATTATCTTCCAACAAATTAGTAATTACACTATTATTATACACAATACTTTTTAAAATGCTTATAGCAGATAACATAACTTCATTAATATCAGCTTCATCTACTATTACTTCTATTTTAGCATAATTATACATAATTTCAACTAAATATTTATCATTTTCTTGTAAATTTATTTCAACATAGCCAAATTTATCTCCATTTGTAATAGCGCTAGAATAAAGACTATCAGAATTAACCTCATATTCATAATTTACTTGATTAATATAACTTACTGCATCTACATATAAATAATAGGTATTTTTACCATCTTCTAATATTTCATTAAAAAGAGTACTACTATTCACTTGCATACCTCTTGGCAAATAATATCTGTAACCAGTTCGATAAGTGTTAGTTCGCGAACTATTTGTTCCAAAGTTTTGAATTATCTCATCATAAGTCAAATTATTGACATTAGTACATCCCGTTATTAAAAATATTAAACTTATTATTACCAATACTTTTTTCATTTAATATCTCCTCGCAATACTAATTATATCAAAAAAATTGCCACTAATAAAGTAGCAACTTCAATTGTCTATTTCTTATTTTCTAATTGTTTTTCTTCTATATATTTATAACTTAACGCATTATCACTTGTAACAACAGATTCACCTAGTCTTGCTTCAATATCCTTACGTGTGTTACTTGCAACTTGTCCGCCTTCTTTAGCAATTTTCCTATTTTCTTCCAAACCAATTGGTCTATGTTTCTTAGCAAGTTCTCTAGTTGTAAGTTCTCCAATATCTGCAAGGGCTATTTCAATATCACTCATATTATCTCTTAACGATTCTTTTCTAAGTCCCTTAAATTCTTTATACTCCTTAGCAGTCATCCCTGACCATTCTTTATAAATATCATTAGTTAATATTGCATATTCAGTATTACTTTCAATTCCATTGTCTTTCCACACATCTGTTAATTTTTTTCTTTCCTGTATTCCTCGAATTCTTTTAGCAATCCAGTCTTCATCATATCCTTTAGCTCTATATGTATCTACTGCTCTTTGCATAGTAAGAGAAGGATCAAAAACTTCATCAATCCGTTCACTACCAAGTCTTGCTAACCATTGCTTAATTGGTTCAGCATTTTTTGATGGGATTGACTCAATAATACGAAACATTCCTTCAATATCAGTTACATCAGTCATCCGATATTTACCATCTTTAGCCTTAAGTTTCAAACCGTGACAATTTGTCACGCTTTCATTTCCTTCTTCTTTTAATCGTTGTTTAAGTTTTCGCCAATAAGCAGTACAATCCTTGCTTTGTGATAAAACACCAACAATATCTACAACACTCACATAATACTTTTCTTCTTCCTTATTCCATACCGTCCTAATTTCTTCGCTATTAAATATCTTATTAATTAAATACATTTTATCTTGATTCACAAAACCACCCTCCTTCATTTATTTTTCCTTTGAATCTAGATATATTTTCATAATAGAAGTAAATAAATCTTCTTTCTGAGCATTAGATAGCTCATTACTATTAAATAATATTCTTGCTTTCTCAATCAAATCTAAACAAGAATCAGTTGTTTCCGTCAAAAAGAAGTAAGACATATCCACTTTAAAATACTCGCATATTTTTTCTAATTGTTTTAAACTTAAATTTCTTCTTCCATTTTCCAAATTAGAAACTTGTCCTTTACTTAAATCTAAAAATTTCGCTAAATCGTCTTGCGTTATACCTCTTCTGGTACGCAATAATTTCAATTTTCCCCCTAAATCAGAATACACATTATCACTGCCTTTCTGAATACATTATAACAAATACTCTTCAATTAGTAAACAAACTTTGCAAAAAAAATGTTGATAATTAGTTACTTACTAACATCAACATATTTTATTTTTATACCATCCTTACTAAATTTTTCTTCATACTCTGTTTCTACATTATCTATATTTTCACTATGTAAGTCATTACTTATTCTGTTTATTTTATAACCATATTCTTTAAATGAATTTAAACTATATTCAAATAATTTATCATTATCAGTCTTCATTATTATGTGAGGACTTTTCTTAAATAATTTATCATAACTTTCTAAAAAATTTCTAGAAGTAAGTCTTCTTTTTTCGTGCCTATCTTTTGGCCAAGGATCAGAAAAATTAAGATATATGGTATCAACTTTACCCTCTAATACTTCACTCAAATTCTTAGCATCCATTATTAAAATACGCAAGTTGCTAGGTTTAAACTCTCTAATCTTTTTTATTGCAACACTTGCAACACTCGAATATTTTTCCACACCAATAAAATTATATTCAGGATATTTCTGAGCCATTTCCAATATAAACTTGCCCTTACCCATACCAATTTCTAAATGTATAGGTTTATCATCATCAAAGACCTCATAAAAAAAGTCGCACGAATTAATTACTTCATCTTTGTCTTTAGGATTACGCATCCGCATTTATAATCACTTCCTCGAATAAAACATATACTATTTGTAGGAGGAAAACATATGAAAAAAAACCGAAATTCATTTTTTACTGAAGCTAACATGTCTTACTCAGGATATAATCCTAACGTTCCTAACATGATGCCAGGAGGAATGCCTTATCAAGCTCAAAGTAGTTACAGTTCTTTTTATGCCGGACCTAATAATTTTCAAGGCAACATTCCCTATCCGCAATACAGTGGAGCAGATAATATTGAAAATCGACTAGCCAAAATCGAAAGACAAATCAATCGTTTGGAACACCGCATTAATAAATTAGAATCTACTAATACTACTTACATAACCGAAGAAATAGATACTTCTGGTAATATGTATATGCTTTAATTATAAATAATTAAGGCACTAAAACAATATATTTGATCCTCGCCACAAACAGCTATTGCCACTTGGTACTTGATATCTATTATATCAAAATCCCCTGAATTTAGAAAGCCATTAACAGCGTTTTCTAAATCTTTTTCATGTGACTCATCAATTACTTTAACTTTCATTTTCTTCACCAATAAAAGTATATGTACTAGTCTTTAAAAAAAGTAACAAATTTGCAAAATATATTATTGTTTGATATAATAACACCCATCCAAAGGGGGATAAAATGTTAAAAATAAAAAAAGAAGAAATAGAATCTTTACCCCAATTTAAACCAAGCATTTATTGGGGGCCAGATAATACTTTATATAAAGTAATTCGCAAAAACACAAATGAAAATAGAGATGATTTCTATTTATACGTAAGTTCTATTCAAGATACACCTGGATTAGTATTACCAATTGATTTAATAAAAGATGATAATATTTATGGTTATCAACTGCCATTTATTGAAAATAGTCAGAATGTCGATGAATTTATCAGAAAACCAAAAGCTAATACGGATATTCTAGAAGTTATGAAAAGTATATTTACCGCATTAGAACAAATCAATACCCATATAATTCTTGGAGATGTCCGTAACACCAATATTTTAATTAAAGATAATGGAGCCTTTTTTATCGATTGGGATTATGGGAAAAAAATATCTAGTAAAGAAACTTTATTGGTGTGTTATTGCTTAGCATTAGAAAAAACTTTAATTCCTGACTCTAAACTAAGCGATATCTTTAAAGCTTTATTATCGGCTTTAAGCATTTATTATGGCATCGACTTAGAAGAATATTTTGCTAACAAAGATATATTAAATTTACTAGAAGCCCTAAAAACTATCAAATCTAACCCTATTTTAATATATTATATTGAATATTTAATAGAAAAAGCTCGAATGCAAGATGAAAACATCGATTTAAAATTCCAAGAAGTCGTAGATTATCTTGAACTACCTTCTCAAAAAGAAAAAGAAAGATTAGTGCGCGTTTTGCCACACTAATCTTTTTATTTTACAACAATATTTACGATTCTACCTGGTATAACTATTGTTTTTATAATTGTTTTACCTTCAATATGTTTTTGCACGTTTTCTTCTGCCAAAGCTTTATTTTTAATACTTTCTTCATCTTCATTTAAAGATATTTTAATCGAAGATCTAAGTTTACCATTTACTTGTACACCAATTTCTTTTTCTTCATCGATAGTCTTAGTTTCATCATAAATTGGCCAAGTACTTTCACAAATTGGTTTATAGCCTAGTTCTTCATTTAACTCTTCTGTTATATGTGGAGCAATTGGATTTAAAAGAGTCAACAACAAATGATAATCTTCCTTAGTAATTTTTTCTTTAGCATCATAATTATTCGCTAAAATCATTAATGTAGAAATAGCTGTATTAAATGACATTGTTACTAAATCATTTTGTACCTTTTTAATACTTTTATGAATTATACTTTCTAAATCTTTTGAATATTTATCCCCTGAAACAACTTTTTCTTTCAAACGAATTACTTTATCTAAGAATCTCTTACATCCTTTTAGGGAATCAGTATTCCAAGGGCAATCACTTTGATAATCTCCCATAAACATTTCATAGACTCTTAATGTATCTGCTCCATATTCATTTACAATATCATCAGGATTAACAACATTTCCTTTAGATTTACTCATTTTTTGGTTATCGCTACCAAGTACCATACCATGACTTACTCTCGTCCAAATCATTTCTTTGCTAGGAACTAAACCAATGTTATATAAAAATTGGACCCAGAATCTCGCATAAAGCAAGTGTCTTGCAGTATGTTCCATACCACCATTATACCAATCGACTCTTCGCCAATATTTCATAGCATCCATTCCCGCAAACTCTTGAGTATTATGAGGATCCATAAATCTTAAGAAATACCAACTTGATCCTGCCCAGTTTGGCATTGTATCTGTTTCCCTTTTTGCAGGCCCTCCACACTTTGGACAAGTAGTATTTACCCAAGACTCAATTTTAGCAAGTGGACTTTCTCCATTATCTGTTGGTTCATATTCTGCAACATCAGGAAGTAGTAGTGGCAAGTCTTCTTCATTCATCGGTTGCCAACCACAAGTATCACAATAAATCATTGGAATAGGTTCTCCCCAGAATCTTTGTCTTGAGAATATCCAATCACGCATTTTATAATTTATTTGTTTTTTACCACAATTCTTTTCTTCCAAAAACTCAAGCATTTTATTTATGGCATCTTCTTTATTTAAACCATTTAAGAATTGAGAATTAATATGTATTCCATCGCCTTCCATAGCTCCTGGATTTAAAGCATATTCAAAAGTTTTTTTATGAAGGCCATCACTAACCTCTGCTTCTATTACTTTTTTATCAACCCATTCCAAATCAAATTTTTCATCATCATCCAATTTTTGTTTATCTTGCGTATTACTTACTAATTTAAATAAGAAACCAGTTGACTCAATATTGAAATACTTATCTTTATTGTAAGCATAATAATGATGATTTATCTTAGGAAGTTCACATACTAACTCAATATCTGTATATCCCGTTTCTTCACCAATTTCTCTTTTAGCACATTCTAGAGCTGTTTCACCATCTTTAATTGTTCCTCCGATGAATAAACGACCACCCATTTCATGCCAATTAACTGTCAAATATTTATCATTTGCTTCATCATACAAAATTGCTACAATCGAATTTTTCTTAGTTTCTCCCTCGTGAGGTGTTCCAGTTACTTCTTCTAATACTTGAATAATTGGAATATTGTACTTAGTTGCAAATTCATAATCTCGTTCGTCATGTGCTGGAACTGCCATAATAGCTCCCGTACCATAACTAGCTAGAACATAATCACTAATATAGATTGGTATTTTTGTATTATTTACTGGATTAATTGCATAAGCTCCAGTAAATACCCCAGTCTTTTCTTTATTAAGTTCTGTTCTTTCTAATTCATTTTTCAATGTACAAGCTTGCTTATATTCTTCTACCTCACGTTTTTTATCTTTTGTTGTAATTTTATCAATTAATTTATGTTCTGGAGCAAGTACACAATATGTTGCTCCAAATAATGTATCACATCTCGTAGTAAATACTGTAAAAGTTTCATCCATTCCATCAACTTTGAATGTTACTTCGGCTCCAATTGATTTGCCAATCCAATTAATTTGGCCCAATTTTACCTTTTCTGCAAAATTAGTGTCATTAAGTCCTTCAAGCAAATCTTCAGCATAATTGCTCATTCTAAGCATCCATTGACTTTTTTCTTTTTGGACAACTTGCGTACCACATCTTTCACATACGCCCCCAGCAGCATCTTCATTAGATAAAACAGTCTTACAATTTGGACACCAATTTACAGGAACTGTATCTTTATAAGCCATACCATGTTTATAAAATTGTAAAAATTGCCATTGCGTCCATTTGTAATATTCAGGATCGGTTGTTGAAAACTCCCTATCCCAATCAAATGAAAAACCTAAAGTCTTCATTTGTCTTTTAAATGTCTTAATATTTTCTTTTACTGCATCTTTCGGATGAATATGATTTTTTATTGCATATTGTTCTGCTGGAGCCCCAAAAGCATCCCATCCCATTGGGAACAAAACATTTTTTCCTTGCATCCGCATCATTCTAGCTATCGCATCTTGAGCAGTATAACTGCGAACGTGTCCTACATGTAGTCCTGAACCTGATGGGTAAGGAAACTCTACCAAAATATAGTACGGTTCCTTACTACTACCTGTAACTGCTTCAAAAGTTTTATGTTCATCCCAATATTTTTGCCACTTTTCTTCTATTAATTTATTATTCATCTTTATTCCAACCTTTCTTAACTAAATGTCTACCCAATAATTCATATAATGCATAAATAAGTCCAAACAACAGGACAAATCCGAGGAGTATTTGAAAAGGTAAATCCCAAGGTATACTATAAATTATTATAAAAACTATAGATATAATAAATGCATTAATTAGTGATGATAAAATAAACACATAATTTAGATTCATCTTATTAATATCCAGCTTAAATTTAGGAATTAAAATTGAAAATCCAACAAAATCTTCAATTTTTTTATTTTTCTTTCTTTTTTTCACATTTTTAATATTTTTATAACCTCTTTTTAAAATTAAAAAATAATTAACTAAAAATACAACTACAAATAAAATACCTCCCCATATAAGAGTCCATATAAATTCATTCATAAATACCTCCATTAAAAAAAGATGGTTCCAAAGGACGAGTTAAACCCGTGGTACCACCTTAATTGCTTCTTTAATAATTGATAAGGAAATTACCCCAACACATCCAAAAGCAAGTTCAATTATTTTGATTATTAGTTTCCACCACCCACTAATTCTCTAAAAATCGCCATAATTTACTACTCTTTTTTCATCTGCTTGTAAAATATTATATTAGATTTCCGCTAAATATTCAAGTAGTTTTATAAACATTCTAACAAATCTCTTATCGAGTCCACGTAATTTCTTTATCCTAATTCTTTTTAGCTTAATATCCATATCACTAAAGAATATATCGGCTATTTCTTCTTTTAATTTAGTTGTAATTTTTAAATCACTTATAATGGAATTAACATCTTCATTAATAATTCTAACCGCATTAATTTCAATGTCTTTTCCTTTACAGTTAACTGTTAATTGTTTAGTAGTATCAACACCCTTAATATCTACCACAAAATCATTTTCATCTTCATAACATTCATATTCTAAATTAGCTAAATTGCCATTTAAAAACACTTCAACACTATCAGCAGTTCTAGTATTTCTAAATCTTATCTTATAATCTCTAAGCCTTGGTATTATTTCTGTCTTACCTTCAACTGGATGAATAATTAAAGTATAATTATTTTGCAAGTAATTATAATCAATTGCAGTTACTATATAATAACCATCTTCATGAAGTTTAGTTATACCATCATCTTCATATAATTTAAACACATTACTTTGACCCGGAAAAACATTTATTTCCATACTCTTCGGCGGATTAGTATTATTAATATTTTTATCTAAATTAGCTAACGGTATTATTGCCCCAGCCTTAGCAAAAATTGGATATTCTTCTTCTTTGTAAAAAACAACATATCTTTTATTACCAACAAACTTTTTACCACTTTTAAAATCATACCAAATACCTTTAGGTAAAAAAACTCGTTCAATAGATCTATTCATCGTAATATCTTTTGGTTTAGTTATTGGTGCTATAAATAATTCATTACCAAAATAATATTCATTACGATAAGTCGGTTCATCATAAATTTCTGGATATGTATAGTAAATTGGTTGAATCAAAGGTTTACCAGTTTTATGATACTCATATGCTGCCGTATATAAATACGGAATAAGCCTTTGGCGAAGCCAACAATACTCACGAGCTACCGTAAATGTTTTAACATCCCACATCCAAGGTTCCCTTTTATAGTACACTCCTCTTTTTGCACTGAATCTAAATATTGGACTAAAAGTCGAAAATTGGACATATCGAAGATAAAGTTCACTATCTTCAATTCCATCTTTATATCCTCCAACATCATGACTCCACCAAGTTACCCCTTTATTTGCAGCCATCGAATTATAAAATGGTAAAAACTTAAGGGTATCCCAAGAAACTATTGTTTCCCCAGAATAAAGAATGCCTGCTCGGTGTGGTGCTACTAATGGGCTACGCGTTAAAACTAAAGGTCGCGTATCTTTTATCCGTTCAAAATCTTTATTATAATAATATTGTAAAACTTGAATTGTATCTAACTCTTTCTTATAGTCGAGCCAAAACACATCTACACCCACATCCAGTAAAGGATCTATTAAATGTTTTACATATAAAGCCATAAAATTTTTGTCAAATGCATTAAAAGGAATGGTTACTCCACCAGCTACATTTAATTCTTCTGCAAAATTTAAATATCTATCTTCTTCTTTTCTTACCCCTTCACTCGGATCAATATTTAAACCTATTCTAATTCCTCTATCGTGCATATATTTTATAAAATCTCCAGGATTAGGAAATAAATCCCGATTAAATGAAAATCCTGTTCGATATAAATTGTAATTTGCAGGGTCCTTTATATGCCAAAATTCACTTAAAAGGAGCACAGACAAAGGAATTTGATATCTATTAAAAGATTTAATTAATGCTTTAGTATCATCAGCACTATATATTCTTTCTTTATTCCACCATATTCCCAGAGCATATCTAGGAATTAAAGGAGGATAACCAGTAAGCATAAAATAATCTCTCAAACACATACCAAAATCTCTTTTATACATAAAAAGATAAATATCTACTTTATTTACATCAGGTTTCATCATATAACCATTGGCATCAATCTCATAATTACCCGAATCATCGATTGATACAAAACCATCGGTAGAATATAAACCTTTATCAAGTTTTACTTTTCCTTTATAATCATCTAAACTTATTGCTCCACCGCGGAAATTTCTAGCTTCCGCTTGACCATAAAACCACATTTTATCTGTATTGAGCAAAACAACTTTTAAATTCGAATCGGGAGCAAATTTTGGCCCTAAAAAAGGTTTATTTTTTAAATATTGTAACATAAAGTAACTAGTTGTTATAACCAAATAATTTTGATCTTGTTCAACTTTAAATTGGGGCACACTAAACTTACGATTTTTTACTAAAGATGTTAAGTCATCAGAAAAATGTCCGTCGATACTATATTCAAGACGAACTAATCTTTCACTTAAAACTGTAATCCGATAATTTTGTCCTCGGAAAACAGCTCTTTCATTAGCTTCCGATTTAGTTAAATCTGGAGCAAAATGTGCATCAAAACTAGCCACTTATCTTCACCCTTTTCTTATATATTATCTTATCATTTTTCTTGATATTTCGCAATTATCTCTTTCAAAAATTCATCATTTTCAAAATAATCTATTTTCATAGCTTTTTTTACTCTATTTAAAGTCTTACTAGCTTGCTTACGAGCATCAAGTGTTCCGTCCTTTAAAACTTGATAAACATATTCTATATTTTGACTTAAAGCTTCTCTTTTTTCTCTTATTGGTCTTAAAAAATCTTGCAAAATATTATTTAAGAATTTCTTTATAACCATATCTCCTAAACCACCACGACGATAATGATCTTTAAGTTCATCTAAGTTTTTATATTCTGGCAAATACTTGGCAAAATCTTCATCACGCGCAAACACATCTAGATAGATAAATACAACATTTCCTTCTACTTGACCAGGATCTTCTACTTTAATATGGTTAGGATCAGTATACATACTCATAACTTTCTTCTTAATTGTTTCTTCATCATCAGATAAATATATACAATTTCCTAAAGACTTACTCATTTTCGCTTTACCATCAGTTCCTGGTAATCTTTGTTCAAGTTCACTATCAGGAATCTTAGCTTCTGGCATAACTAAAGTTTCTCCATATATATTATTAAAACTATGAACTATCTCTCTAGTTTGTTCAATCATTGGTAATTGATCTACTCCAACTGGAACACAAGTAGCACCAAATGCTGTTATATCTGCTGCTTGGCTAATTGGATAATTTAAAAAACCTACTGGAATACTTTTTTCAAATCCTCTAAGACTGATTTCATTTTTAACCGTTGGATTTCTTTGAAGTCTACTCAAAGTAACTAAATTCATATAATAAAATGTCAGTTCTGTAAGCTCACTTACTTCTGATTGTACTAAAATTGTAGTTTTATTAGGATCTATTCCCACCGCTAGGTAATCTAACGCTACTTCCATAACATTATCTCTAACTTTACTTGGATTATCAAAATTATCAGTTAATGCTTGAGCATCAGCAATCATAATATATATTTTGTCAAATTCTCCACTTTCCTGTAAAGCAACTCTATTTTTAAGAGAACCTACATAATGTCCTAAATGAAGTCTACCAGTAGGACGATCTCCAGTTAATATAATCTTTTCCATATTTACCTCCATATTTACAATTATAACACGACAAAATAAGAAAAACTATTGTAAAGTTACAACTCGTGTTATAATAAACTTATATCGAAGGAGGAATTTAGATATGTTATATGAAATAGATTCACGTAAAATTAAACCCGGCCAAATCTTTGTAGCTATAAAAGGACACACTGTTGATGGCCATGATTACATTAAGCAAGCTGTTGCAAATGGCGCAATTAAAGTAGTTGCTGAAAAAGAAATAGAATGTTCAGTACCTTTAGAAGTAGTACCTTCTACTGAAGAATACTTAAAAAAAGTTTTGGCAGAAAAATATGCTGAAAAAGTAAATAAACTAAAAATAATAGGAATTACTGGAACCAACGGTAAAACTACTACTGCTTATTTGACATACCAATTGTTAAATATTTTAAATGAAAACTGTGCTTATTTAGGAACATTAGGATTCAAATACCAAAATAAAGAGGATGAAACTGACAACACCACTCCCAATATTTTGACAATATACAATATTTTACTAGACTTAGTTGATAGCGGCTGTCAAACAGTAGTTATGGAAATTAGTTCCCATGCTCTAGCATTTGAAAGAATTTATGGTCTACATTTCGATGTTGCAGCTTTTACCAATTTAACTGAAGATCATTTAGATTATCACAAAACTATGGAAAACTACCTAAATGCAAAATTAAAAATACTAGATTATTTAGTTCCTGATGGTAAACTTATTGTCAATGGGGATGATGAAGCTAGTCAAAAATTCATTGATAAATTTCATAAAGGCATACGTTTAGGATTTAATTCTAATTATGATTATTACATTAAAAATACTAAAATAACCCCAGCAGAAACTACGATAGACTTTGTCTATGACAATAAAGATTATCAAGTTACAACTAACTTGACAAGTAAATTTAATGTATACAATTATATTACTGCTCTTGCCATTGTTCATTCCCTTGGATATGACATTGATAGAATTATAAAAGAAACTAACAACTTACATGCTCCAAAGGGAAGATGTGAAACACACAAAGTTAATGGCGGATACGCTGTAATTGATTATGCTCATACTCCTGATGCTGTTGAAAAAGTAGTAGAAGCTTATAACGAACTTAAAACTAATCGTGTTATAACAATTGTTGGCTGTGGTGGAGATCGCGATCCAATTAAAAGACCAATTATGGGAAGAATTGCTACCGAATTAAGTGACTATGCTATTCTTACTAGCGATAATCCCAGAACTGAAGATCCAGCCAAAATTATGGAAGACATTCTAAAAGGCGTTACAACTGATAACTACGAAGTTGAACTTGACCGACGTACAGCTATCAAAAAGGGAATTGAAATGCTTGAACCAGAAGATATTTTATTAATACTTGGAAAAGGTCATGAAGACTATCAAATAATCGGGCACACTAAAATCCATTTAGATGATGCTGAAGAAGTCGAAAATTGGAAATTAGAACACGAAAAAAATTAGCAAAAATACTTGAAATATATATTCTTTATGTGATATAATCAATCACGTAAAGAAAAACGCAGGTGTAGTTTAATGGTAGAATAAGAGCCTTCCAAGCTCCTGACGTGAGTTCGATTCTCATCACCTGCTCCATTTATTTAGTTATTAGAACGGAATATCCGTTTTAATATAGATTTAAACTTATATTTCATGGTGGTGAAACAGTTAAATCTAATTGAATTAAGAGTGTCAAACACTCTTTTTTCTTGTGTTAAATCAGTATGACTATATACATCTAGTGTAGTACTTACTTTGCTATGTCCTAAACGTCTTGATATTTCAGTAATAGGAATACCAAGATTGTGAAGCATAGTAGCATGACTATGTCTAAATTGATGTTTAGTTATAGACCTAATTCCAGCCTTTTTACAGGCTTTTTCTTTTCTTCTATCAATTGTACTAGAAGATAAAGGTTTCGTTGCACCAAACAAGAACAAATCGCTATTAAAAGGTATTCCTTTATCTTCATATACTCTTCTTAACTTAAGTAAGTCTTTTTCTAACTTTCTATCAATTTTTACTTGTCGATTAGAAGAATGTGTCTTTGGAGTCGTTATATCTCGTTTTCCGTGGCTTTCTATAGTCTTAGATACATTTATGTATCCATTACTTAAATCTTTAAATTTTAAAGCCATAGCCTCGCCAGGACGTAAACCAGTAAAAAACATTAAAGTAAAGAATTGTTTAAAAACATAATCATCAATGCAACTAATAAACTGATTAAACTCATCTAAAGTATAATAATCTGCTTTTTTATCTTCATACTTAGGTTTAAAACAACCAACGTTACTAATAATCTTTTTATTAAATCCTAAAAATATACTACAATATTCAAAAAAGCCACTAAGAATATAATACAAATTTCTATTTTGATTATTAGAAAAATTAAAAGTTAAAATATATTCTTCCCACTCTAAAATATTTTTGCTAGTAATTTCCTCTAAAAACATATCTTTAAAATAAGGTAAAACATGCAAATCAAACTTATATTTCATGGTGGTGAAACTTTGATTTTTTTGTTTTTTCCTTGCATAAAGCATATAGTCATCATAAACATCAAGAAAAAGATGTTTATTAGACAATTATTTTTTTTCACTTCCTTTCTTTTTCATTTTCTAAAGTTGAAGTTTTATACTCAGAAATAAGATCTAAAAGTACAGGTAAATTATTTAAGGTATCTTTGTAATCAAGTGCCTGATTTAAAAGAATAATATATGCATTAGTAGTATTTACACCTAGACTTAAAGCATAATCTTCAACTCTTTGAACTAAATTTGCAGGTAAATTAACATTTACTCTTTTTAGTTCAATTTTTTTGTTATAAGTTGCCATATAATCAACTCCTTTCTTACACTCAATGGAATAAGCATAAGTATTTTATATGACACAATAAATATAGCAAATTATATTTACGATGTCAACATATTTTTGCTTATTTTAAAAATTAATTATTTTTTCTCTTGTTTGGATAAAATTTATAAACTACATTTTCACTATTAATGTCATATTTATCAAAATCAAAATCTTTAGTTAATTTAGTACAAACTAAACTAGTTAAGTCTTCAATTGCTCTAGTAACATCATAATCAAATTTATAGTTATCCAAATCTAATAAAAGATTAAATAAATAATATAAATCTTTATCGATAAAAATTTCCACTATTACACTCCTTTCCAATTATTTAATTAAAATATTTTAATATTACTTTTAGAAAAAGTAATACAAAACTTTTTAGGCTTTATGTTACTATCGTAACCTAAAGCCTTTTACAGTCGGATAGTTATCAAACAAAAGGTAAATATACCTTTCGTTTGAAACACCATTATATTTATCGTAATTTTTCATCAAGTGCTTTCGCGGCATATACTCACTCGTAGATCATAAATGAACTACTCGTTCCGTTATTCCACGTTCACTTGACAAAAAATTACTCTAGGGCGACTAGTCGCCCCTTTACTTTACAATGACCGACCATAAAAGTTAAAAAGATATTTTAATTTAATAATTTTTATTATATAATATCAATGTGGGAGGAATTCTTGAAAAGATACTTCGCTATCATCATAAGCATTTAAATACTTATTTTGATATATAAGTTCTTTATCTTGAATTTTTTTTTGCAAAAATTCTAAATCCCTACTATCCATACTATCGATATAACTAATCTTAGGTACAATACAATTTTGTGAATAAAAGAAACGTCGACGTCCAAATAATCTATCATCAATATCTTTGGTCATATATTTTGAAATATAACCAACTATCTTTTTAGCATCGCCAGAAACAGGCTCAGCACTAGAAAAACCATCATTCCAATATTTTAAATCATAATATTCTAAATCTTTCCAAGTCTTACTTTCTTTGTTATATAATCTTTTTAAAAGTCTTTTTGGAATCAAATCAGTATCACATTCTAAGTTAGTAAGTAAATGAAAATGAATTGCACCACGTTTTTGATGTTCTTTAACACAAATATATCTAAAGTCTTTTTTTACTCTTCTAATCTTATCTACATAATATCTAAATCTTTTATTAGCAAATTCTTCATCAGTAACATTATCTTCAAATGTAAGAGTTACAAAAGACTTCCAATATTCCATATTAGCCTTAGCAATACGTTGACATTGTAATTTACTACGAGTAATATTTCTTTCTTCAATCTCATTTGAAGTTTTCAATTTAGTTTCTTTTTTTGAAGTATTAACTTCAACATTTAATTTTTTTAAGTTTAAATCAACATCATCATCTTTCTTAGGATTTTTTATCCTAGAATGCTTGTAATAATAAACTTGAACATAAGAGCCACACTCTACAATTTTATAATCATATAACTTAGGCTTATCATAAAATGTCGGAGTTATGAGACTACTATCAAGTAATAGATAGGGGTCTTCCCTATCCTTAAAATTTTTACTCATAAATAACTAATTATCTAATAGTTTTGTTGTAGTTGGGGCGGGTGCCGTTACGCCGCCAACTACAACAACAATTTAACAAACTTAACTCAAATCAATGGAAAATCTCATCACCTGCTCCATTGAGGAATCTGCTCGGAACAATATCGAGTTTGATATATAAATCTATCGAAAGATAGATTTTTTTGTGTCTCGAACTCCACGTGTGAGCTTGGAAGTACAAATAAATCATCCATCCAAAAAAAGAAAGGATGGTGAAAATAATGAGACAATTTAATGTTTATAAGACAATGATGAAATATTTAACAGATAGAAACTTGTCTTTAAATGCTAAAGGTTTCTTGAGTATTGTTCTATTTAATGATGAGATTATTGGACTTGATATTCAAAAGTATTGTACTGATGATAAAGAAACGATAAAAGATGCTTTACTTGAATTAAGAATCAATAAGTATATTAAGTATGATTCAGAATCTAAGAAATTAATTGCTGCTCCTATTCCATATACTGAATGGGATAAAGATGAAAAATAAGAGAGGAATTTATTTATGTTAAATATTATTACAAGCGAAGTTCCAATTGATGAAGAACTTAAAACAAGAATTGAATTTATATGTGATTTTTGTAATATTAAACCAACTATTATTAATGGGTCAATTCGTAGAATTGAAAAAACTAATATAAATTATATTGAACCAAATAAGATAATTATTAAAGATACTACTTTTCTAGCATTTAATCATGGAAAAGATATATTTATAGAAAATTTACAAAAACACATTAAGATTAGTGATTTACAAGAGTTTATTAAAAATCTATAACATAAAAATCTATAACTATTGACATTATTTTCAAAAGTGATATTATATATAACCAATGAAAAAGGTATGCTCTAGAAATGGAGGTACATCTATGAAATATAAACACAAAAACAAAAAAACAAATATTTTTAATATCAATTATTTTGAGGAGTCAGTAATATTTAGACTTTACTAGATACTTTTGACTCCTCTTTTTTTGTAAAAGGAGTTGAGTTTATGGAATTATCTGATAAGGAAGTTAAAAAAGTAGCTGGTCTTTATATGCGAGTTAGTACCGAAGATCAAGCTCGTGAAGGATTTAGTTTACCAGAACAAAAAACACGATTAGAAGACTATTGTAAAGCCAAAGGTTATGAAATTGGAGATTATTATACTGATGAGGGAATTAGTGCTAAAAAAGGAAATTACAGGCCTGAATTTGAAAGATTAAAAGAAGATATTAAAAATAAGAAAATAAATACAATGTTAGCACTAAAACAAGATAGAATCACAAGAAGTATCTTTGATTGGGAAAACATTATAACTTTTCTAGAAGAAAATAATGCTTATTTAGATTTAGTAAATGATGATATAAATACTACTACTTCAAATGGTAGAATGGTATCTCGTATTATGATGAGTGTATCTCAAAATGAAATTGAAAGAACAAGTGAAAGAACTAAAATTGGTTTAGCTGGTGCAATTAAACAAGGGCACATTCCACATAAAGCACCATTAGGTTATAAACATGAAGATAAAAAATTAGTCATTGATGAATCAACAAAAGATGTTGTTATTAGAATATTTGAACTTTATCACAATGGTTTATCTTATCAAAAAATAGCCAATCTATTTAAGAAAGAAAAAGTTCTAGGAAAAGATAATTGGAGAGATAATACAATACTTCATATTATTGAAAATGAAATATATAAAGGAGATTTTGTTCATGGTAAAAGAACTAAACATCCAACTTACTACCCTAATGTAGTAGAGCCATTAGTTAGTAAAGAAATGTGGGAAGAATGTCAGTTTCAAAAGAAGAATAACTCTCGTGCTTATTCAAGAACTTTAACTTATATCTTCTTACAAAAATTACTTTGTCCAAAATGTGGCAAGATTCTAGGTGGTAAAGCTTCAAAGAAAAAAGGACATGAATACTTTTACTATTATTGTCGTGATTGCAAATTAACAATTAAAGAAAAAGATGTTGAGGAACATTTTAAAACTTTCGTTGATGAACTAACTGAATATGATTCTATCGTTAATCAATTCTTTGTTCCTATGATTATCAAAAACTTTGATGAACCTAGAGAAAATATTACTAAAGAAATTGAAACACAAAAAGCAAGATTAGAAAGAGCTAAACTTGCTTATGTAGATGGTGCATTTAGTTTAAATGATTATAAAGAAAAAGCAAAACAAATTGAAGATACTATAGAAATGTTGCAAGATAAAATTAATACTGCTGATAAATGTGATACATTTACTTACTCTGCTAAAGATATTTTAGTTGCTCGTGATATTGCATTTATAAATAAAGGAATTCATCCTGAAGAATATGATAGACAAATGAAACCATGGAAGAAAAGGACTCGTGAAGAAAAGTCTGATTTAATTATGAATTATGTAGATAATGTAGAACTTGAATTAGTTGGTAGTGAATGTTTTGTTAAATGTGTTAATTTTAGGGAATCAATTGCTAACCCATGTAATGAATTATTTAAGAATGGTTATATAGATAGAAAACAAGATTGTATATTTGGTAATCTAATAGGACAAATAAGATTTAGTGAATACTTGCCTGAAGAAGAAGTTGGAGAAATAATTATGAGATTAAAGAACTATTATAATGTTTCTTATACTGAAGCAATCTACTATGTTAAAGACCAAGTATTCTACTTCAACTTTGTAGAAGATAATTCCGCTATTGTTAGAGTGTTCCCATTAGAAGATTACTATAAACTAGATCCAGATGTAAAAATGGAAGAATATAGATTTGGAATTATATATATTAAAGAAGAAAATATTGTAGTTACGAAAGATGCAGATGAGCTAAACAAATTATTCAATTACATTCCTGATGATAGTAATACTTTTGTGGACTACTCTAGAGAGTTAAAAGATATACCTAGTAAACCTATTAGAATGGAATTGATAAAGAAATAAAATGCGTGGCACGTTTTGTTACGAAGTAATGAAAGTGGCGATAGCATTTTTACAAAAGAAAATGTTTTATGAAGATAAAATATTTTCATCAATACAATACGAAGTTTTGAAAGTATGTAGTACATAGTTTCATTACAAAGTATTGAATAAAGGATTCTAAGGAATATTCCTTAGACCACTGATATCTTGTTAGCATGACAAGATATCTAGGGGGTTATACATTTTGACAAGCCAAAATTGAGCCATAAGAAAGGAGATGATTATTATAAGTGAACTTCCATATTCTCTACATTTAGGAAGTAATAAAAATAGAAAAAATAGTGTTAGAAGCTCTGCTAAAAATAATATAAGCGGAACAACTTCAATGACTAATAATGGAATACAAAATGCTAAAACTTTATCAAAATGTGATAAGCATAATTATAGAAAATATGATAATGAACAAGAACAAATTGTAATCGTTAAAGGTACTTCTTCCCTTTACAAAGATGTAGAAAATTTTTATAAAACTGAATTTGAAGAAGCTAGATTAGAATACAATAATAAACAAACAAGAGAAGATAGAAAGATCGATGACTATTTCAAAAAAGTAAGTGATAACTCTAAAAGTGATTTAGCTTGTGAGATTATTATTGAACTTGGAGATAAGAAATTTTGGGACACAAAAGATTTAGACTATAAGCATAAAATGACTAATGTTTATTCAAAACAAGTTGATGATTTAGAATTGTTAATGCCAAACTTTAAAGTATGTAGTGCTATTATTCATTATGATGAGACAAGTCCTCACATGCATATTGTAGGTGTTCCAATAAAATATAATTGTAAAACTGGTATGAGTAAACAAGTTGGTAAAACTGATGTATTTACTAGAACTTCTTTAATGCAATTGCAAGATAAAATGAGAACTTTATGTATTGAAGAATATAATAAAGAATATAACCTAGATGCAACTTTAAAACAAAAAATGAAAGGTAGAAATAGAGATATCAATGTGGCCGATATGACTAACTACCAAGAAACAAAAGAACTAATTGAAAAACATCAAAAAGAAATAGATTCAATAAGTAATAATTCATTAGAGTTAAAAACTAATTCTAATAATATAAAAGAAGAAATAAATAAACTTAAAAAAGTTCCTTTAAGAGATGATTTATTTATCATTTCTAAAGAACAAAAGAATAAATTAGAAGATTATATTGATAAAGTAGTTAAAACAACTGATGAGTATAGAGATGTTAAAGAATTATCGGCAAACTTAAATATTATTACTAAACAAGCTAGACAGGATTCTAGAAGAATTAAAAACTTAAAAGAAAGTAATGATGCATTACAATTAAGAGTAGATAGTCTAAGTGAAAAAGTAGAAACACAAGAAAAACAAATCAATGAATATAGAAAAGACAATTTAAATTTAAAATTTCAATTTCAGGAATTGCAACAATTATTTGAAAAACTAATTAATTTTTTAAAGAGAATGTTTCATAGAAAGGATAAAGAAGATGTTTATGCAGAAGTTGTTGGTGATTTATATGATAATCAAATTATTAGTGAAAAAACTTTTGATAGAATAACAAGTTGGAACAATGAAAAAGACAAACAAAAAGATGATTATGAACTTTAATCATCTTTTTTTATTATTCTGAATATCTAATTTGTAGATTTAAAGTAAAATATATTTTACCGTCTTTTTCAAATAATTCTAACATTTTATATCGAGTAGTACTTGGTGAATCAAATTTTGTTCTATCAATTAAATATTTTCTTACCTCGTTTTTGTAATAAACTAAATCTAATATTACGACAGAACCATTTCTTTTAACAACTATAAGACCACCATTAACATCATTTATTCCATCCCATTTTTGACTAGGAAAGAATCCAAAACTTATTCCTTCTAAGAAATCCCCCAATTTTTTTAATGCAAATGTTTCATCATCAAATTTTGAAGACATTAAAAATAATGACTTTAAATTTTTTGTATCTTTTTCATATGAATTAAGTAAAGCATCTCCAAGATAATTAGGCATATTACTATCAATAAGTTTAAGATTGTACTCAAAATTATCATTTTGAACTTTTACAAAATTAATATCTCCATTTAAACTTCTAATCATTTTTATTCTATCAAGTAATTTAGTTCTTGTATTAATTGAATTGATTTTTTCTATATCATTTTTTGATATTCCATTTACTTCATAAATAAAATTTGTTTGCATACTAGCATTTAAAATAGTTGCAGGACTACCTAAACTTGATTTAATACTATACTTTAATTCTTTTTCTTCACCAAGTCTATTATCTAAAACTATAGCTTGTAAATCAGCTTTTGAATAAGAAGATGCTTTTAATAAACCATCTGGAGTCATTTTAGATAATATTGCATTAGATCCAGATATTTCAAAAGCACCATTACCATTTATAGAATGAATGATTCCATCAAATATAAGTTTTTTATTAAAGGATATTTCTTCTTTTGAGATAAGTTGTTTGATGTCATCATTAAAATATACTTGTACATCCATATTGTTTTCTAGAACATATTTAATAATGTTTTCTTGTTCTTTAACTGATAAATTCTTAACACTATATAGCTCGTTAGTTATTTCTTCTAGATTATCATCTACAATTGTTAAGTCTGGTTCAGATAGCATATGCAAAATTGCATATAATTCTGACCATTCGCCTTTATTCATCGCCATAAAATTCATCCAACCTTTCTATCATATATTTTGCCATTTCATGTATTACAGGAATAGATACTGAATTACCAAATAATTTGTATTGTTGTGTATCACTAATTCCTTCAGGGAAAGAGAAAGTATCAACACCATTTTCAATAAATGCATAATTTATAAAACCTTGTAGTTTTCCCCATTCACGAGGAGTCATATTTCTTATGCCTTCAGTATTAATTGGATTCTTTTTACCAACTATTAAATTATCGTATTCTTTATGATGTTGTCTTACTAAGTTTCTTTCTTTTCCAGAACCACCTGTTGCCATAATTGTATTTGAAACTGGATTTTCTCCTTCGTTAACTACTATATAACCAAAACCAGACTTTACTGCAGAATGATTATTTTTATGATTTTTAAGTGTAGTTAATAATTTTTCTGACAAATAGTATTTTGGATCTACATTATCATCCAATAAATCATATAAATTTTTATATATCTTATTATCTGAGTGATCTGGTAAATTAGGAAAACTATAATTATCTGGAATAATATCTCTTCTAAATCCCATTATAAATATTCTTGCTCTTTTTTGGGGAATTCCAAAATCTTTTGTAGTTCTAACTAAATCCTTGGAATTATAAATAGGATTGTCTCCACAAAAATCAACTCCTACAATTTTATAATCCAACTCATCCAAAACTCTTGTAATAACTTTGAATGTATTTCCTTTATCGTGTTTTAACAATCCTTCAACATTTTCTAACATAAATGCTTTTGGGCTTGTTCTTCTAATGATATCTGCAATATCAAAAAATAATGTTCCTCTAGTTTCATCAGCAAAACCTTTTTGAAGACCTGCTATAGAAAATGCTTGACATGGGAATCCACCTAAAAGAATATCATAATTTGTTTTTTCAACTTTTTCTTTAAATTCTTCTGAGGTAACGTCATTATATGAATCTTCACCATATAGATGCTTATAAGTAAGACATGCATACTTATCTACATCAGCAGATAAAACATTTTTAAATCTACCTGTCATTTCATAACCTTTTCTTATTCCACCCAAACCTGAAAATAAATCTATCGTCTTGTATATCTTACTCATATTTATCACCATTACCTCATAAATAATTATACCATATTTTTAAGTTATTCCTAAGTAACTTCAAAGAATTTATAAAAATTATGATAAAATATAAGTGGTGATTAAATTGAAAGTATTAACATTAAGACAACCTTGGGCAACTTTAGTTGCAGAAGGAATAAAAAAATATGAATTTAGATCTTGGAAAACTAATTACAGAGGAAAAGTTTTGATTCATGCAGGAACGGGAATAGATAAAGAAGATATGAAAAAATATGAAAATATGAATTTGAAATTTCCTTCTAGAAGAATTATTGCTATTGTTGAAATGGAAGATTGTTTAGAACTTGATGAAGAATTAAATCATAGAATAATATCTGAAAATAATATTGCATACGGAAATAAAGTTAGAACTGGTTATGCATGGAAATTAAATAACATTAAAAAAATAAATTATGATAAAGAAGTTAATGGACAATTAGGATTATGGAACCTAAATATAGAAGAAAAAGATTTAAAATAAAAGAGCATTTTCAACAATGCTCTATATTTGTTTGCAGATATTGTAACTATCTATATTTTCTTGTTTCTTTATAGCAGAATTTATGTAGGTACTATAGTTATTTAAAAATGTATCCCATTTAACAATTACTGCATAACTAATATCACTGCTATATTTATAATTATTTAGATTATTTTTCATGATACTAAATATTTTATCATATCGATATGTTTCTGTATCCCAATAACTTTTTTGTATAAAATAATCATAACTATTATATTTGTCAGGTAATATAACATATATTAATGCATTTGATTTACTTTTTCTTGTACCATTATGAGTTATTTCTTTTAAAGAGTATGATATTTCTTGTGGAATCCATTGATCTTTTTCAGATTTCCATAAAGTTTTCATATTTGGAGAGATTAATACTATCGTTATTGAACTATCGTATATTTTTTGTTTTAATTGGTTCCAAATTGAGTCATCGGTTAATTGTGATAAATCATTATCATCACTTTCTCCTTTGTAAATGTCAGACTTACCAATTTTTTCTTCTAGTTTATTAACATAATCTCTAACAGTATCTGTATGAAAATAATCATTAGTAATTTTACGTACATCACTATCAGCATATTTATAGGATACAAATATTTTTTTACCCATAAGTTACCTCCCTTTAAAATTTTACAAAATATATTACTAGTGTTGTAGCTATGCACACAAGATAAAATGGTAGAACTGATTTTGAAAAGAAAATACTAAAGAATCCATATTTTTTAACTTCATCAAGGTTTATCTTAACATCATTTGGATTCATACTAAAATCTATATCTTTCTCATCTTTTATTCTAACATCATCATATAAACATCTAAATTTTCTTTCTAGCATTAAATAATATGTATCTATGAACCAAAATACAATTAATGGCATTAAAGTTACAATTACAGCTTTAACGTTTGAGTTCCCAGCAAATGCATAAACAGCAATCATAATTCCAACTGCCCATCCTTTTAAAGCGAAAGAGTTATTTCCCATCCTAGTAATAATACTTTGTATCATATTTAAATGACTTATTTTTTTCTCCATAAAACACCTCAAAAGAAAAAGAATATCATAATGATATTCAACTACAATAATTATAGCATATTTTTTGATATTATTTAACAATATTCTTTAAAAAAAATAAATATATGATATAATAAATATAGATGGGTGATTTATATATCATCCTCATGTGAGAAAAAAGTTGTGTACTCACTCAACTATCGCTCCATTTATTTAGTTATTAGAACGGAATATCCGTTTTAATATAGATTTTAACTTGTATTTCATTGAGCTGAAACAGTTAAATCTTATTGAATTAAGAGTGTCAAACACTCTTTTTTAATTTAGAACAAAAGCCAAACAAGTTTGGCGGCCTTGCATCACTACAAGGCATTTCTACTTCATAGGACTCTTTGAGTCCTCCATAGACCAACTTCGGATGGTCGCCACCCTACTATTTTTGTTCTATCATTTATAATTTTTTTATCAAGTTAACTATATTACTTAGATTATTAAGTATCTCAACTATATTTTATTCACCCCCTTTAGTTGATAAATTAATTATACCAAACAAATGTATGTGTGTCAATTGTCTTTTTATTAATTAAAGCAATTTCCTATAAGACAAAAAAAGATTGAAATTAATCAATCCTTTATCCTGCTAAACTATCAGTAAATTCTTGAATATCTGAATCACTTGGATTAGATCTAAATTTTTGACCTTCTAGCCAATTACCAGTACCTGCAGCATCAGCTAACAGTTCACCACTTTGACCTAAACCAGATGATGAAGATGTACAGAATGGAATAACTGTTTTACCACTAAAGTCATTAGCCTCAACAAATGTATTTACTGGCCAAGCAGCAATACCCCACCATATTGGATAACCAATAATTACTGTGTCATAATCATCCCAATTAGGCACTTCTGTTGATACTAACTGAACATCACGTAATGATTCATCTTCATATTCACGAGTTACTCTAGAATTATCATCTGTCCAATCTAAATCATCAGAAGTATATTCATCTGCTGGTACTATTTCAAAAATATCAGCATCTAAATTCTCTGCAATTTGTTCTGCAACAGCTTCAGTATGTCCTTGAGCTGAGAAATAAACTACTAAAGTTCTTCCACCAGAAACATTTACATCATCATTAATATTTCCATTGTTGTTATTGTTTTCATTGTTATTAGTGCCATTATTGTTATTATTAACATTATTATTTTCTTCATCAGCACTATTATTTAATAGAAAATAACCTCCAACCCCAAGTACAACAACTACTAAAACTACAATTATTCCGATAGCTACATTCTTTTTCATAAATATCACCATTTCCTTTCTTTTTTTCTAATTTTAGTATTTTCTTTCCTATTTCTTGATATTCATCCTCCTTGACAATTTATTAATTTTTTTATACAACTTAACTATACACGACAGGTGTTGCTCCCTAAAATGTAACCTGTAAAGTGGACTCTCAAAAAAAGAGAGACCTACTTTATAGGTTTTTATTATGTCTTGATGTATA
>CALVKJ010000010.1 GCA_944332675.1 uncultured Bacilli bacterium
GTGCTAATTTTATATACACTAACTGGAGTTACTTCAATTTTCGTTGCTCCAGTTTCTTCATACATTTCTCTTTTAGCGGCCTCTTGCCAAGTTTCCCCGCTCTCTATATGTCCACCAGGAATTTCCCAACCATTTCTTTTTTTATTATAACAAAATACATATTTGCCATGGTAACGGCATACACAAACTACTCTAGTGTATTCAGATTCATCACAATATCCCAAATCATACAATTTTACTTCTAACATATTATTTACCTCACTATAAACAAGTTTATCATATTTATTAATTATTTTAAACAGATTTTTTAAATTCTCATAATTTAACTATTATTTATTTTAATATATTTCTTAATTCATCAATAATAATAGTTTTAGTAATATATCCATCAAATCACGTAAATAAGCATTTGCTTTTGGCATATCCCTAAGGCCACAATTGGAGCACATAAGCCTGTATATTCAGTTTTAAGTGGAAAATAGTGTTTAATAACAAGCGTTTTTATACTACAAGCCACATAATTTTCTAAAAAAATGATGTGATTTTTTCGAAAAACAACGAAAATTTCAAACAAAAATTAGGTGTTCGCGACATTTTCGCGACACTTTTTTTGCCAAAATTGTGTGACACTCTAAAATTGAGTATTTATTAAAAATAAAAAAGCCCGTAAATACGGACAAAAACAAGCATAATAAATGGTGCTGGAAGCCGGGTTTGAACCAGCGACCTATGCGTTACGAGGGCATTGCTCTACCAACTGAGCTATTCCAGCACAAATTAATTTTAGCAAAAAGCAAGACAAAATTCAATTACTTATGATAAAATATGTATTACTGGTGATAATATGTTTAAAAATACTATTGATAATAAAAGATATTATACATTAAATTGCTTTTTAAGAAAAAAGTTTGGTTCTAAAGTATTTAAGGTTCCCTTAGATATTGGGAGTACTTGTCCTAATCAAATTAATGGTGGATGTATATTTTGCTCTAATAAAAGTATATCTAATATTAGTGATGGTAATTTAGATATAGTTAGTCAATTTAATAAGGCTAAAGAAATTTTAGAAAGAAAGTGGAAAGATGCTTTATACATTGCTTATTTTCAATCGGGAACTAACACTTATGGCGATATAAATAAGTTTAAAGATTATGTTGATAAGTTGTTAGCAATTGATAAAGTTGTAGGTATATCTATTGCTACAAGACCTGATGCTTTAAGTGATGAGTGGCTAAAATATTTAAGAGAGCTTAACAAAAAGACTTTTTTAACTATTGAGTTAGGTTTACAAAGTAGTAATGAAAAAACACTAGAGTTTATAAATCGGGGGCATAATGTAAAATGTTTTACTGAAGCAGTTAAAAAATTACAATCAGCAAAAATATTTACTGTTGCTCATATAATTAATGGGTTGCCATATGAAAGTAGGGAAGATATGTTAAATACAGTTAAGTACTTAAATAATCTAGGAATTGATGGAATCAAGATACATATGTTATATGTTACAAAGGATACTAAATTAGCTAATATTTATGAAAATGAAAAGTTTCCTATACTAAAAAAGGAAGAATATATTGATATAGTATGTGAGCAATTGCGATTGTTAAACGAAAATATAGTTATTGAAAGAATAACTGGGGATCCAATAGAATCTGAATTAATAACTCCAGGTTGGTTAGTTAAGAAATTTTGTGTTTTAAATGATATAGATAAAGAAATGGTTAAGAGAGATACTTACCAAGGAGATCTTGTTAGTGATTGACCATTTCTTTTTTGTTTATTTAAATATTCTCTAATTTTTTTGCGAGCTCGGGCAGTTTTAGCAATGCTTAGCCATTCTTTGGTTGGGCCAGGGGCATTAGAGTCAGTAACGATACGTACTTGATCACCATCTTTTAGTGTGTAATCTAGACCAACTGAGGTACCATTTACAATGACAGCAGCCATATTATCCCCGATTTCTGAATGAATACGGTAAGCAAAGTCGATAGCAGTTGCTCCTTTAACTAAATCATCAATTAAAGTTCCATCCATAGTAAATACTTGAACTTTTTCGGCGAAAACTTCCCCTTTAATTAAATCGACAAACTCTTGATTATTTTCAGCCATTTTATTAGCTTCTAATATAGATTGATAAAAAGGATATTCGTTTTCTAGAGCTTCTTGCATATGTTTTGCTCCCGATGAGTCATCGCCGTGCCAAAAGTCTGTAATTCCATATTGGGCAACTTTTTCCATTTGGGCTGTTTTCATTTGCATTTGTAGCAAATAATTTTCAGGGCCAACGACAGTTGTATGTAAGGCTTGATAATGATTAGGTTTAGGTAAAGCAATATAATCCTTGAAATATTTAGTTAAAGGTTTATATTCTTCATGAATATGTCGTAATGACAAATAACAAGCATCAATATCATCAAGTATAATTTTAAATGCTAATAGATCGTGGATATCTTCAATTGAACCCTTGCTTAGTAAACTTTTAAATATTCCATAGACACTTTTAAGACGAAACTTAACTGTATTAGGAATATCACTTGCTAATAATACCTTATTAATTCTATTACTCACTTCTTCAACAAATTCAGTTGTTAATTTGTCATATTTATCGCGCATTTCTGAGTGTTTTTGATATTTATCAGGCATTAAAAACATAAAGCATTTATCTTCTAAATCGGTTTTAATGTTGTATAGACCTAGATTTTCAGCAATTGGCACATATATCCCTAATGTTTCAACTGACTTTTTCTTTTGTTTTTCAGGATCTTTTTTATATTGTAAAGTCATCATATTATGAAGGCGATCCGCTAATTTTATTATAAGAATTCTAACATCTTTGTTTACTCCCAAAATTAATTTACGTAAGTTGGCATTACTTAAAGATATTTTGTCATTTATTGAGGCTCTAGTAAGGTTAGTTACTCCCATAACAAGAGTAGCAACAGTTTTTCCAAATTCTGCTTCAATATCTTCTTTAGTAGTTGGGGTATCTTCAATAACATCGTGTAAAAGTCCTGCACAAATAGTATCAGTATCAGCATTAATATTCGCTAATATGATTGCTACTGCTAAAGGGTGAGTAATATAAGGATCTCCACTTTCACGGTATTGATTATAATGTTTTTCAAATGCATAGTTGTAGGCTTTTGTGATTTTTTCCAGTCCTTTAAGATTATATTTAGAAACTGCACTAAGTAAATAATCTAAACTAACTTCCATAATTCTCTCCTAATTTGTTTGCTTAGTAATATACAACAAATTTTAAGAATTGTCAAAATATTACAGCATATTATTATAATGGAGGATTAAATGAATAAATTAGATATAAAATTTTATAACTTATTACGGGGATTTAAAATATTAAATAGTGAGGTAATATTTGATAATATTAAAAGTACTTATTCAAATGTTTCTGAAACAAATAAGAAAGCTATTGAAAAATTTTTAGCTACCTTTAATTATTGGGGAAAATTAGATTATGAGGCAAATATTTTTGAAGAATTAGAAAACAGATGTAAAGTTTTGAAAGAACACGCTGATGATTTTTTATTGCTTTATAAATCCTTGGGGGATTATCGATCTAAACAAGTATTATATGGTATATTAAATTATTGGTACAATTCAGATTTTCAAGAATTAGGTTTAGCACGGGAAGAAAACTATAACCAATATTTTGATTTAGATTTAGTAAAGCCTAAACAATCAGCTGTATATGTTGATATCGGGGCTTATACTGGAGATACAATTATTAATTATATAAATACTTATTTAAATTACAAGAGAATATATGCTTATGAAATAACAGATGAAAGTATAAAAGCAATGCAAAATAATTTAAAAGAATATCCTAATATAATATTTAAGAAAAAAGCTGCTATGGATGTTAATTCCGAATTTTTTATAAATAATAATATTGAAAGTGCTTCAGCAAATACTATAACTGATGAGGGAAATCAAAAAGTAATTGGGGTTACGTTAGATAATGATATAAAGGAAAAAATAGATTTAATAAAAATGGATATTGAAGGTTGTGAAGAAAGAGCTTTAAAGGGAGCTATTAGGCACATAAAAAATGATACACCTATATTACTTATATCAGTGTATCATAATCATAATGATTTATGGAAACTACCAAAACTAATTTATAGTGTAAATGATAATTATCAATTTTTTCTAAGATATTTTGGTAATAGGTATTATCCTACAGAAATAGTCTTAATAGCAATTCCTAAATAATTGTCAATAATTTGTTGGTTATTTCTTTAGTTATTAGTTCTTTATTTTCTTTTCTAGTGCTTTTAGTTGCGAATAAATCAAAATTATAATATTTATTATTATCAGCATCAAAGATACTTACAAATATTTGATTATCTTTGCCGGAGAGATTAAATCTATCAACTCTATTTAGTTTACCTGTTATGCCAATACCATAATTAGAATTAGCAAATGCAGCAATATTTGTACTCATTTCAATCGCCGTTTCCTTACTATAAACCGTATATTTATCTATTACTTGGGAGTCTACTCCCATTTTTATTTTAAATTCATTAGCATAAGTTACTGCACTAAACTTTAGTACCTCACTAGCTCCTTCAACATTGGTTATAGTATTTACTACTGCTCCACCAGTACAAGATTCCATAGTAGCAATAGTTTTATGTTTTTCAGTCAAAATACGTACAACTTCATCCATTTTGTTGCTCCTTAAAGTAATCTTCTTTTGTTAAATAGTATACTATCAAGTCATCCTTATGACCATTTTTGTCATTAACTCGTTTATGAAGGATTGTTTCATATTTTAATCCTGCTTTCGCCATAACTTTACCACTAGCAGGATTAAGTGTCATATGTTCTGCCCAAACGACATCAGCATCTGCTTCTTTAAATAAATATTCCATTACTCTTTTTAAAGCTTCAGTACCATAACCTTGCCCCCAGAACTTTTCACCATAGCAATAACCTATTTCGCAAGTACCAAATTGAAGAAACTTTTTACTTACATCAATAGTTCCAATTACTTCACCATTATCTTTTAGCTCAACAATCCAACGGAATGTTTTAGGATCTTGATATTCTTCTTCCCATAAAGAGTATAGCTTTTGGGTTTCATCAACATTCTTATGTTTTTCCCAAGCTACATACCTTGCTACATTATCATTACTGCACCAATTTTGATAAGCTTTTATGGCATCAGCAGCAGTTACTTTTCTAAGTATCAATCTTTTTGTTTCTAATGTTTTTGTTCCAATAAATTTCATTTTTAAAACCTCTTTTCCATTATTTTTTTATTATCAATTAGCGAATAAATTATTATTGTTTTATTTTCATAGATTGCATAAGTAGCTCCATACTCATCCCTTGGAAGAGATACTGAACCCACGCAAATATAAGTACTATTCTGTTCTTCTTTTATATAGGGAATATGGTAATGTCCATAAATTAAAATTGTACTTTCTGGTAAGTTAGTGTTTTTATTAATATTATGTATATGCCCGTGCGTACAATGTAAATCTAGACCATCAACATTTAGCAAGATTGATTCATACATCGGAAACTGTGATTTTTCTATGTCAACATCGGCATCACAATTACCCCGAAGACAAATCAACTTATCTTTAATACTTGTTAAAAACTCTCTAACAGCATTCGGATTAACTTCAAGTGCACCTTGAATAGATAAACCACAGTAGTAAGAATCTCCTAGATTTACAATTTTATCAAAATTGTTATTATTTTCTAATACACGTATTTTGTCTAAGTTTTTAGTTATGCCGTGAATATCTGATATAAATAGTATTTTCATTTTTTATCACCACCAGTTAGTTCATAGGTGTATATCTCAACTTCTTCGGGAACAAAAGTATATTTGACAAACTTGTTTTGATGAGTAAGGCGCTTGAAACCTAGTTTTTCCATAAGTAGCCAAGATGCTGGATTGGCTATTGCAGCACCAGTTAGTATTTTTTTAATACCTACTTCCCCAAACATATAATCTATTACTTTTCTGGCAGCTTCACTAGCATAACCTTTCCGTTGATGGGCTGGCGCTATAAACCAACCAATATCACGAATATCACTAGGATAGTCATCTTTTTCTTGAACTGTTATTTGACCTATGCATTCATTATTTTCTTTTAAGATAATGCTCCAACAAAAAACATCAGGATTTTTAGCCTTTGCTAATTTTTTCATTTGCCAAGGAAGTTCTTCTTCCCAATTAAAACTTAGTTTACTTGTTAAATAATATTTATTTACTTCGGGAATACATAAAATTTCCCAAAGTGTCTTTAAATCACTTTCTTCAGTATTTCTTAAAATTAATCTGGAAGTTATTAACTTCTTACTACCTAAATATTTCATAATCATCACAAATTAAGTGTATCAAAAATTTTTTAAAAAGTCTATTTATGTTAAGATTTAACTCGATTTAATTATCAACGATTATTTGCCAATTAAATATTAATTTTATCTCAATTATAACGGTATCTTTTAAATGCTTGATTTCTATATATTTTCATTCTTTATTGAATCAACTATATTCTTTTTCTTTATTTTATGTAAACTATACATTGTTATTAAGATAATTAATAGAAGAACAACAATTATAGCACAAATAACATATACTGTAGGATAAGGAATAATTAGGGTTTCTTCAGTAGCATTTATTAGTTTTAAAGCAGTTCTAATAAACCAAACCACAAATATAGAAATAGGTATAGATATAATTAATACTTTAAGTCCTAAGAAAACGCTTTCAAGTATTAACATTTTATTTAAGCCTTTCTTACTCATACCAATACTTCTTAAAACAGAAAACTCTTTTTCCCTAGTTAATATACTGGTATTAAGAGAACTAAAAATGGTAGTAATACTAATTAGAGAAATAAAAGCTAATATTGTATATAGTAAAAAGGCAATTGAAGTAACAGCTAATTTATTTTCATAATTATATAAATCATAATTGATATATTCAATAGAAATATTGGGATTATTGTCAATAATATTATTTATTTCTCTATCAAAATCAACATAATTAGATGAATTAATACCTAAGGTATAATCGCTTTCTTTTAAAATTTCAGGGTAATTATCTGGGAAGCTATTTACTATATAATCGTAAGTATCAAAGTCAACAATTAAAGCAGCATCAAATAAAGAAAAATAGGGAAATTCATTGGCTATAAATATATTTGATATATTTAAGTAAGGATCATTAAATATGTAGTCATAAATATTGGTATTTTGGTTATATATTTGTTCATAGGTGGTTAGATTAATATTAAAATTGGGGTTATTTATAAATATGTCATATGGAACAAAGGCGTTGGTATCTTTATCTTTTTTATAAGCATTATTAACTAAAATACCTAAGTAATTATCATCTATTTCTAGCATTTCTAAATAATCTTCATAAGTGTTATTATTAATTCCATATAGTCTAATCATATAATAATCATCACTTTGGTTAAGACTTTTATATTCTTCGGTTAAAAATTCGCTATCTTCATAAAATAAATAGTTATTTTTGTATATTACTACTTCATCTATCGAAGGTATACTGGCAATTTCATTTGCTATTTCTTCATTATCATCAAGGGTTACAACAATATCAAAATCTTCTTCAAAATAATTTGCATAATTAGTTAGCATAAAATTTATAACAGCGGATACAGCTACAAATAAAATGATAGAAATACATAAAGATAGTGTGCTAGATGTAAATTTACGGCGATTCCTTTTCATATTTTTGTAGGCAACTTCACCTTCAACTCCAAATATTTTTTTAATAAATGGGTAGTGCTCTTTACTTTTCTTAATTTTATAAACGCCGATTTCTCTTACAGCTTCCATTGGGGTTACTTTACTAGATTTTAGGGCTGGAGCAAAAGCTGATGCATAAACTGTAATTAAAATAAAAATTAAAGATATAATAATAAACTCAGGGTAAAGATAGATTTGATAAGGAATTATTAAAGTATCTAGTATGCTATTAAAAATAAAAAGGACAAGAGATACAAAAAGAAAGCTTAAAATAATTCCTAGAGGAATAGCAATTATACTTAACATACTTGCTTCAAGCATAACCATTTTAAATATTTGTTTTTTACTAGCCCCAATACTCCTTAAGGCCCCGAATTCTTTTTTGCGTTCTGATAAACTGATGGTAAAAGAATTGCGAACAATTAAAACGCAGAATAAACTTACAACAATAAGAATTAGAGAAAATATGGCATAGATACCAATTTTAGTGCTTTCATAATAATATTCTCCATTAGCGGTAAGTAAGGATGCATTAATACTTGTATTATTGTAGGAAATAACACCTAGGCTTTCATCTTTTTCGAGTCCTAAAGATTCAGCAATTGCAAAAGTTTTTTGATAAGCATCTGCAACTTTTTTAAATGTTACGTAAAAAGTTGTGGGATAAGAATCTATAAATGAAGATGCTGTATAAATATAATATTCTGTAGCATCATATTTTTCTCTATTTAGAGGGGATGATGAAAAAATACCAACAACTTTCTTGTTATCTATGGAGTCCCCAATTACGTAATTACCCTTTTGAGATAGATCTTCAGAAATAATAATTTCTTGTTCGTTAGCAGGAAAATTTCCTCTTAAATCGTGAAAATAACTATTTAAATTATCAGTTATAGTTATAATGCTTATTTGATAATCTGATTCAATAAAAGTATCAATATTTTGCATTATTCTTATTTCTTTTATGTCAGTATTATTATTTAGTATATCCAAAGAATTGAAGGGAATATCATAAAATTTGACGTGATGTAGACCAGTGCTATCACCTATACTATCGACACTATTTTTTCTAATAGTTGATGCTCCAAGGCCAAGAGAAAAGATAAGTATTGTAACTAAAAGAATACTTATAATTGTTATTAAAGATTTTTTCTTATTAAGTTTTAAATAGCGATATGTAAGTTTACTTAACGTTTTCATTTTGCACCAACTTATCACTAGTTATTTTTCCATCAGTTATAGTTATAATTCTTTTGGCGTATTTAGCCAAAGTTTCATCATGGGTTACCATAATTATTGTTTGATTAAATTGTTCATTGGCACTTTTAAGTAACTCCATTACTTCAAGACTATTTTTACTATCTAAATTTCCTGTTGGTTCATCAGCAAGAATTATACTTGGTTTAGTTATAAGGGCTCTTCCGATTGATACCCTTTGTTGTTCACCTCCGGATAGTTCATTTGGTAAATGTTTAAGGCGGTCTTCCAAATTTAGAAGTTTAATTATCTTATTTAAATAATCTTCGTCGACATTTTGTTTGTCAAGGTCTAGTGGTAAAGTTATGTTTTCCTTGACGTTAAGTGTGGAAATAAGATTGTAAAATTGGTAAATAATACTTACTTCAGTTCTTCTTAAATGAGATAGTTTTTCATCATTTAAAGAGTAAATATCATTATCGTTAATAAATACTTTACCACTGGTTGGAGTGTCTACTCCGCCGATCATATGTAAAAGAGTTGACTTACCAGATCCTGATGCTCCAAGAATGGCAATAAATTCTTTTTCTTCTACTGCAAAAGATACATTATTAACAGCACTAACTAATGTTTCTTTATCTCCATAAGTTTTAGTTAAGTTTTGAACTTTTAATATACTCATAAATTCCTACTCTCCATAGAATAATTATAACTTACTTTTGAGTAGTTTAAAATATTAACTTCAAAATTTTTTCTTTCTTGTCAATTTACTTACTCCTAATTCTCCGGCCTTAGATTCTATTGCTTTGGAACTACGGTTTAAATGGTCTGCAATTTCTTCATTGGTCATATCCTCGTAATGTTCTTTTAAATATTTTATTTCTGTTCCTTTCCAATATTTTGATAAACGATAACTATATCCAAGACTTCTTAACTTATAGGCAACAGAACCGGGAGTACGATGAAGGCGCTCTGCTATCAATTCATAATCATAACCTATTTTTAATAAATCAGTTGCTAGTTTTATTTCATCATTAGTCCAAGGACGGTATTCTATCGGAGGATTTAAAGCATCTTTTCTTCTTTTGGCAGTTAGCCAATCAGGTTCTATGCCAAAAATATTTAATTCTAAATAATTGGCATTCCATAAATCTTGATGAGTCTTTAAAAACTCCATTAAATCTTCAATGCTAATACAATAATAAGAATACTTTTTGGTTACTTTTTTCTTTTTTAATTTAAGTCCGTAATTTTTCCAGGTTTCAGTAATTCGTTCATGACTTACCCCAAGGTAATAAGATATATCTGCAACTGTAAGTTGTTCGGTATTAGCCTTACACATATGACCTAATCCTAATCTAGTTGCTTTAACTCTTATAGAATATATGCTCCTTTGCATATCTTTAGCAATTTTTTCTATTGCATCAACTCCCCAATGTTCAATTAAATAGTTCTCTTCTTCAATCGACCAAGATCTTCGGTCTTGAATTAAAGTAATACCCAATCTTTTGGCTCGCAAATAAATGGCATTTGGACTTTTATGCATACTTTCTGCAATATCTTCATAGTGAGTATCTGCCGCTAATTTTTTTAATAATTCATTTTCTTCTTCTGTCCATCTATTAGACTCCGGTGGATCCAAGTTATATTTTTTGGCAATGCTTACTACAGCATACCAAGAGCAACCAAACATATTTTTCATACTATGGGCAGAAATTTTCCCCCAATTATCAACAATATATTTTATCTGTTCGGAAGTAAATTCAAATTTTTGACCACGCATTAGGATCACCTCAAGTAATTTTATTATAACAAAAATGCCAACTTTTTAAATAAGTTGGCAAGTAAATTATTCATTAACTTCGATTTTTTCCAATAACTTATTAGCAATATCTTGGGCATCAGGATTTTTAGATAATAAAACTAATAATTCACGGGATTTAGGACATTCGGGAATCATAAATTCTGCTTCGCGCATTAAGTCTTCAATAACAACTTTATTAGAATGAATTAAAGCTTTAATTAGTTTGTTTTCTTCAGAATATTCTTCATTTAGCAATCCCTTTAGTATTTGAATTTCTTTAATTTTATTGTTAGCAATTTTAAATAATTCATCAACCATCTCTTTAGACTTAGGTTGAATTTTAGGCATAGTATTAGGGATCATAGTAATAGCACGGGATGGACAAGCAGCTGCACATGCGCCACATCCGATGCATTTGGAAAAATCAATTTGACCAGTTTCATTATTGGTAGCACCAGTTGGGCAAACAAATAAACACAAACAATCTTTAGTACATAATTTTAAATTACGATATGCATGACTTGACATTATTTCACCTCCAAAATTTTTAAACTAGGCACTTTACATACTGGACACACTGCTGGAGGAGTATCACCAATATAAACAAAACCGCAGATATCACATACCCAAATTTTGGTATTTTTCAAATATTCTATACCTTTTTCTTCATAGTTATCTAAAACAGATTTAATAATGTTGGTTGTTTTACTTGCCCAAGTAAGAACTCTTTTACTACCACGATCAGCATACTCATCAGCAACTGCAAAAGCATTTTGAAATAATCGATCATCTTCATCAACTAATTTTTTTACATCTACAAGATTTCCTTTCGTCGGTTCAATTAATGATTCGTAATGTTTATATAGTTCTAAGAATAATTTTTGTTCTTCTTCCTTATATTCTTTTTCCGCTCCTTTAGCTAGATTAGAACAAATATAAGCAATTTCAGCATTAGATAATTCTCTTAAATCTTCATCTACTTCAACATTAACATTTCTAGTAGAATTATTTTCTTTTTCTTCTAGTTTTGGTGTTTCTTCAACTACTTCTTCAAATAAATTTTTCGGAGCACCACATAATGGACATTTCCAATCATCTGGCAAATCGGCAAACTTTACTCCTTCGGCTTCTTCATCATAAATATAACCACATATAGTACAACGATACTTCTTCATATTACCTCCATCTATATCCAGTATACCATTTAATTTAAATAAATGTAATTTTTTTGTATAAAACTAAAAATATTTTCCATAATAATAATGTAATACATAGTTGACATAAAGTATAAACTATTGTATTATGGAGTTACCGGAGCTTAGGCTCGTCAGGTCGATAGTTAGGTAGCGATTTTTTTAAATTAAGCGTACTCGTAAGTACGTCGCCCTAATTGGGAAAAAGTCACTTTGTGTGGCTTTTTTTCTATGGCAAAATTATTTTAAAGTCAACAAATTTACTCAACTCTTCATAAGAATCATCGTTACTAATTAAGGCTTGTAAACTTTTATGGCGAATGGTTCCTGCAAGTAAATCAGCTGCTTGGACAACATAACTGTTGGCGGAATTTTGATAACACAAAGATAATGTTAATTCCCCTTGGATAATCGGAGTAATGATACTACCATAATTGTAATTAGCAATACCATGTTTTAATTCTTCAAATAATCCATCTTTTAGATTATAGTAACCATTATTTTTAGTTGATTGTTCATCAATGTTGATAATTAATTTTGTACTTTCATAAGCATTTATTTTTTTACTTTTAATTAAGTTTTTAATACTTTCTTTGATGACTCTTCTTATAGCATAGTCAATAAATCTTCCTTTAGCACCTTTGCTTTCTAAAATATGATTATAGACTAAGTTATTGTTAATAACTAAAGCAATTACACAATACTTTTTAATGTAGTTCATTAGTCTTCTTTTATCAATTGCTTTAATATTTGTATTTTTTATCTCTGGACATTTATGGTTACATTCTTTTTTACAATATTTACATCTAATATCCTTAATAATACTACGATATTGGGTAATAAATTTATCTTTGTCCTTTTTTGATAAGAAAATTAATCCACCATAGACACATACTTGTTCATGAGTTGATAGTTTTCCCGAATCATCCATGTTAATATAAATTTCTTGTTTCATAAAAAAATTAGGCCTCCCTTCATACTTTTTCTAGCCTAATTTTTCACAACTATTTCTATAGTAGTTTCTTTTGTATTTATTGTCAAGTAAATTTAATTAATTTGTAAAGTAAATAGTATTTAAAAATTCATTTACTTCAGTTAAATTATAATCATAAAAGGTAATATCGTAATATTTATCATTGTTAGTTAATGAAGCCATAATAACACCATCATTCATAACTAGCACGTAACCATCAAGACTACCAGTAATATCCATAATATTAGTTGATGAATTCATGATTATTTTTGTTTCTGTATTAATTTCTGTTGCTTCTCTTAAAGTTTTAATACTAGATAGTATATTTACATCTTTATTATAGTTGTTGACAATAAACTTTAATAGTTCATAATCAGTTGTTATATTTTCGTCTTCTAATAAGTTATTTAAAAAGTAATGATCTTCATCTTTTACTTGGTCAACTAAATTAGAATCAGATACATTTACACTAATTATAGTTTCACCATTACTCAAGAAGTTAACTTCATTACTAGTTGTTTCCACTTCCATATTAAGATTTATAAAATTAATATCATCAAATGTATAGTATTCATCACTTTCTAAATTAGTTGTTATTACATTCATTTGTTCATTATTATCAAATGATTCTTTTAAATCCATCAAATAAGCATCATTTTCAACAATTGTATTATTATAAGCATATAAAAGTATTCCTTTTATAGCAAAATATACAATTAATAAAGACACTACTACAATTAAAATAATTTTTAAACTTTTATTCATCATATACTCCTTCCATTATGATTATACCATAGAAAAGAAAAAAATGAGCATTGGTTATCTCATTTTAATAGTTCTTTATATTGGTTTATCATTTCTTTTTTATGTAAGTTATAAACACGTCTTGTTGGGGAGTAAACTACTTTAAAGAAAATAGGATGATCTAAATTTTTAATATATATCTTGCCTTCTTTTTTACTAACAAATTCTATTTTTTCGGCATAAAATATTTTTAACAAATCTAGAACATACTCTCCAGTGATATATAGAATTTTAATGTCTTTTAATATACTAGTAAACTCTTTTAAAGGGATTGGAGTAATCGATAAAAGATTTTTATCTGTTGCGCTGGGATTATCATATTCTTGGTTATGAATACAGCTACTAACAACATCAAATAAACCGATGTTATAATCATCTAGAAATTTAGAAAAATCTTCTTTAGTTCTTTGGTATTTTTGAAGATTTAAATCTTCAAAAAATATTTTCCACAAGCGGTTATCCTTAGAGCCATAGAAAAAATCAATATCACCATCTTTTAGGTTACAGTCACATATTCTTTTCGGAGGCATTGAACCAATTAGTAGTTTGGTTGTATTTTCATTAACATAATACTTGGTATTATTTTTTGACCATCTTGTAGGATGGTTAGAAACTTCTGTCATCATAATAATTCTCCATTTACTAATCAACATGTAAAATCACTTTAAACATTTTTTCAGGTGGAGTCTTTTTGGCTTTTACAGCATCCTTCTTACCATAATAATACCTATCAATTAAATATCTCACATAATCAGTAGTATCTTTTTCTAATTCACTAATATATTCTTGAACATCTTCTCTATCACGGTATCTTCTTAACAAACGTAATTGTTCTGATATATTTTTCTTTGATTCTATCAGTTCTTTTAAAGTTTTTTCCGGCATAAAATCACTTCCTAAACATTATTATAACATATTTAAAAACAAAACTATTCAATATTAAAAATTAGGTTATCTTCCTTAGCAACATCAACTATTCTTTGATTGGCATTAAAATTTTTATCCTTTAAACTAATAAAGTGTTTTTTGATATCTTCAGGCATATTTCTAAGTATTACACTTTCTATGGCATTTTTAAAGCTGTAATCATATAAACTTTTAGGCAGTAATAAAGTTTTTTGAATTTTAGCAGTTTTTAATTTTTCGACACTTACATTTATGCCATATAAACTTTCTAGTTCACCAGATATTTCTTTTAGCAACTCATTACTATCTTTTTCTTGCTTAATTATATCTATAAAAAACTTAGTATAAGTTTCTATTTCTAATACTGCTCTAATTAATGATTCACTAGAATCTTTCTTTTCTCCCATAGCACAATTTTTCATTTCAATTAAATTAATTGTATTGGACTTTTCATCATAAGCTACCAAATCGATGGCTCCACCAATTCTTTTTTTAAAAAAAGGCAATTCATAGGTTATGATATAACCTAGTTTATCCAATTTTTTCTTGTGAACTATACTATGTTCATATAAATAAAATTTTTGAGCATGTTCTAAACTAATTCTAGCGGTTTTATCAATAAATTTTCTATTTATTATACTATCTTTACTACTTCTTTTCTTTATATAACCTGAATCAGTTCTATATTTATAATCATCTAATGATTCTTTTTTTATAACCTCTATCACATCTTTTAGGTTACTTTTACTTACTTCTTTTCGCATTTCTGTTTTATTTTCTTTATATAGCAATAACTTATTCATATAACATTAACTCCTTCATTATCATTAACTATATATACATTATCTAATATTTCTTTTAACTTATTACCATCAACTGTATGGATGGTGATTACTTTTTTAGCTTTTAGTTTATTTAATTTTTTTAAAGTCTTATAATCGGCATGTCCTGATGTATGTAAGTAGATAATATCTTTAATATTATATTTTTTGGTATCTTCTAAAAACTTTTTAGTCTTAGCATCTTCTTGATATCCTGCCCACATCGAATAAATTAAGCAAGCATTGGTTATATGATTTTTATTGTGAAGCAGTTCAATACTGCTTATCATCGAAGATTTAACTAACATTGCATATTTGTTATTACTATAAGAATACATCGAACAATATTTTTCTAATGGATTTACATATTCTTTGAATTCAATTTTATTTTTATAGTATGGTGGTATCCAAGTATACACTTTATTAAATGTTTCGGGATTAGGTATTCTTAAATTATCTAAACTAAATACGATACTTGTTGTAAATAAATCTTCAATAAAGTTTTTTCCACTAGTAACTGCTGATTCATAAAAGCTCGTTATTCTATCGATATTGGTACCCGATTGTAATATGAATACTTGGTCATATTTTTTAAATATTTCCGTGGCTTTTTTAGTAAGTTCTTTTTCCGTTTGGCAAATAATTTCTTTTCCGGTGCCATCAGTTCTACTTAAAACAGTTCCTTCAGTAACAATTAAATCAACTGTTCCTATTTTTTGAATCATTTTATCAATCAAATATCCCTTTGTTCCGTGACCTCGGAAGTCTCCGGTGTGTAAAACTTTTTTACCATCCGCTTCGATAAGTAGCATTGCCGCATTATATGCCGAGTGATCCGCTAAGTAAGCAGTTACTTTTATATCTTTAACTTGAATACTTTTTTCAAATTCCATGTCTAAAGTATCTTTTCTAATACTTTTATGAGTAAACTTAGCAGTTATTTCATAAATTCTTTTAGAAATAGGTTCTACATAAACAGGGATATCATCTAAAATATGATTTATACACCCGATATGATCCCCATGGCTATGAGTTATAAATACCGCATCGTAACTTTTGTTACCTTTGGTAAGTCCATCGATTTCTAGTACATCATCATTATCTAAATTTTCGCCATAATCGATTAGGATTTTTGTTTTCTTACTGCTAGTAATTTCAGTAACACATCCACCAATTTGGTTAGTTCCTCTAATAACTCTAACTTGCATTTTCTCTCCTTATTTGGTTACATAATATTCATTTTTCTTATAGTCATATCCAATAGTTCTATAGATATCATTGATATCTAACATATATCTTTGAACACTTCTTAGTGATATATTAAAATTATCGGCAATAACTTTTGATTTAACATGTTTTTTCTTATGCATATACTTGTAAATTTCTTCAAGTAATTTTGATCTTTCTTTTTGGTACTTTTTAGGTTTATAATTTTTAACAAAATTGATATATAATTCTTCGACAAATTCTGATAAGCCAAACCAATAAATATCACTATTCATTAGAGCAATATGGCTAAATTTATCGAATGTGGTATCTTTAACACTATCTTTAATAATTATAATATAATTAAATTGCTTATAAAACTTACGGTTATAAAAATCAAACACATTCACATCATCAATACCATTACCATTTATAAAAATTATAAAACCTTCTCTTCTTTTGGCATCATTCAAATTATCTAAATAGACTAAGTGAGGATATCTAGCTAAATACTGATAATTCTCACTAGTTGGTTCTCTGTATATTTCCTTATAATCTAAAATTTCAAAGTTTTCTTTAAAAGAATCATTAAAACCTACAATACATATATTTCTTTTACTAAATTTCATAATACATTTAACCTTTATTTAAAAATATTCTAACATACATTACAATAGATACTCAATACCTCTTTCATACATTTCTACAAGTATACTTAATAACTTATATTCTTCATAATCAAATGCCAAACTTAAATCGGAATTAGATAATTCTTCATATCTTTTAATAACCATATCTTTATCATATTCAAATACACAATCTCTTATATAAGAAAAGTCAATACTTTCTATCTTTACTTGATAAAAATATTCATGATATTTAAGTTTATAATATAATTGTTGATAGACTACTCTAGCACGGTTGATAAAACTTGCTTTAGAATATAGTTTTTCACAATTCTCTGTTATCTTAAGCATTCTAAATATATCTACATCATCATATCCTTCTTTGGCTAAACTGTTATATAAATCATCTTTATAAATACCACCATCTTTAATATAATGATTAACTATATTTTCTAACCATAGGTTTCTTGTATATTTAAATGTATTTTCATCTAGATCATTAAATTTGGTGAGTCCTAGTCCGGTAGTTCTTTTTAAATGTTTAAATTCTTTACTTAGGCCTTCAGCACTTCTAAAAAGTTTAAGCACATCTAAATCATTACAAAATGCGACTTTATCACCACTTAGGATTTGCAATTTAGTTAATTCACTGATGGCATCAGAAGTAACAAAGGAAATACTAAGATAGTTATTTATTAAATCATTGCTATCGTAGTGAGTTACTAAATTTATATCTCTATCATATTTATCTTTTTTCTCTATAGGGATTATAACTTTATTTGGAAGTAAGAAATACCTAAAACTATAAGCATTTTTATTTACACGCATATTACTGATTATGCTAAATATATAATCTTGCATCTCTAATGTTACTTTTAAATTATTTAATTTAGCATATTTGTGAATGTAATAATTTAAATATTCATTCGACCAACGAACCATTCTTTTGTTTCCAATTATTTCACTACCAAAAGTTTTGCTTAAAAATTGCCGAACTTCTTTTTTGAAAAAGTATGGGCCAATAACAAATTCTATACTTGGTGTAATTGCAAAGAATAACTCATAAGGCAACTTAAATGGCTCAACTTCTGTTATACCTAATGTGTATGCTACAAGTAAGTTATTAATATAGCCATTTAATTGATAATATTCATGTTTACTTTTCATAAAATTAGTTAATTTTAGTAATACTTCAAAATAATAGGTATAATCTAATTCTTTGATCAAAGCAAGTTCCTTATCTAATCTTTTTATAGTAAGTTCACTTGGATTTTTAAATTTTTCTTTAAAAGTTTTTCTTACTGATGATTCAAATGCTTTAAAGTTACTGCTATACTTAATTTTAAATGTACCATCATTTATAACAATGTTATCAAGCATATCTAGTATTTTATTAGGGTTATTTACTACATAATCATAATTGTCACATAACTTTAAGGTATCTTCCGTATCTAAATATAAGCGGTTATTAATTTCTATTTGGTCATTGTTCCATAATTTCAACACTTCTTTAGCTTGTATTTCTCCGGGATATAGGGCATTGGGTTTATTAGAATATACAACTACTTCTTTATCAAGTGTAGTATTTTCATTTACTTCAATATAATCAAAATAATCAAGATTAACGTTAACATTACTATTATAGATAAACCCTAATAATAATCCTTCTTTATTTTTTTGTACTTCATCAAAAGAAATACACTTGTTATACTCTGTAAAATAAAGAGTCATTATGTGGTATAAGTTTTTTAAACCAGTTTGATTTTTAACAAGTATTATAATATTACAATTAGTATCATCAATGATTGTACTAATTTCTACACCATAGCCAATTTTAAAATCCTTATAGCCCTCCTCTTCTAAACATAACTTTTTATAGGTCTCTTCAATTTTAGGGAAAGCAATAATTGTGTCTTTGTCAGCAAAAATAATTCCCTTTTCTTTATTTTCATAAGCAAATACAATTATATCTTCGATATTAATTGTACTATCATAATCAACACTCCAACAAGTTTTAGCATGCATTTCAGTTTTCATCATAAAATTTCCCTTTCTGATGTAAGTGTATCATACGAAAATTGCATTTTTGATAAACGACAAAAAATGAAGTTATATTTTCTTGCTATTATGCAACAAAAAAGCAAATTTGTATTTGTCCAAACTTGCCTTGATTATTTAAAATTCATTTTTCTTAATTATGTTTTGATATTGTTTTAAATACTTTTGGTAAATCAAATCATCTTTACCACGGACCATACCAATAAAATTTAGTTTTCCTTCGATAACTTTAAAGAAATTTCTTATTAGGGTACTATGTTTATTATATTCTGTTTTATAATCACACTTAACTTTAAAATATTTTTTAGCAGTTTCATAAGCACCATGCTTTTCGCAGTTATTTAGTAATGCTCGAAGTTCTTTTAAATAAACTTTTTTAATGTTTACTTTTTCATTAATAATTAAACCTGTTACTTCTTTTCGCTCATTATTCCAACTATAATTTGTTTTTGATTCATTTATGGTAAATCCGTTTGATTCAATAATTTTTCTTAAATATTTTCCTAGTACAACTAAGTTATCGCTAGTTCTCGTAACTAAAAGTTCAGGAAATGGTTCGTTACTTGATAAGGTAATATCATCAGCATATCTTGTGTATTTAATATTATATTTAGAACAGATGCTTAATAATTTTTTATCTAGTTTATAACAAACAATATTTGATATATCAGGAGATGATGGAGCACCTTGCGGAAGAGAATTCTGAAAGCATGCAATTTTAGCTAAAGTGTTTGCAACATTTAAATCCAAATTAAATGGAGGGGATGAAAATACACCACGGACTCTTCCATAATGGATTGATGGAAAGAAATCTTTTAAATCAATATTTAAAATGTATTTTGATTTTTGGTGGTTTTTAGCATTATCAACAATACTTCTACCTCTCACAAATCCATAAAGACAATCTAAAAATTCATAATTTTGATTGATATAATCATTTAGTTTTTCTTGAACATATTTTAACTTATCATCAGGAGCAGAAATCGTACGGTATCTCCCATCATGTTTTGGAACTTTAAATGTATGGTATTTTGATTTTTCTAAAACAAACTCGAGAGTTTCTTCATCAATATCTAAAATATAACAAATATAACTTTTATAATTTTTCATTTTGATCCTTTAAAATTCTAACATTATATTAACCACCTTAAGTGGTTAGCATATCGTAGATATGCAACTTTATATGTAACAATTTAATAGCCACTGCGTAACGCTCGTGATAGGCAATTTCAAAGTTAGTTTAATCTATATATTTGTTTTCTTTATAATTTAGATATGTTATACCGGTTTTACCATAACGATTTTTAGCAACAATTACTTCAGTTAGTTTATTTTTGCTTTCTTTAATATAATAGTCCTCATGATATAAAAACATAATTATATCTGATATTTCTTCAAGAGCACTAGTTTTTCCTAAATCTTTAATTTGGGGTTCTTTATCCATACGCAGCTCAACATTACGAGATAGTTGAGAAGTAAGAAGTATTATTAACTTGTATTTTTCTGCCATAACCTTAAGACGAGATAATATATCACTATAAGAATCCGCCATTGAAGTAAAAGTGTTTTTACCACTTAGAAGTTGAATATAATCAATTGCTAGCACCTTTATATCTTCATTTTCTTCAAGTAGTTTTTCTAAATCGGATATATTAAAACAATTAGCAGAAATATATAAGTTATAATCATTATTTTGAAGTTCTTTAACGCTTTTATTACTTATACTTGCTAAATCACTAATTAATTTTTCTTTACTGCTATCTAAACTAATGTATAGAGTTGGAAGATTATAATTATTTAATAAGTTGATTATTACATTATTTAAAAATGAAGTCTTTCCCATACCAGGTCTTGCTCCGATAGTTATAATTGTATTTGATTTAATTTCTCCGATTAAGTTATCAATATTTTTATAACCTAAATTATAACTAGCACTATCATTTTCTAATACAATATCTTTTAGTTTTTCGATTGTAGCCATTATTCTCCCCCACTTTCTTTAATAGCTTTTATTAAAAATACTTTACCACTAATTAAATAATCTTCTAAATTTGCATTTGTTTCTTTTTTAAAATCACTTATGTAATCTTCATCAATATCAGTGATATTTCCTTTTACTAGATAAGTATTATCAACAGTCAAACTTTTAATTAAATTTTTAAAATCAGCATCTTTATCATTTATAAGAAAAGAGCTAATTTTTCCTGTATTATCATAAAAGTTTAAAATACACATAATTGTATCTGTAAATTCAAATACTCTTATAGTTATTAACTTGGCCTTGAGTGTAACATCTTTAACATTACCATATATATCCCCGATATTAGAAATATAGTTAGTATCAATATTGTTATCTTTTTTCTTAATCATTACCTCACCTCTTCTTTTTAAAATATTTTACAAGATTTCATTTAATTTGTCTATGATATTATTTGATGTTAACGTATGTTTGACTTTTTTAAAAATTCATTACGTTCAATAATAATATTTATTTTATTTAAATTCACTTCTTTATCTTGATATTTTTCTTTTAAATAGTTCATAAATGATTGTTCTAATTTATCATCACCTTTAGTTTTGTACTTATTAGTTTTCATAGCATTTTCCATTTTGGTTCTTAAATGTTTCCATTCATCATAATAATATGTTTTAGTTTTTACCATGAAATTATTAATATCTTCGATAACAAATCCTTCGATATATTCGTTATTTAATTTGTAATTTTCTGATGTAATTTTATCGTAAGTAGATATAAATTCATCAAGATTAAATACTTTATATATTAACTCTTTTGTTGGTATTTCATACATTTTAGAAAACTCTGTTAGTTCTTTATATGATAGTTTTTTAAATTCGGTATCATTATAAATTAAATCTAAAAGAATTAGTTTTTCTTCTTGATATTCGATAATGTGGGGATCATTAATAGGATCAATTACTTCAAAAACTGCAGATGCATTTTCTTTTATAAGTTTTCTTTTTAAAGCACTTATTTGTTTTTTATTAAATATTTTATAAAATATATTTTTAAAATATTCGACATAAATACCTGTATTAGTTGATTTGGATGCAAAGAATAATTCATCATTATATACAGATAATATTCCTAAGAATCCGTTATATTTTAGATAAAAGTTTACGGGATAAGTTAAAGTTTCTTTTAAACTATTTAAAGTTGTTTCCTTTCTTTCATCTACTTTAAAGAATTTATTATAACTTCTAGCTACAATCTTATAATTTTTAGTATCGATAAATAAACCACGAGCTTTAGTAGTTTCGTTGTCCCATGCTTTGTTATAGAATGCTTCTTTAGTAAAGTTAAATGAAGAAATATTATCTCCCAGATCTTTTTCATAAACATATTTATTATTACGTAGTAATTCTACTAAGTTATAGATATTATTTTCACTATTTAGATTAGGATTGTAAATTTTATTTCTTATTTGAGTATAGTTATAACCATCTTTAGTAAGTGTAAGAACACGTAAGTATCCGCCATGCTCGATATCACCTTCTAGATTTAGAGAATATTTAAAAGCATTATATTTATGTTTATAATAGTTACGATGACCATGAATTTGAATTATTTTATTTTTTTCTTTTTTCATAAAGTCATTATAGATATTATCTATATCTGCATCAAACTTATCTACACCATAAATAAATGTATTAGTGCTATAAAAGTCTAGGGATTTATTTGGTATGTAGGGAATTCCACCGTGATTTATAAGATATGTTTTATCATTAAAGGTTATTAGAGCAATTTGAGATAAGTTTTTAATGAACCCACGAATTTCACTTTTATGCAGGTGATTAGTTTCAAACTCTGCAATAGTATTTTTAATAGCATAATCCATTTTGAATTCATCATCACACGCATACTTATATAATTTATCTTCATGATTACCTACTAGAAACATCATGTTTTTATTTTGCATTAACTCGCTTAAATATTTGAATGTTTCATAGTTTTCAATTCCTCGGTCAAAGTAATCCCCACAGAAGATATAATAATCTTTTTCATTAATTGGGTATTTAGCAAAATATTCTTTTAAGGCAGTTACTGAACCGTGGATATCACCGATAATGTGAATACTCTCATAACTATTTAAATCTCTTGGAGTAGTGCTAAGTATTTCATTTAATTCACTTGGTTTAATCACTTTAAAAGATGAAGGAATTTTTTCTTTAGTAAAAGCTTTATAGGCTTTATCGATGCTAGATGTTGGAACTCTACGGCACTCTTTCCTTCCTGCATTTCTTTTGTATACTTCTTCTTTTGGTATATTAGTAAAATCTAAAACATACAAACGATAGCGATATTTTTCAGCAAGTTTTTTATAAGTTGGAAATGATTCATCAGCATAAATGTGGGTAGCATCGATAAATGTTAACTCACCTTTTTTCATTCTTTCTTCTAGTAAATAATATAGCATATCCCAAACTTTCTTGTTATTAAATTGAGGAATACTTTCTTTATAATCAATACCTAGTTCAGGAGATGCATACATAAGTCTTATAGTATCGGTGCTTAAAGTGTAGTTTTCTAAATCATTATCCTTAATAAATGTTGATTTGCCACAGCCACTAGCACCACGAAGTATGATAAGTTTACGCATGATATCACTTTCTTTTTTAATGTTATTATACTATAAGCGTGCGTTATTGTTAAGAAAAAGAAAGCGTGAAAATGTTAACTAACAATTTCACTTTATATTAGTAATTACTCGATAGTAAAATTCTATCCTTATATAAAATTCTTCGGAAATTTCGTCATTTTCAAAGAAATAAACATCTTTAATAAATCTATATTCTCCTACATCTAAAGAACCATAAAAATTTTCCCATGGAATATTTAATTTGACGTCATCTAGAGCTAAATGCCAAATATGAACTGTAAATACAAGGTCATTTAATGGAGTTAACATATACCAATCCCCATCCTTTTTTACTTCCAAGTGGAATGGTTCACTATAGCCAATAGTGCGATTAGTATTGTTTTCTTCATATACGTTTATCCTTTTATAATACATTAACTAGACCTTTAATTTTAATATATAAGTAAGATTTAATTTTCTAAGGTAAGAAATTTCTATATTTAATTATAATTATCAATTGCATCTTCAATATCATTAAATTGTCCATCACCATAATTTTCTTCATACCAATCTTTTTCTTCATCACTAAGTTCATCCCATTTTGAAGATGGTTCAGGGGATGCAACAGAAATAATAATTACTATACCAATAATAATTAAAAATGCAAGGCCACTATACATAAATATATTATTAATCATTATCCGACTTTTATTAAAGGTCGGATATTCACTTAATATTTTTTTGAATTTGCTTACTACTTCATTATTGCCATAAAAATAATATAATTGTATTCCTTTTTCAGGATTCTTTTCTTTTAAAGTAAATCTACCATTACCAATTAGATTTGAAATTGATGTAATATTCTTATAATAAATTTTATTCGTAATCTTAGGGGTTAACTAATAGCAAATAATCATCTCTAAAAGTTATATTTGTAAAATTGCTATTTGAGTCCATCGAACAATACTTATAAACTAATTTATTATGTTCTTCCTCGACAGATATATATGCTTTCCACTCCTGCATTTTTTCTGAATTCGTATCTTTTATTTCTCCTCTAATTTCTAAAATTTTTCCTTTTTTCATCTTTTCCTCCCACAAAATTTCTTTATATTATAAGTATACAATATATATTTTATTTTTTAAATATAGAAATTACAATCAGATATGTTTACTAAAATACTTAATTCAACTTAAATTATATTTTCAATTTACTATTTTAAAATTTGTAATAATATTATTTTGATAGACATAAAAATAATATTAATAAAAGGAAATAAGAAAAAATTTGTTTTGTTTTTCATATAAAGCTTATTTATAAGAAAATTATTTATTAAAGATTCTTAATTAAAGTGTGCAAATGAACTAATATTTTATATAAAAAATAATATTAGTTTTAAACAAATTTATTACCTAATTATTACCTAATCGATTTTTTAAAATTAAAATTTCCCTTAAAATCAATAAAAACGAGAGTCTTTCGACTCTCTCAGGGGGTTTTGGTTGATCTCTTCACATTGAGATTCGTAAGAGAGATCAGGTTATCAGCATGATATCTATCATGCTAATATAATGTTAATATTTTTTTATTTATTTGTCAATATTTTTTTAACAATTAATCTAAAAAATTTATTTTTTCTAAAATATTTTCGTATAACAAATTTCCCTTAAATAGGGACTTTGTAAGGTAAATTTCCGAATCATTTTTTGCTTGCAATAAAATTTTATAATCTCTTTTAAAGTCAGCAATTTTAAATGTCATATCACCACTTTGTCTGACTCCAAATAAGTCCCCTTTCCCGCGTTGTTCAAAATCTTTTTCACTGATATAAAAACCGTCGTTACTACTTTCCATAACTTTAAGGCGTTCATTATCAGCTACGTTTGTTATTAGATAACAATAACTTTGAATATCACTTCTACCGACTCGTCCACGAAGCTGATGAAGTGTTGCTAGACCAAATCGTTCAGCATTAAATATGACCATCATTGAGGCATTAGGTATATCAATTCCTACTTCAATTACTGTAGTAGAAATCAATATTTTTATTTCTCCTTTTTGAAATCTTAACATTAAGTTATTTTTTTCTTTTTGTTTAAGTTTACCGTGGAGTATTGCAATAGGAACACGTTCATTAAAAGCTGTATTTAATTTTTCTTTTAATAAATTGACACTATTTAAGTCTAATTCATCATTTTGTTCAATTAAAGGTGATACTACAAATATTTGATGGCCTTTCTTTAATTCTTCTAGCATTGCTATTAATACTTCCCGAATATTTTTTTCCATAACTATTTTAGTTATTATTTCTTTTCTAGTATTAATA
>CALVKJ010000011.1 GCA_944332675.1 uncultured Bacilli bacterium
ACTAGAATCTGGCAAAATAATTTTTTTAGCAGTTTGTTTATTTATAGTAAGTGTTCCTGTTTTATCACTAGCAATGATGGTACAACTACCAAGTGATTCTACTGAATTTAACCTTTTTACCACTACATTTTTCTTAGCCATTTTATTAGAAGCAATAGTAAGAGCCATTGTAAGGGCAAGTGGCAAGCCTTCAGGCATTGCTGATACTGACAAAGCAATTACGGATAAGAATATTTCAGTACCAGAGCCACCTTTGGCAAATAAAATTATAGCAATGATTATTGCAATGATCACAATCAATATGCTTATTTGTTTAGAAAATTTATTCATTCTAATAGTAAGTGGTGATGCTTCATCTTTCTTAGAAACAACATTGCTGGCAATTTTCCCAATTTCAGTATTTATCCCGATAGCTGTAATTACAGCAGTTGCTCTTCCTGTTGTAATAGTTGTTCCAGCATAAACCATATTTTTACGTTCTACTAAGTTTACTTCAGAATCTATTTTTTCATCTGTTTTGGCAACACTTAGGGATTCTCCGGTAAGTACTGATTCATCTACTTGTAAATTATGAACTTCGACAAGTCTAGCATCTGCACTTATACGATCTCCCGATTCTAACAAAATAATATCACCAATTGTTAATTCTTCGGAATCTACTTCTATTTCTTCGCCGTTTCTTATAACACGAACTTTATCTTTAATTAGTTCTTGCAAACTTTCCGCCGTTTTTTCAGCTTTCCATTCTTGAAATGTACCTAAAACTAAGTCGATTAAAATAATAAATATTATGGCACAAGCATCAACTATTTCACCTATTATAAATGAAAAAACAACTGTTACTATTAACAGCAATACTATTGGGTTTAATAATTCTCTTAAAATTATTTTAAAAACTGTATCTCTTTTTTTCTTGGGTAGAACATTTAAACCGCATTTTCCTTGATTATTTTTAACTTCTTCGTTGGTAAGTCCAGACTTATCAACATTTAATTTTTTTAAAACATCTTCAGCACTATATAAATACCAATTGTCTTCCATTATATCTTCCTCATTATTATGAATTAATAGTATCATAATATCAGGGCTTTGGCAACCAAAAAAAATGCAACATTATGTTGCAAAACGATTATTCATAATCATCATAATAATTGTATCTTTCGTTATCTTTGAGATATCCCATTACTTGATTGATGTTAATATTTTCAACACTTTTAAAAATATTATATTCAACAAACTTATTAGTTTCTCGAAGTTTTTTGATAAGTTCTTTTACTTCAGCTCTTTTAGAGTCTTCCTTCTTTAATGGACAAGCACAGTTAATAAATTCAAGTTCATTATATTTAAGCCAGTTGATAATTGCAGATTCTCTAACTAAATAAAGCGGTCTTATAAGTTCCATACCCGGGAAATTTTTACTTTTGATTTTAGGAAGCATCGACACTATTTCACCATTATAAAGAATTCCTAACATAATTGTTTCAATGACATCATTATAGTGATGCCCTAAAGCAATTTTGTTGCAACCCAAGTCTTTGGCAAATTTATATAAATGTCCACGGCGCATTCTTGCACACATATAGCAAGGAGATTTCACATCCATCGATTTTAAAGATTCAAAAATAGTACTTTCATAAACTTTGATTGGAATTCCAAGTAATTCAGCATTCTTTTTAACTTTTTCTAAATTTTCTTTGCTATATCCTGGATCCATAACAATGAACTCTAAATCAAATTTAATTTTACCGTGTTTTTTTATTTCTTGCATACATTTAGCCAGTAAAAATGAATCTTTACCACCGCTCAAGCATACGGCGATTTTATCACCATCTTTGATTAAATCATAAATTGTTACAGCTTTAGTAAATTTACGCCATATATCTTTACGATAAGTTTTTATTATGCTTCTTTCAACTTGTTCTTGTTTCATGGAAATCACCAACAAGGATATTATGAAGTAGTTTTAGATATTTGTCAATAAATATCTATATTTAAATATTCAAATAAGTCTATAGCATTTTGAATATCATTAGTTGAATCTTTTAATTCTAATTTTCCTTCTTTTACAAGTCTTTTTAAACCTAAACTATTTAAATATTTTTTTATTTTCCTTTTATTATTAAATCTATTCGATAAATGTTTATACATAATTCTTTGCTTTTCAGCAAATTTAATTAGTTTTATTTCAATATTTGTTAATCTATTTATGGTATTCATTAATTTTTCATCAATTCCAACAGAATTATTTAATATATTATTTAATTCATTTTCTGATATATTTAATCTATCAGAAAATTCTTTAGTGGAAATATTGTAGTAATCCAAATAATCTTTTAAAAGTGAACCAAAGCCTAACATATATACCTCCATATTTTTTTATAAATATATTACTTTAGTATAGTCAATTATTCATTTATACAATTCTGTAAGGATCTGTTTGTGTACCAGTTCCGGAGCCGTATTGGACATTAGAATTTAAAAAAAATGCAGGTCGAATAGCAGAGGCACCATCTACAGAGTTCGTAAATAAAGAACAAGAATTATGAATACGAACGACCATATTCTCTGTACCAGCTATTTTAGTTATAGTCCATTCATCAGTATTTTTAAACATCCAATTTCGATCACAGTAATTGTTTTTATCATTTGTTTCCATATTTTGTGTCCAATTTTCAGGACTTACTGCATAACCATAATCTGATACGTACATTAAGCCTATTTTTGCTATATATATTACATCTTCTGTAGGATTTATTATTTCATTTGTAAATGTTTGCTTTATTGAGGTGTTTAATATATTGTTATTAGTATTGCCTCCAATTTTCCATTCGTTTAATGCTACCTTATTTTGCCAATTAATGTCTAAAGTGTCAAAATAATAATCATTATTGATATGATAATTTATGTCAGAAGTATTCCATTCGTTTGATCCTGAATCAGAAGGAATCCAATCTGCTATAGGTACAACATACTTTTCTTTAGTATCGTCAGAATTTGTAAATTCTACTTCATCATTATCCCAAGCATAATAACCTATACTAGTATTTTTTATCAACTTAACTTCATTATCAAACACTCCAATAATTCTATATAGATTATCGTCCGGACATACTTCTTCATCACTTCCGAAACATACATAATTATTCGGATTTGCTCCACTATATCTATAAGAATAATCTCCAGCTTCTTGATCGGCGTTCGTATATGATCCAACACCATCGTGATAGTAAAGTCCATTTTCTCCATCAGTTCCTGTATATACGTTATTCATTATATAATTAGCTAAAGTAATTGATTTATCAAAATATACATAGCATTTATCACTAGAATTTGTTTGTAGTAATACTTTCTTGTTTTCATCATCCCAAGTTAGCACTCCACCGTTTTCACATTTTGATAATGTTTCATTAAAAACATATCCGGATTGTGGCCACGATGTATCACTAGAAACTTGATATTCTCCACTACCCGCTTCCGTTTCATACATCATTGTTAAGGCATTATTGTTGATAATTTGTGAATTAATATCTGTATTTTCTAGTATGGTTTTGTTATTTTCTTTATCATATAGTAAAGTTAAACCAATAATGGATACACCTACTATTGATAAAATAAACAATTTTTTTTGCATAGTTACCTCCTATTTATGCACAATACTATTGTATTTAAATACATTATAACACAAAAACTTCTGCTAGGCGACATTATTTTTATAATTTTTGTGAAATAATGGCATAAATAAGTGAGGTGTTAATCTTCTGTGAAAAGATATTCTAAAGAAACATTGTCTATTCAAGTAAGAAAAAACATTAGAAAGTATCGAAAAATGCGAGGATATACTTTACAAGAACTTGCCGATCTAACCGGGCTTACTCACGGCTATGTTAGAGATTTAGAGTGCTTGACAATAGATAAAACACCTACACTTGAAACTATTGGTAAATTTGCAGATGCTTTAGAAATAGATATAAGGCAATTATTTGATGAAGTAAACACTGATAAATTTTCAGAATAAAAAAGAACTAGTTTTTCTTAAGTCTTAATCTTAAGAATTCTAGTTCTTTTTCTTTAGCATTTTGTTCACGAACATCTTTATTTTCTACGTAAACTTGTCCTAGTTCATTAAAAAGTTCAAAAGCATGAGCGTATTCGTGAATATTTATTCTAATGCATTGTTCATCAAAAAATTCTGGAACTATAATACATATATCTATAATACGATCTTGAGAATCTAATTTTGGAAAACAAGCCCACTCAAAATCTTTAACAGGATATCTATGAACTTTACCTTCTAAAAATGTAAAGAATTCTGGTAAACCAATGCCTAGTTCTAATAATATTTCTTGAAATACTAATTCATCCATATTATTCAACTATGGCTAAATCATTATTTTTAATATGTTCAATGAAACGATCTTTAAAGCTACTTAAATCTTTTTGTTCAAGTGTTTTAGTATTGCTACCTAAAGTATATCTTATAGTATATTTATTTTCATATGTACTAATTAAGGAATATGACTTAATAAGATTACTCTTAAATTTTGACAATACATCTTTTAATATTTCATACTTTGTACCAGTTGGTAAAATAATTGTATAATCTAGTTCAACAGTTGGATATTTACTTACTTCAACTGCTAATTTTTCTGTTGGCACAATATTAACATATTTATCAAAATCAATATCTATGCAGACAATAGATTTTTTCTTAGCCAGTTTGTTTGTAATAGTTTTGTTTAAAACATTTATTTCACCTAGTTTAGTATTATCAATATTTATTACTTTACCTAAAGAAGCATCATAGTAAGATTTTTCATTAACATTGTTTGTAAATTCTACAGTTTTATTTTTTAACATTTTAAATATATATTTAACAATTTGTTTTGCTTGCATATAAATTGATTCAATATTTTTTTCATCATCTGCAAGTATTATGCTAAGAACTCTTTTATTAGCATTATTTTCAATAATAGTTGCTATTTCAAATATATTAAATTTATGATAATTTTTAAAGTTTGTTTCAACAATATTCATTAATGAGAAGCTTAAATCATCTCTTAATATATTGTTTTCACTTTTACCAAGTAATTTAACTCCAGTTTTTTCAACGCCCACTTTTTTTAAAGTTTCGGTATCGTACCAGATATAACTATTTACTTCGTGCATATCATATTTTTCAGCAAGCAAGTGCTTTACTTCATATTCTTGGTTATAAATGGTTTCGTGTTCTGTTATAGTTAAATCAAGTTTTAATGGCTTAGCTTCAAAATTTTCAAGCCCATACATACGGGCAATTTCTTCGATTAGGTCTTGTTCTATTTTAACATCTTTAGTAGCCCTAAATGTTGGAACTGTTACTTCATAAGTATCTTCTTTAATTTCTACAGTGAAACCCAGTTTTTCAAGAATAGTAGATACTGTTTCATCAGATAATGCTCTTCCCATATAAATATTTAATAAATTTTTATGTAAAGTTATATGTCCTTCTTCTAAAGGTGTAGGATAAACATCTGTCAAATTTGAAGCAATAACAAGGTTAGGATTTTCGTGTTTTAGTAAGTATACTAATCTTTTTATAGCAACATCAGTCATATTAGGGTCAAGTGATTTTTCGTATCTTGCACTTGCTTCAGTACGAAGACCTAGAGCAACTGCAGTCTTTCTAATGGAACCAGCATTAAAGTTAGCACTTTCTAAAAATATTGAATCTGTATCACTTAAAATTTCGCTATCTAAGCCTCCCATAACACCAGCAATACCAAAATATTTATCCCCATTTTTAATCATTAGGTTATCTTTAGTAAGTTTTCTTTCTACATCATCTAGAGTTGTATAAGTATCGCCATCACTAGCTAGTCCTACTTCAATTTTTTTAACAACCCGAGAATCAAAAGCGTGCATTGGTTGACCTAATTCAAGCATTAAATAATTTGTTAAGTCAATAAATAATGATATAGAACGCATTCCAACATAGTATAGAAATATTTGCATATCAAGTGGAGTTTTATTATTTTTTAAATTATCAATTTTCAAACCTGTATACCGATAACAAAGATTAGGATCTTTGATAGTTATTTCTAAATCTTTTTGATTATTTTTGATTTCTTCGATATCAAGTGGTAATAATTCGTGGTCAGTAATTGCTGCAATTTCACGAGCTATACCGTAATGTCCCCATAAATCAGGACGATTAGTTAGGGATTTATTATCAATTTCAACAATGATATCATTAATTGGTAAGTAATCTTTTATATCAATACCTACTGGAGCATCATCAGGAAGTTCTATTATACCATCGTGATCATCAGAAATACCTAATTCACGACCACTACAGCACATACCATTTGATACAATGCCACGTAAAGGACGGGCTTTTATTTCTATTCCATCGATATGACCTCCGAGTTTAATATACGCAGTTTTTAAACCAACACGAACATTCGGAGCACCACACACAACTTGAATTGGAGCAGATCCCCCATAGTTTACCATTAAAACGTGTAAATGATCGCTATCGGGATGGTCTTTGCATTCGACTATTTCAGCAATGACAATATTATCTATTTGATCTCCAACTTTTTTGACACTTTCTACTTCCGCTGTACGAATTGTAAAAGTATTCCAAATATTTAGAAAATCGATATCTTCACTACTTTTAATATGACTTTTTAATTTATTACATGATATTAACATAATTTTCCTCCTTACTTTATATCGAAGTTCTTAAGATAACGAATATCACCAGAATTAAGAACACGAATATCACTTATCTTGTACTTCATCATAGCTAGTCTGGTTAGACCTATACCAAAGGCAAATCCTGTATATTTTTCAGGATCAACTCCTCCAGCTCGTAAGACATTTGGATGGACCATACCACAGCCGATAAGTTCTATCCAGCCACCATTTTTACAAGTTGGACAACCTTTACCACCACAAATTACACAACTCATATCCATTTCATAACTTGGTTCAGTAAATGGGAAAAAACCTGGACGAAGTCTTACTTTCAAATCTTTTTTAAATACTTCACTTAAAAGTTCTTGCATTACATACATCAAATTTTCAATTGAGATATTTTCATCAATAACCATACCTTCGATTTGAAAGAATGTGTTTTCGTGATTGGCATCTAGATCTTCATTTCTAAATGTTCTACCTGGGGCACAAATACGAAGTGGTGCTCCATAGTTTTCCATTCCTCTAATTTGATTGTCGCTAGTTTGCGTACGAAGAAGCATACCATTATCAAGATAATAAGTATCTTGCATATCGCGAGCTGGATGGTCTTTCGGAACATTTAGAGCTTCAAAGTTATAATACTCTGATTCCATTTCAGGGCCACTAACTACAGTAAACCCCATTTTCTTTAGAGCATCTGTTACTTCTTTAGCAACAATTGTTACCGGATGTAAAGATCCATTTTCAACATCATAATCTAGAGTGTCATCAAAAGTTATATTAACTTTATTTTCTAAATTTTCTAAAGCTTCAGAAACTAAACTTTCCATTTCTTTTTTAGTGTTGTTTATTAAACTTCCATATTTTCTTTTATCATCAACACTCATATCTTTTAAGCTACTTAGTATTTCTGTAATACGACTTTTTTTACCAACATATTTTGATTTTACATTTAATGCGTCTGCTTCTTTAGTAGACTTTGCTAATTCACTTTTTAGACTAGCAATTAAACTTTCTAATTCTTTTTCCATATTCTCCTCCTTCAAAATAAAAAATTCATAAACTAATTAAGGACGAGTTTTTACCCGCGGTACCACCTTAGTTTATGAACTTATCATACACTTTAACTGATAAGGGAGTTATCCCAGAAAGTATTCATCAAGTGAAATTCATTTTATTATCATCATTAAAATATTCTCAGCTTTATATTTTATCTCTGTTAAGACTACTTAATAAAACTACTAAATTGAATCATCATACTTCTAATTATTTTTTCTTTTTCTTATTTGGTTTTTTAGATGTCGATTTTACATCTTTAGCTTCTTTTGCTTCTGTTTCGATTGTCTTTACTTCATTTTCGCTCTTTTTATCTATCCAACCTTTGCCTTCGACAGAACGAGCAACCATCATTGAACAAACGGAATCTCCAGTAACATTAAGTAAAGTTGCTGGTGCATCTATTATTGTAGCAACAATTGTCAAAATTGGCAAGGCCGCAACAGGATAACCCATCATTGTTATAATCAACATTTCAGAAATTGTACCACCACCGATAGGTACAGCAGTTACTAGAAGTGTTGCAACTAAAGCTATACCAATAACTTGGGCAACATCTCCAAATGTTGAAAGAGATGTTCCAAATAGACAAACTAGAAACATAATTTTAAACGCACTACCCAGTGATGAACCATCTTTATGGAAACTTGTTCCTAATGAAACTGTTGTTTCAGCGATATCATTTGGTACACCCATTTTTTTAGTACATTCAATATTTACTGGTACACTTGCTGCAGATGAACAAGTACCTAATGCTGTTAAAGCTGAAGGTAAAATGTTTTTCCAGAATACTTTTATTCCTTTTTTACCAGCAGCAATATAAGCATAAATGCTATAGAATATAAACATAAATAGTAAACTTACTACTAAGTAAACCACAAATGTTTTTAAGAAACCAACGGCGATGACACTACCAAGTGTTCCAACTAATGCCGCAAAGTAGCAACCAAGACCGATTGGTGCATAATACATAATTATTTCAATTAGTTTATACATTACTTCGCTACATGAATCTAGTAGCTCAGAAACTTTTCTACCTTTTTCTCCACTCTTATTAATTGCAATACCTACTAATAATGATATAACTATTAAAGCTATCAAATTATCAGTTGAAAGCAAGTTGACAAATTGATTTGTCGATAAAACGTTGACAGTTCTTTCTAATAAATTTAACTCTACATCATCAGTAACAGTATCATCAAATACTTCACGAATTGCATCAGTATCTTCCGGATTAACTAGATCAATTGCAGATGTGGTAATGTAACCAACAATTACAGCGATTATAGATGTTACTAAAAATATTACAATAGTACTTACTAAAATCTTACCTAATCTCTTGCGCTCATTAATCTTCGAAATAGAAGATGTAATCGTAAAAAATATTAATGGAACAATTATGACTAACAATAAATTTAAGAACAGATCGCCGAGCGGTTTAACAATTTCTGCTTTTTCTTTAAAGATTAAGCCCGCTATTGCTCCGATTACTACAAAGCCTAATAATATTAAAGTACTTTTGTAGTTCTTTAAGATTTTCTTCACAAAATCCCTCCTTAATTACCTAAATCTTACCACATTATATTTTTTTCGTCAATTTTTATGCCAAGTTAATGTAAATTGAACTTTACATATTTTGCTGTAAAGAAAAAAGTAGATGTTATTTTTCTACTTTAATTTTGGCAAATCATCTAAACTTATTTCTTCATCGTAAGCATCAAAAATACTTTTAGGAGTTTCTTTTTCTGGTGGTGGCGTTTCCGTTATTTTAATTTCCGGAGTTTCTGGTTTTGGTGTATAACCTAACAATTTTGGCTTTTTACCAAATAATGGTCTAGTCATTATTTCTTTTAAACGACTTGGTTTATTCTCTTTATTTTTAGCATTAGGATTCTTTTCCTGTCTTAATTTCACTAAACGATAAATATCTTTAAATATTATATATAGGGCTGGTATCATTATTAAAACTAACCAACCAAAACTACTAGCTAAAAAGAATTGAACTCTTCCAAGTTGGGGAATACGTAAAGCAACTTTACCAACAATTTTTTCAAAAGGAACAGTTGAACTATCTTCAACTAAATTATAGTCGCCCTTAGTTTGAAAATTGTAAGATCCATCACTATTTTTAATTATTGATATAACCCGGTGGGTAACTGTACCGCCGTGGACTTCCGGAGAGTCGGAATAAAAAGTTATGACATCCCCAATTTCAATATCTTCAGGCTCATCAACACGAACATCAATTACAACATCATATACATTAATATTCGGGGTCATACTACCACTAACAATGGTATAAAGAGCAAATTTTGGTTCATATTTACCCCCACTAATAGTATATACCTTAGTTGCAATAAAATAATATAGCAAAAAAGCAGCACAAATTACAAGCAAAGCAAAAACAGTCCAACTTATAATTGTGGATATTAACTTTAATATTTCGCGAAATGTTAGTTTTTGCTTTACTTCGGTATTCATACCACACTTCCCTATTCTTTTTTATTATAACCAAATATTCGACAAATAGCAATATATCTTGACAAATAACGAGTCAAATTTCAGACAATTTTTACCACTTAAATTTGTAATTTGGCATATATTTTAGGGCCCACAACCTGCAAAAATAATATTAATATTAAAGATAATACTCCAAAAATCACAATTAATAAATAAATGTAAAAGTTATTAGATACATAATCATTAGAAAATATGTATAATCCCATAATAAGGCCAGTAATTATGGTAATAAAAGATGCAGCACTTTGTTTAATAACTTTTATTTCACTTTTCCAGGAAAATGTTGGAAATAATAAGTTAATTACTAAACCATAAAGACTTATAAAAAGACCACTAGCAAATATTAATAGAACTGCTTCAATATTTATTTTTAGGGATAAATTTAGGGAAATATTAAATAAGATTAATGAAACAAGGGATGAAGCTACAATTAAAAGGAAATTGCTTAAGACTTTAGAAGCCCAAATAGTACTAAATTTTAATGGTAACATTTTTAGAATATAAAAATTTTTTCCTTCAATAGAAATTAATGAAGATGTTGTAGAACTTAAAAGAATCAAAAATACATATATTAAAGGTAAATAATTAATTAGAATATCTTCAGTAATTGGAATATTTTTTAAGCTATCGATACTAACAAACAATAAAAGTATAGGAACAAAGATGATTATAATTAAGCCAAAGCAAGAATTTAACAAATAATTTGGAGAATATATAACTCTTTTTATAATCCTTTTTTATTAGATTGGTAAAACTACTTCTATTACTTAATTTTACTTTACTACTATGTTTGCTTCTTACAATAATTTTATTAGTTACTTTATTATAAAAAGCACTTAAAAATAGTATTAAGATAATAACTGCTAAAATAGATAGTCCTAAAAATACAATTGTAGATTTAAAATCATTATATATAATCATATTAGTAAAATATTTAGTTAAAGGATAAAAATTATTGAAAAACTCATTAAAACTACTTTGGATGTCCAATAAATTTAACTCAAGATTATTATTCATACTATAGGCAAAATAAAGACTAAAAAGCATTAAAGCACTCATTAATATCGTTTGAATAATCTTTTTATATTTAAATCTTGTTGATATAAAAGTTACAATGCTATTTATTAATACAGCAATAGCGGTTGGTATTATGGGAATTATTAAAGTAGCTAAAAATGCTCGCAGTAAAAAGGAAAGACTAAAAGATGTGGCATTCAAAAAAGCTATATAGACCGGAACCATAATAATTATTATTACTAACAAATTAAAAACGTAAACATTGATTAATTTACTAGCAACAATCACCTTTTTGGAAAGTGGAAGACTTGTTAATAAGTCGTGATCTTTACTGTTAAATATATCTATTCTAAATATGCTTAAGGCTAATATAAACATACTACTAAAAGCAAAAAATTCACTTAGGGCTAGTGATGCTAAATTCAATGCGGAAAAGCCTCTGACCATAAAACTCGCAAAATGATAAATGAAAATTCCTAAAACAAAATATAAAGATACAAATAATAAAAACTTTAGAAATGAAAGAAATGAAGAAAATTTAACAAATTTGAAAAAACTAGTAAAATTTATTTTAATTAAATTAAATAAGTTCAACATTGTTATCTATCTCCATATATATTTCTTCAAGGCTTTTATTTTTTATTAAATCATCCATATTGCCATTATAAATTAAAGAGCCATCTTTAAGAATAGCAATTTTGTTACATAGTTTTTCAGCTACTTCTAATATGTGAGTCGAAAAAATAATTGTTGCTCCTTTTCTAGCCATATCAGTCATTTCTTCTTTTAAGTGATGAGTACTTACTGGATCAAGTCCTACAAATGGTTCATCTAATATTAAAACTTTTGGTTCGTGGATTAAAGCTGCTATTAGAGATATTTTTTGCTTCATCCCATGGGAATAACTGCCAATATCTTGATTTAAAAAATTAGTCATTTCAAACATATCACTATACTTTTTTATAAGAGTTTCTTTCTTTTTCTTAGGTACTTTGAATACACTAGCAATAAAATTTATATATTCAATTCCTCGCAAGTGATCATATATTTCAGGATTATCAGGAATATAGGCAATTTCTTTTTTACATTCAATTGAATCTTTCTTTATTGATTTACCATTTATAAGTATATCACCATCAGAAAAATCGAGTATTCCCACCATACATTTTAAAGTTGTAGTTTTGCCTGCACCATTATGCCCAACAAAAGCACAAATATCACCATCATTAACTGTTAAATTTAAGTTTTTTACAACATATTCTTTTTTATTATAAGCTTTAGAAAAATTTGTTATTGTAATCATCAGTACACACCCTAATCTTTGTTATTTCGCATTCAGTATAGCAAATGTAAATAATTTATGCAATAAACTGTTGGAACTATTTAGGATTTTTTTCATATAATTTAATAAATAGGCTTTACTTTTAGGCTATTTTATATTAAAATTAAAGCACGTGGAACCGTAGCCAAGTGGCTAAGGCGTAGGTCTGCAACACCTTGATCGCCGGTTCAAATCCGGCCGGTTCCTCCAATTGTTTATAAGCTCCGTAAGGAGTTTTTTTGTTGACAAAAAAACAATCTACCGGTTAGTAGATTATTTTATTCTTATTTTATAGCAACGATCACGAATTGTAATTAATAAATTTACTTGAGAAGCTGACTCGATAGATTTATCTGTTTGTAAAATTAATTTATCTGTAACTCGAGTTGGAGTAACATTTATCGCTTCTGCTACAGTTGGCTCTTCATATAGTAAATATTCAACAGAGAAGAATTGATCACTAAAGGTATCAATGTTACTAATATTTGTATATGAATCACTTTCTTCATCCAAAATTAAATCATAATCCATTATTATAAGGGTTTGGCTCAATTGACCGGCTGTACTAGTTGTTACTAATCCAGTATATTCTCGACAAGTTTCACGATAACAACTTTGATAAGTGTATTCGTATCTACTAGCAATTTCAGCACTTTCAATAGTTAAAGAAGAATCACCTAAATACGTACTAGAAAACAACACTGTATCATTTAAACCGGTTTCTCTTACAACTTCAACATCCATTAATCTGGTCGGTCTTATATTGACATTGTAAGTAATAGCCATAAAATTTCGTGAATTTTGAGCGGATCCTGTGTATATCGATAAGCGGTAAGTATCTGATAATTGATCTTCGGTAAGGATGTAAGGGATTATATAAGTTCCTGATTCTCTACCAGAAAAATTTTTTCCCATAAAAGGATCGCCATAATCTAAAAAGTGATTTCCAATATCAAGTGATGGATCTACATAATCGCCATTTACATATATTTTTAAACTATTATAATCTAAGGTGGCATTATTGCTACTATTGTTGGTAATGTCTACTTTAAGAACTAAATAATACCGTCCTTCAACAATAGGCTCTCCACTTGCGTTGACATTAGTTAATAAACTATCTGTAACATTTAAACTGAAACCATTATATGTAAAAGTTTCTCCGACATCATAAGTATAACGAATTTTTTCATAACTCTTAAATGCTAAAAATATAGTTATAGCTACAATTACGATAAATATAACATTAACAATTCGTTTGTTTTCTAAATAGTAATAGTAAAACTCACGGATTAGACGACGTATAAAACGTTCAGCTTTATAAGTTTCAAAATTAATATTAAGTTCAACTTCTTCAGAATCTTCATCAGTAATTTCTAGTTCTTTTAAATCACTCTTAAAGTCGAATTGCTTAACATTAAATCCTAAAGCTCTTATACCCAAGATAATTATAAAGATAAATTGCGGATAATAGACTATTTGGGCAATATCGCGATACGTTCTAGCGGATGCTGTTGACCATAATCCTTCACTTAAACTATTTATCAAGTAAGCTGCAATAGCAACAAATATCAATAATAATATATAATAAATTATTGCTACCAAATATATTTTATTAGGTTTTTTCTTAGTCCGCAAAAGAATATATACGGCAATTAAACTAATAACTACAAAAATAATAGCTAAATAAATTGTCCAATTGACATATTCAGAAGCCATATTATCAAAAACAGTTGTAGTATAACCATTACTAATAAACCGACGAATAAAGCTAAGAATATTGCGCGAACTAACAGCAATAAATATAGTTAAAGCTGTTAAAATAATATGAATTATTCTAAAGTGTTTGATTAGAAAACCATATGGTTTTTTTAAAATCATACTATCGCACCCTTCTCTATCTCGATTTATCAGAACAAAAGCTAATTTTTTATTAATAATGCTAATTATTCTTTATTTTATTATAAACTATTTAGATAAATTTTTAAACCCTCAAAAGTCTTTTAGCGTCAAAAAAAATATGGTATCTAGCCATATTCTTATCTTTTGGTTACTAATACTTGATCTTTTAGTAAATAAATTGTTTCATTTTGGTTTAATAAATCCAATTTTGATATTTTAAACATATCAGCAACAGTGTCTAAAGTATCTCCTTCAGCAGTAATATAATAACTATAACCACTTTTAGGAATTAATATTTCTTGGTTAGGGTAAATGTAATCATCCATATTCAAGCCATTTAAACTAGCAAGAAGTGTGGGATTAATATTATATTTTTGAGCTATTTTGTATAAAGAATCTCCAGCTTCAATTGTATAGTAGTTGAAATATTTTTCCTTATTTTTAGGAACTACTATTTCCATACCAACTCGAAGTTCATCAGGAAAGTAAATATTATTAATATCCATTATTACTTCGGGCTTAGTATTAAATTTATTAGCAATACTTTGCAAATTATCATTGGGTTTTATAAGATATTTATCAAACATTTTATCACTCCTAATATAGGATATGATAATCATTATTTTTGGTTAATCGAAAATAAAGACCATATTTTGATGATTAAAATTCCATTCTGAATATTTTATTAAGGCTGTTTCACCATCAAAAGGGTTATACTTATATAAAACATCTCCGGAAATATAGTAAATATTTAACCCATCAACCTTTACAAGTTCTGAAACTTCCCGATTGGTTAGTAAAACTTCAGTTTCTCCATCGGGAATTTGCATATAAAGATGATTATCTTTTAAATTAATTTCGATTGGTTCTATTTTAGTAAATACAGGCCTTTCATTTTGAAAAGTTTGATTACTTATAGATTCCCATTCGCCATTTACTAAAATTTGATTTTTAGTTGTATATATTTCTTCTTTATTTAAATCTATGTAAAATTCTTGATTTTCTCGCAAGTCATAAATATAAACATCCTTAGCATCATTACCTAAAAAGTAACTGTCAAAGTATACATCAAATCTTAATTCTATAGTATCTATTTTAGCTCGGTTTGTATCGATAACGAATATTTTATTAAATAGATAGTTTTGTTCATAATCGGGAACTATTAAATAGTTATCAAAATCATAAATTAGGGAAAGATTATAAATATCTTTAGAAAAAAGAGTTAATTTTTCTTGGGTATTGTTATTTAAATAAATAAAGTCGTGATAATTCCATAACAAATAAGTTTTATCATCAAGTTTATTAATATTTATATTTTCATAAGAATCTGTTGTAGTAAAATCTGCCTGATTATCTATATTGGCAGTATATAGACCTTGGTCCCCAGCACAAATACTATATAAAGGTATAACGTTTGTTTCAAAATCTAGACAAATATTATCTTCATTTTCAGTAATATTTATATTTTCAATAAGTTTTCTTTTATTAGTATAATCCTCTAAAGAGGCTAGTTCAAAAACTTGATTATCATAAGTTATAGTAAAATAATAAGAAGATTTATCTTTATCATATTTTTCAATTATTTTAAAGTCATCTATTTCATATTCTAGTTCATAATTTACTTTTCTTAAATAAAAGAAAATAAATATTACAAATAAAATTATTAGACAAATAATTAGTACTACGTGTTTTTTCATACATTTCTTTCATGGGTAGCATATTTTTGCTTTTCACTCATCATCATTTCACTAATGTTAGTTTCAATATCATCCAAACCAGACTTTGGTAAATATGAAATTACTACCTTTTCTTTTACTGTATCAATCGTAACTTTTCCCCATAATAATCCTTGATATACTAATAGATCATTATATAGATCTGGTGTAATAGAGCTTAAAAAATAACCAAATACTACTCTTTTTTGACCAATTAGGATTCTTTTGTTAGTAAGTACTATAACGCTACTAAAAAATAGTTCATAAAATTTGCTGTTTTTTTGGCCAGCGAAAGCAAATTTAACTTCTTCTCCAGGATTCAAATGCTTTTCGACAACTTCGCAATGTTTTTTTAGCCTCCAGGCAATTCCACCTGGATGTTTTCTTTTAAAATTTAAAGCACAATCATATACACGCCCCATGATAAATCACCTAGTTATATTTTATAATAAATTTTTTAGTTTAGCAATTATTTTACATAAGAAGCATAGACATAACGATTTTTATTTATTTTAATCCAGCCGTTTTTTTCTTCCATTATGGCAACAGTAGTTCCTTTAGGAAGCGGGGCTTTAACTTTTAGAATTGTACCAGCTGGTTTACTTCGAACATTTAGAAAATCAGCAGTTGTATGTTTAGTTTCATAATAATTATTAGGAACTGTTTTAGTTACATAATTACCCGCTACGTATTCTTTATCATTGATTCTTGCCCAATTATTTACAAATTCTTGAACTTTTATTCTACTATTTTTAGGTAAAGTATTTATAGCATTGTAATTTACCCCCGGGCCTAAACGAATGTTTAGAGATTCAGCGGTTGTGTAATAATACTCTTCCTCTTCATCAATATTTGGTATATATAAATCTAGAAAGTTTATACCTTTAGAGTTTTTAATAGTAGTGAATGTATTATCGATGAAAAAAGCATCTTCTGGTTTAACAGCACCACCAGTAGTATTAATTACCCAAATGTTGTTGGTATTTTTGACCCAACCAGTACCTTTAAATTTACCACGTCCCACTACTATGTGAAAGTGTTCACCGGTAGCATAACCATCTTTGCCTTCGAGAGCAACCCGTTCTTTTCTAGTAAATACTTGTCCAATTTTAAGTTTATTTAATTCAGCATCTTCAATGTGTGCAACCATAATAGTAACATAATCAGTAAATGTTGGTGTTATAACTGGAGTAGTTGACTCTAACCATAATACATTAGATGTGCTTGTGCCAACTCCATAAATTTTTTTTACCACCATAGCATCACACGGACAATAAAAGTAACCATTCGCACCAGTTGCTCCACAATTATCATCGATTGGATAGTCTTTCGGAGTACCTACAGTATGTCTTGAGTGAGAATAATCATTTTCATATGTTTGGGTAATATTCATTACCTTTATAGGATAAATTAAATAGTTCATCAGCCAACACTCCCATCTGCATCCACTTCTTCCTCATTATTCGAAGAATTATTTATTAACTCTTTTAAATTTTTAATAATATCATAAGTTCCTCCGGTGAGAAGCCCTGACAGGGCAATATTAATGGATACGTCTTTAGTCATAAAATAATATATTAGAGAAACAATTATGCCTATAACAAGATTTTGGATAGGAATTAAATTGTCTGATACCCAACTTACTTTTTTGGCAATTAAACCTAAAATGAATGTAACAACCACTGTTACCAAACTCATAATAATTTCTGTATTCATAACTTACCTCCAATATATAATATGGACGCATGAAAAAAAGGAAGCGACGAATGTCTTCTTCCTTAACTAACTTTTTCAAATTGAGAATTATAAAGATTAGCATAAAAACCATTTTGCTTCATAAGTTCTTCATGGTTACCTTGTTCGATAATGTTTCCTTCATTCATAACTAGAATTAAGTCGGCATTTTTGATTGTGGATAATCTGTGAGCAATTATAAATGACGTTTTGCCTTCCATAAGTTTATCCATAGCTTTTTGAACTAATTCTTCTGTGCGAGTATCAACATTGCTTGTTGCTTCATCGAGAATTAAGAACGGAGCTTTATCAAGCATACCACGTGCTATTGTAATAAGTTGTTTTTGTCCAGAAGAAATAGAATCATTATCTTCAATTACTGTATCATATGATTTTGGTAATGATTTAATGAAATGATCTACTCCAACAATTTTACATACGTGTTTCATTTCATAATCTGATACATTTTCTTGATTATAAATAATGTTTTCTTTAATAGTACCGTTGAATAACCATGTATCTTGTAAAACCATGGTAAATAACTCGTGAATATTATCTCTTTTTAATTCATTAATAGATACACCATCAATTTTAATATCTCCAGAATTAATCTCATAAAATTTCATTAGCAAATTAACCATTGTTGTTTTGCCCGCACCAGTTGGACCAACAATTGCAATTTTTTGACTTGGTTTAACTTTAGCACTAAAATCTTTTATAATCATTCTTGATTCATCATAACCAAACTTAACATGATCAAATTCAACATATCCTTTAACATCTTCTTTATTAAGAATTTTAGTTAATTTTGACTCATCACTCATTTCCGATTCTTCTAAGAATTCAAAAATTCTTTCAGATGCTGCCGCTGCAGATTGTAATGATGTCATAGCTTGAGCAATTTGCGATAAAGGATTAGTAAATAATCTAACGTAAACAATAAATGCAACGATTACCCCAAATGAGATAACATCATTTGTTACAAGAACTGCCCCAACAACACAGACTACTACATAACTAAAGTTACCGATAAACATCATGATTGGTTGCATAAGACCTGATAAGAATTGACTTTTACGGATAGCATTAAATACTTTATTATTTAACTTATCAAATTTTTCATCAGATTCTTTTTTACCGTTGTAAACTTTTACGACATTGTGTCCTGAGTAAATTTCTTCGATATGACCGTTCATATTACCTAATTCTTCTTGACGTTCAACGAAGTATTTTTGAGATTTCTTCAATATTATAGCCATAATTGAGAAACCAAGTAAACTAGATACTATAGCAAATAAAGCAAGAATCCAGTTGGTAACAAACATCATTATGACACTACCAATTACTAAAGTGATAGCACCAACTAGCGAACCAATACTTTGCGACATTGTTTGAGCAACTGTATCAACATCGTTAGTTACACGCGATAGTATATCTCCGGTTGAATTACGGTCAAAATATCTAAGTGGTAATTTATTAATCTTGGTAATTATTTTGCTACGTAAGTCTTTAGCAAAGTTATTTGATACAGTTGCCATAATAAAGTGTTGGAAGAAACTAAATATGGCACTAGCGATATAGACAATTGCTAAGAATAAGGCAATCGATTTAATAGCAGCAAAATCCATTTGCGGTTTCACAATTTCTTGAATTGCTTCAGGCATTTCATCGATAGCAGCAAATATTTCACTTGACGTGCTATCTTCAGTTATACCAGACATAATTTTTCCAAATTCCATCTTATCTTCCATAGATATGTCTGGATCAGCCATAATTTCTGACACTGTAGTTTCACTAATATTTGGAACTAGGCCATCAGAAATAAGGTCGGTCATATCACTAAGTCTATCCGGAGCAATAATTGATAGAATTGAACTTACCGCTGCAAGGATGAAGGCTATAACTAATAATTTATGAAATTTATTTAAATAGTGGACTAATTTTTTCATGGCCCCACGGAAGTCTTTAGCTTGTTCAAAAGATTGGCCACCTTTTCCACCCATAGGTCTAGGCATTATTAAGTTCCTCCTCACTAAGTTGAGATAGGGCAATTTCTTTATAAACATCACAATTCTTTAGTAATTCTTTGTGAGTACCCATTCCTACACAAGAACCTTGATCAAGAACAATAATCTTGTCAGCATTCATGATTGTACCAATTCTTTGCGCAACAATAAATGTTGTAGCATCTTTTGTATATTTCTTTAATTCTTTTCTTAAAGTAAAGTCGGTTTTGTAATCTAGGGCTGAGAATGAATCATCGAAAATGTAGATTTCAGGATTACGAGCAATGGCTCTAGCAATAGAGATTCTTTGCTTTTGACCACCAGAGATGTTAGTTCCTCTTTGGGCTAAATAAGAATCATATTTATCAGGCATCTTTTCAACGAAATCTTTACCTTGAGCAATTTCTACTGCTTTTTTTATTTCATCCCGAGTTACTTCTTTCTTACCATTATCACCATAAGCAACGTTTTGTGCAACTGTACCACTAAATATTACGGCTTTTTGAGGAATGTAACCAATCTTGTTGTGTAAACATTCGAGTTTATAATCTTTAACATTTACACCATCAATGATAATCTCCCCATCAGTTGCATCATAAAATCTTGGAATTAAGTTGATAAGGGTCGATTTACCAGAACCAGTTGATCCAATAAAGGCAATAGTTTCACCACGATTGGCTTTAAAACTAATATCTTTTAATATGTATTCATCAGCATCGGGATATTTAAATGATACGTCCTTAAATTCTACTGTACCAGCAAGTTTTGGATCACTTTCAGTAATGGTTCCATCTTTAATCGAGAATTCTTCATCTAGCACTTCATTGATACGATCTGCTGATATTGCAGCACGTGGGTACATAATGAATATCATAGCAAGCATCAAGAATGACATAATAACTTGCATACCATAAGATGAGAATACGACCATATCACCAAATATAGCAACCTTATCAATCATTAGGGCCGCATCAATCATGTAAGCACCTAAGAAGTATATTGCTAGTGTTGAAAAATACATTATCAAATACATAATGGGTTGCATAATACCAAACATTCTTTGATTAAATAATTGAGTACTTGTTAATTTGTTATTAACTTCAGCAAATTTTTCTTCTTGATAATTTTCAGCATTGAAGGCTCTAACTACTCTAATACCTGTTAGATTTTCACGAGTAACACCATTAATTTTATCAAGTAATTTTTGAACAATTTTAAATCTTGGTAAAACAATTAACATCAAGAATATCAAAGTTATCAGAAGGATTAAAACGCCTCCACCAACAACAGCACTCCACTGCCAACTCTTATTTAAAATCTTGGATACAGCCCATATTGCTGTTATTGGGGATTTAATTAATAGTTGTAAGCCCATAGCAACAAGCATTTCAATTTGGGTAACGTCGTTAGTAGTTCTAGTAATTAAGCTACTTGTAGAAAACTTTTTAACTTCACCTTCACTGAAATTTTCAACTTTTTCAAAAATGTCTTTACGCAGTGTTTTAGATAAAGATGCAGCAATGTATGAGGCAATATAACCAACTATTACAGCAGCAACTAAACTTCCTAAAGCACATAGAAGCATTTTTGATCCTTCAACTAGAATTTCAGATACTTGATTTCCTTCAGTTTGGACTAATTGAGTAATCTGTGACATATAATCCGGCAACTTCAAATCTAGCCAAACTTGGAAAACTATTAAAGCGGTTGAAACAATTATTAACAACCAATCTTTTTTTTCTAATTTTTTTAATAATCTTAGCATACGCATTTCCTTTCTAAATATTTTTGGTCATTTTTTCGATAACTGAGTAAAATATTTTCTTTTCATTATCAGTTATACCTTCCCACAATTTTTTAAAAACTCTTTTTTCGACAACTTTAAGTTCGTGTATTATTGGTTTTGCGGGCTCATTTACAATTATATGTTGGTATCTGCGATCTTTTGTATCTGTTTCAAAAGAAATGTAGCCTTTTTGGAGAAGTTTTCCTACGCCTTTAGAAACATACGCTTTAGAAAATCCGCGGATTTCCACCATATCACAACCGCGATTAAGCTCAGAATTATTCGATAAAAAAAGCAAGACATCTGCTTCTGGTTTACTAATTCCCATTTTTTTAGCAACATTAGTAATTTCTTCATCAAACTTAATCTTAGTTTTTTTCATAAATAACATTATCTTACCAATATTTTCTTTCATCCTAATACACCTTACTTAGTTTTCAAAAATTAGTTTCTACGTGAACCATTATATGCAAATACGTATTATTTGTCAACAAAAATTGCGAATTTCACTTAATATTCATATTTCTATTATTTTGTGTGGATAACTCTTTATTTATCCACATCATAATTATATTTACGATATAATCTATTTCATCTTGATTAAGTTTTTTATTCTTAGATATGTGGTGCCATTTATAAAGGCAAGATCTACAACAAGTGGCTGTAGCGTGCTCAGCAATAAATACTGGATGTCCACGCATAGGTGTTTGTTTGCCATCGTTGGGAATTACGGCAGGAGCCAGCCTACTATTAATAAAGTCATAAGCATGTTTTCTTATTGTGTCTATTCCTTTATTTTGGATATATTCAAAGTCTTTTGTTTTAAGATGAAAAGAATTACGAAACTTTGATTTAGATAATCTATTTAAAATATCGTTGTAATTATGCATTTTTCACTCCTAGAACAATTATAAATCTTTTTATAAAAGAATTAAATATTAATTTTTACTCATACTAAAAATAAGGTGATTATATGTCTTGGATACTTAAGTTTAAAATAATTGGAACAATTATGGCTTCTTTAGCATCACTCCCTTTATATTTTTTATATAAAAAATTTCCCAACTTTTTTACTAGTATATTTTCGCAAATAAATAATTCTTTGTGGGAACACTCTAAAGTTATATTTGGAAGTATGTTAATCGGGGGAATTACTCAAAAATTGATTAGTATTGTTAAGAAAATGTATGTCAATAACATTTGCTTTTCAACCTTTATTAGTGCAATTGTAGCAATACCAATATATATTATATTAGCATCCATTCTTTTTTCTATATTTGGAGAAAGAAATGTTATTAAAATTTTAGTAACTTTTATTGCTATATTAATTGCTGAGTTAATATCTTATTTTGTGATGAAGCAACCGGAATTTAAATTGGAAAACTATACCATTATTTTTGCTATCATTACTTATATTATTTTTATGTTTATAACTTATTTTAAAAAATAAAAAATCCCGTATTTACGGGAGTTATAAACTTAATGGTGGAGCAGAGGAGGATCGAACTCCTGTCCAATATGCCCTATTATACAATATCTACAAGTTTAGGTAGATTTGTAATGTCCTAATTAAATGGCTCTACACTAACCTCATAATTAGTAAGTTTAGTAAATTTCGATATATTATCCTAAACAAATAATATATTATATCTTATATTTATGAACCCCTATCTTAACCTATAAGAGAAATTAAGTAGAAGTGCTCCCTTAACCTACTATTAGGCAAAAGCAGGAGCGAAACTATAGTTATTAGTTTCGTCATTTAATTTTAGGTTTGCACTTAAGGTATGCCGACCACTTGCAATCATATCTAGTAACATATGTCGAAACCAAAATACTGCCCCATACATATTAATTATAACAAAAAAAGGACATATTGTCCACAAATTTTCAACAAATGTTCGCACTTGATTCTGCATTTAAAGAATAGTCTGCAAAATCGTGTTTTAAATATAATGGGTATGCTGCAGCTCCAATCATCGCGGCATTATCCGTACAATAAATAAAGTCTGGTATTGTTAATTTGGCATCGTTGGCATCAGCAACCTTTTTTATTTCACCTCGAAGGTATTTATTAGTTGATACTCCTCCAGCAACAATAACATTTTTAATACCTGTATTTTTTAAAGCTAAATCAACTTTTCTTGATAATTCGTCAACAGCAGTTACTTGAAAGCTTGCTGCTAAGTCAGCTCGTCTTATCTCATTACCTCTTTGAGTTTCATTATGAACAAGATTTATAATGTAGCTTTTTAAACCACTATAACTGAAATTGTAAGTATTATCTAAAACAGGTTTCGGCAAGTCGTATGATGGGTTTCCTTCTAGTGCTAGTTTTTCAATACCAGGTCCGCCAGGATAAGGGATACTCAAAATTCTTGCTACTTTGTCATAAGCTTCACCGATAGCATCATCTAAAGTGGAACCCAAAAGTTCAAAGTCATAGTCATCTTTCATAACAACTAGTTCAGTGTGTCCACCACTTACAACTAAAGCAAGCAAAGGAAACTCTAATTTGTTATTAACAGCATTAGCATAGATGTGACCAATTAAGTGATTCACTTTAATTAAAGGTTTATTATAAACATAAGATAAAACTTTAGCAAATTCAATACCAACAAGTAGGGAACCTAATAATCCAGGCTTATAAGTTACTGCAATAGCATCGACATCACTTACTTGCATACCAGCTTTATTAAGTGTTTCTTCTAAAACCATAGTTATATTTTCGGTATGCATACGTGATGCAATCTCCGGTACTACTCCCCCAAACTCGGCGTGAGTATCCATTTGGGTAAGAATAGTTATAGCTACTACTTCACTACCATTTTTAACAATTGCTATGCTTGTTTCATCACAAGATGTTTCAATAGCTAAAATATAAATATCTTTCATTTAATCACCCCACTTCATAATATAGGCATCTTCATTGCCATAATATTTGTTTCGTCTTCCAACTACTTTAAAATTTAACTTCTTATACATTTCATATGCTGGTATATTATCGCAAGATACTTCTAAAGTAATTGTTTTATTATCTTGGTAACAATAGTTATTAATAAGATATGTAAGCATTTTAGTACCAATGTGTTTATTTCTATTTTCCTCAGCAACATAAATACTCAAAAGATCAACATTATCTCCAAAATCTAAAGCATATAAGTAGGCATCGATATAATCAGGATTTTCACTAACTAATACAATAGCAAGTTCACTATCAATTTCTGTTTCAATGTGAAAAGTGGTTGCAAAGTTTTCATGAAGCATACTTCCTAATTTGTTGATCTCAGCAACATCTTTATTACTTGCTACTCTTATCAATTTCTACTCCAATTTTTTTAATATATATAGGTTTAACTTGATGAGGATTAATATTCTTTCTATTTTTTAAGAATGCATATATTTTTTCAACATCGATATTATATTCTGTTAAGTAATCATTGTTAGTATTTAAATTGGCAAAGTCTTGATCTTTTAAATAAGTGTAATCACCAATTAAATTAAAAGTTTCATCAAAATTACCTACGTAATAGCCATTGGAATCGCTGAAGGCAACTTTGTGGACATTATTACTTACAGCCATACATTCTAAAGCTGTAACGGTCTTTATTGGTATATTTAGGGTATATGCTAGTGTTTTAGCAACAGTAACCCCTAAACGGACTCCAGTAAATGATCCAGGGCCATTAACAACAATTATTTCCGACAATTTAATACCATCAATTACTTTTACAATGCTTGGAAAAATATATTCACTATTATTTTTTTTGTCGATAACACATTCTTTATCAACAACTTCGCCATCTTTTAAAAGATATATCAAAATATCCCAAAGATGGGTATCAATAAATAAAGTATACATTATAATACCGCACTGCAAAGTTCTTCATATTTTTCACCATAAGGCATAAATACTAAAACTCTTGTATCTTCATCAATTACTTTAAATTTGATAACTAGCTTTTCTTCTGGAAGTTGGTCTTTTATAATGTCCGCCCATTCAATGATAGTTACTCCACCTTTATTGAAATAGTCTTTAAACCCAATGCTCTCATCAGTTTCTTCTAAGCGATAAACGTCCATATGATATAGTGGAAGTTCTCCACTTAAATATTCTTTTATAATGTTAAAAGTTGGGCTTGTAATAGTATCTTCAATACCAAGGGCTGCTGCAAAACCTTTGGTGAATACTGTTTTACCACTACCTAGTTCCCCTATAAGGCAAATAACCATATTAGGAAATTTTTCACTTTCGATGTTTTGGGCTAATGTTAATGTGTCTTCAACTGAACGTGAAGTAAATTTATATTCCATAATTAATCACCTGAATACATTATAAATTAAAAAAAACACTTATACAAGGTATTAGTGATTATTTTACAGTTAATTTAAAGCAAAAAAAAATAGGCAACTTCCTATCTTAGCATTACACTATTGTCGGCGTTTTAGGTCTTAACTTCTCTGTTCGGGATGGGAAGAGGTGTATCACCTAAGCTATCGTCACCTATAAAGGATTTTGTCC
>CALVKJ010000012.1 GCA_944332675.1 uncultured Bacilli bacterium
CAAGAAGATCCAATGACAACAAGTTTAGGAAACTTTGCTGAATATATAACTCAAACATTATATACCGGAACAGATGGCGATAATGGATTATATTATCACGATGCCGATTTAGCAAATGGGGCAGCAGATAATTCATACAGATATAGTGGGGCTAATCCAAATAATTATGTATGTTTCGGAGCAACAGGAGTAGATTGCCAAAATGCAGATAACCAATATAGAATAATAGGAGTATTTAATAATCAAGTCAAACTAATCAAAGCAACAAGGTATGGAAACTATGCTTGGGATGCAGATGGTGATAATACTTGGGATGAAACAACAAAACCAGATATATATACAACACTAAATACAACATACTATAATACATTAAGTAGTGAATGGCAAAATCTAATAGCAGAGTCAACTTGGCAGGTCGGAGGAATGGATTGGAGTGCAGCAAATACAGCAAAACAATATTATGATGTAGAAGTAGGAACAGGACAAAGTGGATATGAAGAAACAATGAAAATAGGATTAATGTATGTATCAGATTATGGATATGGAGCAAGTCCAGAAAAATGGACAACAGCATTATATGATAATTATGGAACAGGTAATTGGCTATATTTAGGCTTAGAGGAATGGTTAATTTCCCGTCTTACGGACTCTACCGGTAATGCGTTTTTTGTGAATTCCAGGAGCGGCGGTAACGTGAGCAATAACTCTGTGTTCATTACGATTGGTGTTCGCCCGTCCTTTTATCTAGAGTCTAGTGTAGAATTTTCTAGTGGTACAGGAACTCAAACAGATCCATTTATTCTTTCTCTTTAAGCAAAAACAGATAAGCTAGTTAGTTTATCTGTTTTGTTTTCTGATTCTTCTTGCTTCCTCAATTGCTGCCATATGTATATGTTCATTATATTCATCTAGTATTCTTTTATATAATTCTCTAAATTCATTTCCTTTTATAACAAATACTGGTTCTCCATATAGTCCTTTCCATATGTCTAATTTCATTGCTGCATTATTAGCTAGATCTATAACTAAGTTATCATCTTCATCGATTAAGACAGAATGTTCCAAGCATCCTTTAAAAGCTTGCGGAATATAGTAATATGCGCCATAAAGGTTAGGATAATCAAATAAAGCTTTGGAAGTTATTTGATGACATAGTTGGCGTCTTTCCTCACTAGGAATCTCTGGAATATCTAAAACTTCATTCGCTGCTGCAACATTAATATTTCCAAAGTCTGTATCTAAAGAAAATCCTAATTCTGGTTTTTCGGTAATGCTAAAAACAGAAATTAAACCATTCATTACATAAGAAAATAAAGTAATATCTATATCATTAGTTTGATATTGATCGATATATTGTGTTGCTACAATTATTTCTTGTTTACTGCGATAATCATACAAGTTAAGAATCTTTCTAGCAATTTCCATTCCTTCATCGCTTCCACTTCCTAGTAACGCCGACAATAAAATACCTAACTTTGTTGTGTAACTTCCAGGTAAAGCATCACTATCGATAGATAATTCTTCAACAACCATTTTAGCAACACTCTCATTTAGTTCTTTATTTAACCTTTGTCTTTTTGTATAATTAAATATTAATTCTTGTAAAGTATGTTTATTAAATACTTCTGTAATATCACTATATTTAAGCATAATTGCCCCCTTTTTTTGATGCCCATATTATATATATTTATCTAATATTTGTCAAATTCTCCAAAAATAGAGAATTGCATATAATATTTTAGAGGTGTAATATGAAATTTGGTGATGATTTTTTTAAAAAGGTGGAAAAGAAAACAAAAGTAGATAAAAGTACTATACTATCACTTGCTGAAAAACTGCAAAATGGTAATATGAAAGATGAAGGAACACTAAGAGAAGTAATAGATACATTAAGTAAAATGACTGGTAAAAAAGTAACTGAGGAACAAAAAGAAAAAATTATAAATAAAATTGTTGAAGATAAGGTTCCTGAAAATGTCGATAAAATGTTTTAATCGATTTGACATAACTTAACACTTATGATATAATACTCTCTTCATTTAAAAAGGGAGTGATATTTAATGAAGAAACCAGAAGTGCAAAAACATTTTTTAGCTTTAATGAATCGTCCTGGTGATTATTGCCTAATCGATATATCTAAATTAGATATCGCTAATGGCTATCAACCTAATACATTATTGGAATTAGATACTTTTACAATGCATTTTGAAGCAACTGAAATAATAGAATCTATAAAAAGAGCAAACATAGCTGATTTAAGATATATAAGTGGAACTTTAGTTGTTCAAGATAACCAAAAACACAACCCAATTCCTGTAATTGATCGAGATTTCTACGATAATTTCCGTATTGATTTATTTTTAAAAGATCATTCGGAAGATAAAAATGTAATGAATATGATTATTAATAAATTTGGATCTTTCATTAAAGACGATGCTACTATACAAAACTTTAAAGAAACAATGCGCAATAATAATATTGCTGCTGCTTGTGATGTATTATTTAATGTACCATATTTAAATATGCGAAAATTTGTAGTTTATTTACTTGAATTACGTGATCAAGAAAGAGAAAAAGTCCAAGAAAAAGAATTAATTAGGGATAAAGTAGCATAAATTGTTGCTTTTTTCTTGTCAAATAATGGCAAATTTTGGGAATTTTGCCATAAAAGTTTTAGTTTTGTTATATAATAGTATGTGAGGTATATATTATGTTTCGAAAAAAGAGTAAAATTGACACAGATGGTTTAAATGAAATAATTTATTTAAGTAAAAATATTTTAAAATTACTATTTATAGTTTTGGTTATAAGTATTATTTTAGTAGCCATATTGCTATTTAGAGAAATTGGTGTTTTTAGATTTATTGGCAATGTCTTAAGTGTCATATCACCACTTTTTATTGGCTTTATAATTGCTTGGTTATTTGCTCCATTAGTAGATAAAATGACTAAAAAAGGAATGTCAAGAATTATAGCTTCTATTATAGTTTATATAGTATTTATAGCTTTTTTAGTAGTCTTCTTCCGGATTTTTATTCCAATCATTTATAATGAATTAAATGAACTTATTGGAACACTCCCAGGTATAATGACTGATATAACTGATTTTATTAATAATATATTTGCTAAAATTGATGTTGAAGGAGTAGATATCGATGGCATAAAGAACAGTATATTAAATGGTATTACTGCTTATGGTAATAGTATATCTAGTAGTATTCCTACAACTGTTGTTAGTATTATGGGTAGTTTATTCAGTGGTCTTGGCACAATATTTTTTGGCCTAATCATTGGTTTATATATGTTATTTGATTTTGATAATGTAACTAATTTACTTCTTAAATTAATACCTAAAAGATATCAAATGGAAGTGGCAGATTTACTTGAAAACATTGGTAGGGAAGTAAGAAAAAGTGTAAACGGTACTCTTTTAGTAGCTTGTATGGTATTTGTTTGTGATACAATTGGGTTTTCAATCGTTGGCCTTAACTCAGCATTATTATTTGGTTTATTCTGTGGTATAACCGATTTAATTCCTTATATTGGCCCATATATTGGTACTGCAGTAGCGGCGATTGTAGCATTTACCCAAAGCCCTTTAATTGGAATTGGCGTCTTGGTAATTGCTATAATTGTTCAATTAGTAGAAAGTTATATTTTACAACCGGTAGTTATGAGCAAAGCTACTAAATTACATCCTGTAACAATCATTTGTAGCTTACTTATTTTTGGACATTTCTTCGGTATTGTTGGTATGATTTTGGCAGTACCAATTATGTCAATATTCAAGGTTATATGGCGTTTTGGAATAAAGAAGTTTGAAATATTCCAAGAAAAAAGAGCTGAAGTAGTTGAAGAATAAATTCAAGTATGTTATATTAATTAAGTAATCGTTTGAAAAAAGATTTTAAATAATTAATCTTTTCTAGAGAATTAGTGGATGGTGGAAACTAATAAAGATATTATTTAATGCTGCTTTTGGAGATTAATCGTTAATCGCGTTAAGATAATTAAGTTAATTAAAGGATGGTACCGTGCTTTTTAGCACTCCTTGGAGCCATTCTTTTTGTTTTTTAAGGAGGGATTTATGAAAATATTTATTGTTGGGGGTAAAAGTGGTAGTGGTAAAGGTGAAGTTGCCAAATTTATCAATGAGTTTTACATTTACAAACTAAAGAAGTGCGTAATTACCGAATATAGCAAATACCTAAAAGAATTTGCTAAGGAACTTACAGATTGGGATGGTATTAGTCAAAATAAACCGAGAGATTTTTTACAACAATTTGGTTCTAAAATAAGAGGATATGATAAGTATTTCTTTACTAAAAGAATGATTGAAGATATTAATATCTATGCTCTTGCAGGAATTGATATTGTCATTATTGCTGATGCTCGTATGCCAGAAGAATATGAAGAATTAAAAGAAAATTTTGATGATGTTTATAGTTTTTTGGTTGTAAATCAATTTGCTAAAAGCAAATTAACTGTTGCTCAACAATCTCATATAACTGAAACTGCTTTAGAAGATTATAATGAAATTGACTACACATTTGCTAATGATGATTTAAATGTTTTAAAAGATAAGGTATTTAAATATTTGGAGGGAATAGAAAATGAAACAACTAACAAGTAAGGAATTAAGAGAATTTTATTTGCATTTTTTTGAGTCGCACAATCATACAATAATTCCATCATCTTCCGTTATTCCCGAAAATGATCCAACAGTTCTTTTTACCACTGCGGGAATGCATCCTTTAGTACCATACTTACTTGGTGAACATCACCCTGCCGGAAAAAGACTATGTGATGTTCAAAAATGTATCCGTACTAGCGATATTGATGAAGTTGGTGATAATTCCCACTTAACATTCTTTGAAATGTTAGGAAATTGGTCTTTAGGGGATTATTTTAAGGATGAAGCTATCCGTATGAGTTATGAATTTTTAACTAGTAAAGATTATTTAAACATTCCTAAAGAAAAATTATATTTTACTTGCTTTGCGGGAGATGATACAGCTCCAAGAGATGAAGAATCTTATAATATTTGGAAAAGCCTTGGAGTATCTGAAGATCATTTATTCTATTTACCTAAAGAAAATAATTTTTGGATTTTAGGTAGTGGTATTGGCCCGTGTGGCCCTGATACTGAAATGTTTTATGATACCGGCAAACCAAAATGTAGTGATACCTGCAATCCCGCTTGTGATTGTGGTAAATATTTAGAAATTTGGAACGATGTATTTATGGAATATTATCGTGATGAATCGGGCAATTTAACTAAACTTAAACAACAAAATGTTGATACCGGTATGGGGCTAGAACGTACTATCACCGTATTAAATGGCTTAGAGTCGGTATATGATTCTGATGTTTTCCAAAACTTAAAAGAAAAAATCGAAGAGTTATCTGGCAAAAGTTATGAAGAAAATAAAAAAAGTTTTCGTATTATTATGGATCACGTAAGAACATCTACATTTATTTTAGGAGATGATCACGGTATTACTCCATCTAATGTTGGAGCAGGATATGTTTTAAGAAGACTTATACGTCGTGCTATAAGACACTTAAGAAAACTTGGACTTATGGAAGATGAACTAGTTAAACTTGCCGAAGTAGTTATTAATGATTATAGTGATGTCTATAAAGAATTAGATAAAAATAAAGAATTTATTTATAAAGAATTAGAGAGCGAAGGAATTAAATTTGGTAAAACTATTAAAGATGGTGAAAAATTATTTTATAAAGTAATTAAACACCTAGAAGGGGACATCATAAGTGGGGAAGATGCTTTCAAATTATTCGATACCTTTGGTTTCCCTTTAGAAATGACCGAAGAATTAGCTCGTGAAAATGGTTTAAAAGTTGATACTTTAGGATTCGAAGAAAAATTTAAAGAACATCAAGAAAAATCGCGAACTATTGATGCTGGTTCATTTAAAGGTGGTCTTGCTGATAGTTCTTATGAATCAACTAAATATCATACACTTGCTCACCTTATGCTTGCAGCACTTCAAACTATGTATGGACCAGATATCATTCAAAAGGGATGTAATATAACTAGTGAGAGAATTCGTTTTGATTTTAATCTCGATCACAAAATGACTGATGAAGAAAAAGCAGAACTTACTAAAATAGTTAATGAAAAGATTAAAGAAGGAATTCCTGTAACTATGGAAGAAATGCCTTATGAAGAAGCTAAAAATAAAGGTGCTCACGGAACTTTTGAAGACCGTTACGGAAGCATTGTTAAAGTATATTCCATCGGCGACTTTTCTAAAGAAATCTGCGGTGGACCACACGTAAATAACACTAGTGAACTTGGAACATTTAAAATAACAAAGGAAGAATCATCCTCAGCTGGTGTAAGAAGAATAAAAGGAGTACTTGAAAATAATTAGTTTTTCTTTACTTTTTCAATTTTTATTGTATACCCAATCGGGGCAAGTATCTTAAGTAAACTTAGTAATGATGGCGAAGAATAGTTAGATTCAATTCTAGCTATTTTTTCACGTGTTACATTAGAATATTTAGCAAATAACTCTTGCGTTAAATTGTTTTCTTTCCTAAATTGAATAAATTCTTTAATAAATATATCGTGTAATTCTTCTGCATTATAAGATGTTTCAATATAATTAATATCGTAATCCATAATTATCACCACTGATATTGTATCATATTTGATACAATATTTTAAAAAAATATTGTTTTTACCGTTTTCCTATAATATAATGAACCTGGATAATATAGGAGGTAGAGATGAATAAAATATTATCAGACTATAAAAATGAATTAGAAAATTTAGATGCCGGCGATGCCTTAGCAAGAAGAGATTATTTAAAAGGTATCGCTGATGGCAAAATCCTTGGACCACAAACTGGATATGCATCAATTGACAAGCCATGGCTAAAATGGTACGACGAAAGATTTATCAACTTAGATTTTGAGAGAACTAATACTTTTGATTTTTTCTTAAATTATACTGCGAAATTTGGCAATTCCCCAATTTTAAATTATTATGGTCGAAAATTCAGTAGAGAAGATATCAAAAGAGAAGTTGAAGACAATATTAAAAGATTTCAAACAATGGGCTTAAAAGCTGGAGATACCGTATCCCTAGTAATGCTTAATACCCCAGAAGTATTATTTATTTGGTATGCTTTATCCAAAATGGGTGTTACAACTAATATGATAAAGTTTGATGAAAGTCCTGATCGTATTCAATATATGGTCGATTTAACCAAATCAAAATATTTATTTGTTAGTAATGCACCATTTATTTTAAAAAATGTTTTGGAAGTTGCTAAAAAAGATGAAAATTTAAAAAATGTTTACATTGTTGATTTATTCGAATCTCTAAATACTGAACAAAAGAAGAATATGGTAATTAAGGATGCTTTTGTAAAAAAAGAAATAGCTCAAAAGAAAGGTGAAGAAGCTCCAAGTGTTGAAGAAATAGTGGCTTCTCAAATAAATGTTGCTCAAGATACTGCTAAACTAACTGCTGATATTTTGGCAACTAATCCTAAATTTAGAACATATAAAGAATGGAAAAATATGGAAGTTGTTGATATGCCTTTAGATGATTCGATTGATTTATCAGACTATACTAGTGCTATTGTCTATACCGGTGGCACAACTGGAGATCCCAAAGGAGTTCAACTTACTAATAATAACTTAAATTGTATGGTTCACGCCCTTCATTACGGTGAATATGAATTTGATTATGGTAAAAAAAGTTTAAATGTTTTACCTCCAGCAATTGCTTATTATTTTAATGCCACTCACGGTAATATGTCTTTAGGTGTTGAAGTTAGTTTAGTATCTAACTTTACCGTTGAACAATATCCATATTTAATTAAAGAATATCAACCTAATATATTTATGTCTGGACCAATATTACTTGAAAATATTCGTAAGGCTAATATTTTAGATGATACTTCATTTATGGTAGCTCCAATTTCTGGTGGAGATAAATTATCTAACGAAGAAGAAAAAGAATTTGATGAATATATTAAAGCTCACGGTGGTACTGCAACTGTTCATCAAGGATATGGAATGAGTGAATGTACTGCTGCAGCAACATATTCTAAGAGCAATGCTCGTGAAGTTGGTTCTATTGGTATACCATTCTTTAATATCGATGTTGCAATATTTGACTTTGATACTTGTGAAGAATTGCCATATGGAACTATCGGTGAAATTTGCATATCAGGTCCAACAGTAATGAAAGGTTATTTTGATAATGAAACTGCTACTAAGGGAACTTTAAGAACTCACAAAGATGGTAAAGTTTGGTTACATACTGATGACTTAGGATTTATGACCAATGAAGGTAAAGTATTTCATAGAGGAAGAGCTAAAAGAATGCTTACTAGAAGTGGAGCCAAAGTTTGGACTAGCATAGTAGAAGATTTAGTAAGTGAAAATCCTTTGGTAGATAAATGTAGTTGCGTTAAAATGAATGATGAAGTAGAAAGAGAAGTTCCAGTTATTCATATAGTTTTAAAAAATGAAAATTGTGATAAAGAAGCATTAGTTAGTGAACTTACTGATACAATTGGTAAAAGAATTAATCCAGTATCAATACCTAAATACTTTATTTTTAAAACTGAACTTCCTTACAGTGAAGTAAATAAAAAATGTGATTATCGTCGTTTAGAAGCAGAAAACATTTTCGATACTGAAGAATTTACTATAAAAGGTAATATAGTTACTAAAAATAATGGAATAAAATTACAAAGAGAAAAGTAATAGATTATTGTTTATTACTTTTTTTTATGCTATACTTTAATTATAAAATAGAGGTAATTAATATGGGAAGTATCAATATAACAATATTTGGGTTAATATTTATAATATTATTGATTTTTGTATATTTTTCTAAAAAGAGAATAGATATTTTAGAAAATAGAGTATATGCAATTTTAATTATTGTTTCCCTAATCAGCACTATAGTGGAAATAACCAGTTTTATTATGGTAATAAATGGAATTGATGCTAATGCTTTAGCTTATAATTTGGTAATGAAATTATTATTTGAGTGCTTTCTAATTTGGCTTTATGCATTTACTTTATATTTTGTAATCCTTACTATTAAGAAAAAAGATAAAGTTAATGAACGGTTTCTTTATTATTCTTTGGGGATTTTAATTTTCTTTGTATTAATAATTAGTGCTCTTCCAATTGATATTAATAATGAAGGTGGAATACTTCTTCCTTCAGGAATAGGTGTTAATGCCATTTATGTATTATGTGGTTTATGTATAGTTTGTATGATCTATTTGCTATTCAAAAACATAAAAAATTTAAAGCTAAAAAAATACTGGCCATTATTTATAATATTAATTGTTTTTATATTTGTAGTAGTTATTCAAAAAGCATTTCCAAGTGTTTTAGTTATTAATCCGGCATTAGTATTTATTACATTCCTAATGTACTTTACTATTGAAAATCCCGATATAAAAATGATTGAGCAGCTTAATATTGCTCGGGATCAAGCGGAGAAAGCAAACGCCGCCAAAACGGACTTTTTATCAAATATGTCGCACGAGATAAGAACTCCGTTAAATGCTATTGTAGGATTTAGTAATTTGCTTTTAGAAGATGAAAATGTTCCAGATAAAGCTAAAGATGAGGTAAGAGATATTGTTATGGCCTCAGATAATTTGCTTGAAATTGTTAATGGAATACTCGATATATCGAAAATTGAAGCTAATAAACTAGAAATTGTAAATAATGAATATAGTACTAAAAAGATATTAGATGAACTGGTGTCATTATGTAAAGGAAGACTCGGCGAAAAGCCAATTGAATTTAAAACAAATTTTGATGCTTCTTTGCCACCGGTATTATATGGTGATGCTAGTAGGATAAAACAAATTTGTGTTAATATCTTAACTAATGCTATAAAGTATACTAAAGAGGGCTGGATTGAATTTAAAATTAGTTCAGTAATAAAAGATAATATATGTCGTTTAATAATATCAGTTGAAGATACTGGTATTGGTATAAAAGAAAAAAATATTGATAGATTATTTAATAAATTTGAAAGACTGGATTTAGAGGATAATATTACTATCGAAGGAACAGGACTAGGTCTTGCTATAACTAAAAAATTAGTTGATTTAATGCACGGCAAGATAATAGTTCAAAGTGTCTTTGGTAAGGGATCCAAATTTACAGTTTGCCTTGATCAACGGATTGTCAAAAATCCAACGATTAAAGTTGAGGCGGAAAAAATTGTCGATGAAGTAAAAGCTTTAAACAAAAAAGTATTACTCGTCGATGATAATAAAATAAATTTAAAAGTAGCTGAAAGACTATTAGAAACTTATGGTATAGAAGTGGAAAGTGTGGATAGTGGTTTTGCTTGTCTGGAAAAAATATCGGAAGGTAAAAAATATGATCTAATAATGCTTGATGATATGATGCCAAAGATGAGTGGGGTAGAAACATTAAAAAAACTAAAAGCTATTCCAGGATTTGCCACTAAGACGATAGCTCTTACAGCTAATGCCTTAACTGGAATGCGTGAAAAATATTTGCAGGATGGTTTTGATGATTATTTAGCAAAGCCAATTAATAAAAATGAGTTAAATAAAATTATTAACAAATATTTAAATAATGATTAAGGAGTGAATTCGGGATGAAAGATGTTAATATTTTGATTGAAAATGGAGCAAATGTTAAAAAAGCTCTAGAATTATTTGGAGATATGGAAACTTATGATGCAACACTAGAAGTTTTCTTAAGTGAAGTGCCTACTAAACTTCAAATGTTAAAAAATTATAAGGAAATTGGTGATATGGCTAATTATGCTATACAAGTCCATTCTCTTAAAAGTGATGCCAGATATTTTGGCTTTGATGCTCTAGGAGAATTAGCTTATGAGCACGAAATGCAAAGTAAAGCCAATAACTTATATTATGTTACAGAACATTTTGATGAATTAATGACAGAAGCTAATCGAGTTATTAATTTAGTGAAAAAATATTTTGGTGTTGGTGGTGTAACTGAAGCTGAATATAAAAAGCCAGAAGTAAATCACGATAAAGCTATATTAGTTGTAGATGATTCCAATTTAATTAGAAATTTCATTTTAAAAATATTCAAAGATGATTTTGAAGTAATTGTTGCTAATGATGGCAAAGAAGCAATCGATATAATTAATGATGAAGTTCAAAATAGTAAAATTAAGGCAGTTTTACTTGATTTAAATATGCCAAATGTCGATGGATTTGAAGTTTTGGATTATTTTAAAAGCAATGATCTATTAAAAAAATATCCAACATCGATAATTACGGGAGTAGATGATAAAGAATCGATTGAAAAAGCTTATAAATATCAAATCGTCGACATCTTACTTAAACCATTCAACGAAAGAGATGTTAAAAAGATTTTAGAAAAAACAATCAATAATAACATTTAAAGAAAGTTGCAAATACGCAACTTTCATTTGCCCTTAATTGTCAAATAATTGAATAATTACTCATTTTAAGTAGCAAACACTTGGGTGTTTGTTTTTCTTTTGATATAATATTTGCAAAGGAGATTGTGTCATGAACAAAAAATTACTAATATTTAATTTTGGTCTTTTAATATTTTCTATAATAGTGTTCGGAGAATATTTAATAAATTATGCTAAATTTTCTTCCGCTTATATTTTGTTTTTACTTTTCTTTATTTTATTAGCATTGCACGTCTTTGTAGTGGGTTTAATTATAAATAAAGAAAAAACATATAAGAAAAATATAAAGTTATATATAATTCTTTATATAATACTCTTAATTAGTTTAACAATATTTATTAATAGACCAGACTTTGCTTTATTTGATGCCCATTTCTTAAAAAATTACTTAAGTGAAATAAATATAATTCCCTTTAAAACAATTATTCATTTCCTAACAGGTAATATTAATTTAGGTGTTAAAATATATAATCTTTTAGGTAATTTAATTGCTTTGATGCCTTTATCATTTTTATTAGTTTTATTAGATAAAAAATATGAATCATATAAAAGTCAATTAAAAATACTATTTATTGCTGTGCTAGGAATTGAAGTATTCCAATTCTTATTATCATCAGGAAGACTCGATATTGATGACTTTATTTTAAATATCGGTGGAGCAATATTATTCTTTACAGTACTTAAAAAGACTAATTTAATTACACCAGCACGCCATTTATTTAATAGTGATTTAAACATTCCTCAATTAACAAAATATATTATCTTAGGATTAGTTTCTTTGGCTATCATTGTTATGGATATCCTATTTATCATCGATTTAAATGTAGGCCGTAACATTACGCAAGAACACGATTATTTTTATGCCCATCCTGCTGATGATTCTTGTAATAGTTTAAGAAAAGTTGAAATGGATAATTATGATTTATACCTAAATTGTATAAATGTATCATTTACTGATGAAAATGATTATTATTTTACCTTAGAAGAAGCTTTAAAAAATAATGAAATTGATTTAGATAATTTAAATAAATATTTTAAAATTATCGATTATCAAGAAGATGTTACTGTATACCAAGATGATGATTTTTCTATGTATATTTGTAATGATAGTAAAGATATCTATGTTGGCAGTAAAGATATGGAATATAACGAAGAGTGTAGTAATGATTGAAAACTATTTAAAAGAGTTAAATATATCATATGAATTATTAGAGCACGAAGCTGTTTTTACAGTAGCTCAAGCTACTAATTTAAAAAATAAAATTGCTGGAAGTGGTTGTAAAAATCTTTTCTTAAAAAGTGATACATCTGCATATTACATTTATATCCTGCCTGATAATATTAAAGCAGATATTAAAGCTCTCGAAAAATTTTTAAATATCAAAAAGCTTCATTTTGCTAGCATCTTAGAATTAGAAAAAATTCTTAATTTACATCAAGGAGGAGTAACTCCTTTAGGAATAATTAATGATACCAATAATTTAGTAAAAGTAATCATCGATAAATCTTTAGTAAATAAAACACTACTTATGCATCCAGAGGTAAATACTAAAACATTAGCAATAAAATATAATGATTTAATAAAATATATAGAGCACTTAAATCACGAATATCTAATTTTTAGTTGACAAAATCAAACATAAATAATATTATTATAATGCAAGTGCTTACTAATTTAATTACTGTGCAGATTAAATTATGTTAAGTGCTTGCCTTTTTTTCGGGAGTAATTATGGATAGATATAATAAAACAAAAAAAGCTAGTATTTTAGGAATGTTGGGTAATCTTTTTTTATTCATCATTAAAGGAATTATTGGCTTTCTTGCGCATAGTCAAGCAATGATTGCTGATAGTATTAATTCCTTAAGTGATATTGTTTCATCAGCTTTAACTTTTGTGGGTAATAAAATTGCCAGCAAACCAAGAGATGAAGACCACCACTTAGGACACGGAAAAGCTGAATATATTTATTCGCTTTTAATTAGTATTCTAATTATTATGGTGGCTATAACTTTGCTTAAAGATACAGTACTATCATTTTTTAATAAAAGTGTATTTAATATTTCTATTTGGTACATTTTAGTTTGTTTGATGACTATTATTGTTAAGCTTGGTTTATTTTTATACACTAATAGCATTTATAAAAAACATCATAATTTGTTATTACTGGCTAATTCTAAAGATCATCGTAATGATATGATTATAACTTCATTTACACTCATATCAGGAATATTTGGTTACTTTGGTATCTATTGGGTAGATAGTATCGTAGGTCTTGGTATATCTTTATTCATACTAATTACAGGAATTAAAATATTTTTAGAAAGTTACAATGTTTTAATGGATAAAGCGATGAATGAAGAAACTAAGGAAGAAGTAATGAAAATAATTGAAAAATACCAAGAAGTAAAAAAGATACAACATTTTAATGCAACTCCAGTTGGTTATATGTACCAAGTTTCATTTACTATTTTTGTCGATGGCTCTTTAAGTACATACGAATCCCACGATATTGCTAATAGATTAGAAAAAGAAATAAGTGCCCTAGATGATATCTATTTGACAATAATTCATGTAAACCCTATCTAGTTTCTTGAAAAATTGGTAGGTTTTTTGTTACAATTAAAATGAGGTAACATATGAATGAAGTAAGTTTAAATTATTATCACACAAATGTAGTGATCCCTAATATGATTATTGCCAACAAAGAATTTTTTGTAAACAAAATTATTAAAGATTCTCGTAATATGGAGTATTTTATTACAAAAGATACTTATAATAAAGCATGTAGTAAAAAAGGAGCTACCAATAATCCTATTGAATGTAATCTAACTGCGAATGAATCTGCTGGTTATTTTGTAGTATTCACAGAATTTAGTGCAGATTATGGTACTGATACTAAAGCTATAGCAGTTGCTGTAAAAGGTGATAAAGTGCGTTATTTTACTTATGAAGTAGACAATAATAAATATTTTGTAGGGGAATATCAATTGGAAAGTGATCACGTTGGTAATCATTTAAATTATGGTCAAACTAGTGAATATAAAATGAGTTACTTTGCTGGTAAAGTTGCTTCTTATTTGGAAGGATAGGTGAAATTATGTTTATTGGTGATAGTCCAATTCATATTAAAGTAGAAAATAATGATGATATTGCAGAACTTGTATTAATGCCAGGAGATCCTCTTCGGGCAAAATATATTGCTGAGAAATTTTTGAGTGATGCTCGTTTAGTTACAAGTGTTAGAAATATGCTAGGGTTTACTGGTACTTATAAGGGTAAAAAAGTAACTGTTATGGGTAGTGGTATGGGAATGCCTAGTATGAGTATTTATGCTTTTGAATTATTTCATTTCTTTAATGTTCAAAAAATAATTCGTATTGGTACTTGTGGAGCTGTAAGTAAAACTGCAGAAGTTTCCGAAATATTATTAAGTGATAGCGTTTATTCAGAATCAAATTTTGCTTATACTTATAATGATTATAAAAATAATGTAGTAATAGCTAATAAAGAATTAAATGACACTATTATTGCCACATCAAAAGAGTTAGGTATGCAAGATAAATTACACGTTGGTATGCTTACGACAATGGATGTTTATGGACCATACATTGACTATGATAGAGTATTAGAAAGAATTCCAAGTGAATATAAAGATAAGATCCTTGGTGAAGAAATGGAAGCATTTGCTCTAGTTCATATAGCAAATACAATGGGCAGAAAAGCAACTGCTATGGCAACTGTTGCTGATTCCAAATTCTCCAATGTTGTTATGTCAATAGAAGATAGACAAAAATCTCTAGATGATATGATAACTCTTGCATTAGAAGCAATAATTAAATAGCTAGACTCTTCAAATAAATGAAGAGTTTTTCTTTACAGTTAATTAACTTTAATTAAAATAAATCTATTGACTTATAGGTAAAATTTTTCTAAAATTAATATAGAAAATAGTAAGGAGAATAGTTTATATGAATGTAAAAAACGAGAAAAAAGCATTGGCGTTATAATTTTTAGGAGTAATAACTCTAATAGCAGTAGTAGTTGGAGCAACATATGCATATTTCACAGCACAAGGTGGTGGAACAGGAAATATTAATGTTAATGCAAATACTGCAACAACTGATAACTTATCATTTCAAACGGGAAGTGCCATAAGTTTAACAGCAAACCAAGAAGACTTTGGTCAAAGAGCAGGAAATAAAAGTGGTGAAACTTTTGCGAGAGCCACATTAACCGCTAATAATGCAACAAATAATGCCACAAGAAATTATTATATATATTTAGATATTACAAGTAATAACTTCGAATATACAACAGTTGATAATCAAGCAGAGTTATTACTTAAGGTAACAGATCCAGATGGTACAGAAGTAACAACACTAGGTTCTTTAGAAAGAAAGACAAGTGGTGGAGAAACAGGATTTGATATAACTGAATCTACAGGATTAATCACAATAGCAGATAATTATGAAATAACATCAACTGGAACAGTAACTCAAGAATGGCAAATAGAAGTAATATAGTCTGACATCCACAGCTACAATTTCCAGCGGTACAGGAACAAGTACTGATCCATTTGTTTTGAATCTTGGCTAATAAATTATTTATAGCAGCAATTGTAAGATTTATTTTCATATTAAAGTATGTATAGTATTTGTAATGCTACATACTTTTTTTAATTACTTAATTGTTTTTTAAAAGTCTTTTTGTTATACTTTAGATGATGGTGATGATATGAATAACGAAATTGATACTAGCATATTTAGGGCTTATGATATCCGTGGGGTATATCCTAAAGAAATTAATGAACAAACAGCTTATACTGTTGGTAAAAGTTATGGCTCTTACTTACAAGAAAAGTACAATAAAAATACTTGTATAGTATCTCACGATAATAGATTATCTAGTGAATCTTTGAGTCAGAATTTAATAAAAGGGATTACTTCTAGTGGCTGTAATGTCATAAATTATAGCTTAACAACAACTCCAATGAATTATTATGGACGTTATTTAAACCAAATGCCAGGAATAATGGTTACAGCTTCCCACAACCCTAAGGATGATAATGGCTTTAAGTTTTCATTTGATGGTATGATTAATGCCAGGGGAGAAATGATCGAAGACTTTAAAAACTATACGCTAGCAGGTAATTTTAATAATGGTTTAGGTAAAGTTACTAATAGCAATATAACTGATAAATATTTAGAATATTTAAAGTATTCTATTAAATATGGTAAAAATAAAAGAAAAATTGTCATTGATCCTGGAAATGGGGCAACTTGTAGTATCGTTAAAAAAGTTTTTGATAATAGCTTTTGTACCCCAATTTATATTAATGAAACTCTAGATGGGAATTTTCCTGCGCATCATCCAGATCCTGCAGTAGCGGAAAATATGAAACAGCTTCAAGAACGCGTCAAAAAAGAAAGAGCTGATTTTGGAGTTGCTTATGATGGGGATGGAGATCGCATTGGTATTGTTATGGATAATGGTGAAATCTTACCAATTGAATATTTTATGATTATTTGCATCCGTGATATGTTTAATAATGTAGCTAATAAAACATTTCTTTATGATATAAAATGTTCTAAGAGTGTTGATGATTATATAAGAAGTATCGGAGGAACTCCTTTATGTTATCGAACTGGTGCTAGTTATACCGAATATAAAGTGCACGAAGCCAATCTACCTTTCGGAGGAGAATATTCTGGACACGTTTATTTCCGTGATCGTGATGCAGATTGTTGTAGTGCTGTTTATGCAACTCTTCGTTTCCTAGAAATAATGAGTAAAACTAGCGAAAAACTTAGTAAAATGGTTGAGAGCTTTCCAAAATACTATTCAACCCCCGAAATAAAAATACCGTGTGCAGATAATATCAAATTTCAAGTTGTCGAAAAAGTAAAAGAATATGCTAAATCGATGAATTATCCAATAAATGATATTGATGGGGTAAGGATTACTTATACTAATGGCTGGGCACTTGTTAGAGCTAGTAATACTGGTCCAAACATAATATTTAGAGCTGAAGCCGACAGTGAAGAAGGGGCTAGGATACTTGAAAATATCTATGTTGGAATGGTTCAAAAAGAAATAGATAGTAAGAATGTGCTATAAAAACTTCATAAATTATTGAAGTTTTTTTCTTTAATTGATAAAATTATATTAATTAAGGAGGTAATGTTTTGACAAAAGATAAAAGTAAAATTATTATTTCTACTGGAATAATCATTTTTTTGATTATAATTACTTGGACTGCTATGGGTTGGCCTCTAGGATTTAGTAATGAATATTTTTGGATATTTATTTTTATCTCATTTATAGAAGCAGTATTAGTAATTGTAATAAATGAATTATTGAAAAGTAAATTAAAGAAGAAAAAGAAGAAAGATAATAAACGTATTCAAAAAATCAATAATATATTATTAATAATAGTATTTTCTTTAGGGGCACTTTTAATATTAGCTATAAGTGGAGCTATTTGGATGTTTGATAGTATTAATCAATATAGCAAAATTTATCCAAGTGGCACAATGACTTATAAACTTAATAATAGTGATACTGAATTGATTATCCCTTCATATTCTATAATCACTGGTGAATATTGGGATGAATTAATTGTTTTTAGAAGTCCTAAAGAAGTTTCACAATTAGAAGAAGAGTTAAGTAATATTTTAAATAGTGAGCCATTTACTGTATACGAAACTGATAATGGTTATGTTTATTATAATGAAAATGGAAATTACACAATCACTGGTTATGAAATAAACAAACATTTATTTATGAATACATTTAATTTAGTATATTGTGATGGACTTTGTGATTAACAAAATAATATTTATAAAATCATAAAATTTTGATATATTAAATATGTAAGCGTTACCCCTAGTGGATAATGCCTGCATTTGGTGTACAGACACTATGCCTTCAGGCTAGTGTCTCTTTTTCAAATCAACTGCAGTATAACTACAATCAATAAGATTATTATTACTAAAAGAGTACTTATATTTTCTTCTTTGTTCATATCTTTGCCTCCTTTTATCCAAAACCACCAATAATGAGTAGTAATAGATTACTCAGATTTAAAGCAGGCACAACACTCTCCGGTAACGGTTAATTATTCTAAAATTAAAACTTTATAAAAGCAACAAAAAAAGTATGACAAAATTCGACATTACAAAAGTTTTTAGTTCAAAAAATAATATTGATAAAATAAAAAAAATTTGATATATTAAATATGTAAGTGTTACCTCTAGTGGTGGTAACGCCTACTTTTGTAGGACGCTAATTGCGTCTTTTTCCTTTTCCACCGAAAATGATGATAATAAGTACTAAAATTACTTGACAAAAATATTTGTCGTTCATAACTTCACCTCACTTTCATCTAATCTCTCAGGTTAAAACCCCCAAAAGTGATTACTCACTTAGCAAAGTAGACTGCCACTAAAGGTAATGGTTATTTATTCTAAGGTGATGTATACATAAAATCAAGAAAAAACGAACGTCAAAATTCGACAGTCAAAAAGTACTTGACTAAAAAGAAAGTTTTGATATATAATGAGTACATCGGAAAAATTATGAACGAGATACGTGTATAAGGGATAACTTAGTAGAGAGTTCTTGTTAGGTGAAAGAAGAATATTTTAAAACTTATATATATCACTCGGGAGTTGGATAACTGAAATATAGTAAGTTATCTCGTTAATCGCGTTAAGATAATTAAGTAAATTAAAGGATGGTACCGTGCATTTGCACTCCTTGGGTATCATCCTTTTTATTTTGGAGGGAATGTTATGAAAAATTTTAAAAGTTTAAGTAAAGATCCAGTAGATGTAGTAGAAGGAAAAATCTTAGAACGTTGGCTTAAAGATGATATACTAACTAAGTGTATCGAAAATAGGAACGATGCCCCATACTTTGTTTTCTATGATGGACCTGCAACAGCTAATGGACATCCCGGACTTCACCATATGGTAGCTAAATTCTTGAAAGATACTATTTGTAAGTATAAGACAATGCAAGGATATAAAGTCTTACGTAAAGTAGGTTGGGATACTCATGGTCTTCCAGTTGAGTTACAAGTAGAAAAAGAACTTGGCTTTAATGGTAAGAAAGATATCGAAAGATATGGTATAAAAGAATTTAATCAAAAGTGTCGTGAGTCTGTTTGGAAAAACGAAGAAACATTTGCGGATCTTACCAATAAAATGGGGCAATTCATCGATCTTAAACATCCATATGTAACTTATGATAATAACTACATTGAAACAGAATGGTGGATACTAAAGAAATTTTGGGAAGAAGGATTATTTTATGAAGGAGCAAAAATCCTTCCATATTGCCCTAGATGTGGTACAGGACTAGCTAGCCATGAAGTTGCTCAAGGTTATGAAGAAATGAGTGTTGATACGGTAATTGTACCAATGAAGAAAAAAGATGAAGATGTTTATTTTCTTGTTTGGACAACTACACCTTGGACACTAATTGCCAATGTTGCTTTATGTGTTAACCCAGAATATGATTACTCTTTGGTTGAATCAAAAGGGGTTAAATTTATACTTGCAACTAGTTTGGTTTCAAAAGTGCTAGGTGATGAAGTAACAATACTTGATACATTTAAAGGTAGTACCCTAGAATATACCGAATATGAACAACTTATTCCAGAACTTAAAGTAGATAGAAAAGGTTTCTTTGTTACTTGTGATACCTATGTAACTGCTGAAGATGGTACCGGGGTAGTACATATTGCACCAGCATTTGGGGCAGATGATGCGAATGTCGGTAAGAAATATAATTTGCCATATTTAAATCCCGTTGGTGAAGATGGAAAATACACTGAAGGCCCATGGCGTGGTATGCTTGTATTTGATGCTGATGCCGAAGTAATTAAATACTTAAAAGAAAATGATAAATTATTTAAAAAACAAAGAATGGTCCATAACTACCCACATTGTTGGAGATGTCATTCACCACTAATTTATTATTCTAAACCAAGTTACTACTTAGAAATAACTAAGATAAAAGATAAAATAGTTGCCAATAATAAAACAGTCAATTGGTATCCAGCATATGTCGGCGAAAAACGTTTTGGTAACTGGCTTGAAAACTTAAATGACTGGGCAATATCTAGAAGTAGATATTGGGGAACACCACTTCCTTATTGGATTTGTTCTTGTGGCCACACCGAAATGATTGGTTCAAGAAAAGAATTAGTCGAAAAAGCTATTGAGGATATCGATGAATCTATCGAACTACATCGCCCATATGTTGATGAAGTACATCTAAAATGTCCAGAATGTGGTAAGGCAATGACTCGCTGCAAAGATGTAATCGATTGTTGGTTTGACTCTGGTTCAATGCCTTTTGCCCAATATCATTATCCATTTGAAAATAATGATTTATTTGAAACGCAATTTCCAGCAGACTTTATCTGCGAAGGAATCGATCAAACAAGAGGTTGGTTCTATACACTTTTAGTAATATCAACATTTGTAAAAGGTGTAAGTCCATTTAAAAATGTTTTAGTTAATGATTTATTACTCGATGCTGAAGGTAAGAAAATGAGTAAATCACGTGGCAATATCGTTGAACCATTTACAACAATGAAAGAATATGGGGCAGATACAGTAAGATTTTATCTTCCATATGTTTCACCGGTATGGGTACCACTTAAGTTTGATATAAACGGTTTAAAAGAAGTACATTCGAAGTTCTTTAATCCCCTAAAAAACACATATAATTTCTTTACAATGTATGCTAATATTGATGGCATTGATATCGATGAGTGTGATATTCCGGTTGAAAAACGCGAAGACATCGATAGATGGTTAATAAGTAAGTATAATAAGTTGTTAAAGTACGTAACTAATGCTTATGAAGAATATGATTTAAATAAAGTAGTTAGAGCCCTAACAGACTTTGTATCTGATGACTTATCTAATTGGTACATAAGAAGAAATAGAGATAGATTCTGGGGTTCTAAATTAGATGACTCTAAAAAGGCTGTATATAAAACAACTTATGAAGTATTAGTAGGTTTATCGCAAATTATGGCTCCAGTTGTTCCATATCTATCTGAAGAAATCTATACAAACCTTACCGGAGAATATTCTGTTCATACATCAGATTTCCCTAAATACGATGAAGTATTGATTGATGAATTACTAGAAGAAAAAATGGATCTAGTACGTAACTTAATAAGTATTGGTAGATTTACCCGTGAAGAAGCTAAAATTAGAGTACGTCAACCACTAAGTGAAATATTACTTGATGGTAAATCTGAGCTAATCATCGGAGAACTTACGGAATTAATCAAAGAAGAACTAAATGTTAAGAAAGTAACGTTTGTTGATGATACGAGCGAATATATGAACTTTACTGTTAAGCCAAACTTTAGAGTAGTGGGCAAAATATTTGGTAAAAACATTAAAGAATTTCAAGATAAGTTATTAGAATTATCATTAAATGATATTAAAAAGTTACAAAATAACGAAATAATTAAAATGACAATTGCTGGTGTTGAAACTGAAATAGATTTGACGATGGTAGATATCAGAATAGATGCTAAATCAGGATTTAATGTTGGTATGGAAAACAACAACTTTGTTATCCTTAACACAACTTTAACCCCAGATTTAATTAACGAAGGTATTGCTCGAGAAATTGTATCGAAAGTACAACAAATGCGTAAAAATATCGATTTAGAACTAACTGATCGCATTATTATAACTTACGATGCCGGTGATGAAATAAAAGATGCTGTCAAAGAATACGCCGATTATATTAAAAGAGAAACTTTAGCAACTGACATTTTAGTAAGTACTGATGCAACTGAAGAATTTTTAGTAAATGATTTCCAAGTAAAAATTGCTATTAAGAAAAAATAATGGTAAAATGGTTATGGGTCCTCGTAGCTCAGTTGGATAGAGTGAATGCCTCCGACGCATTAGGTCGCAAGTTCGAATCTTGTCGAGGACACCATAATTAGGATAAACGTGACTGTAATGGTCACTTTTTCTATAGAAAGGAAAATATGAATCATAAATATATTAATAGTAAAACATTTGAAATAGTAGATGATGTATTTGAAGTAGATGAAGATATTGCTGAGGCAATTTCAATACTTAATAAAAAGGGGTATTATACAAAGTATTGTTGTTCTGGGCATGTAAAAGACCTAAGATTATACGAATCTTACCCGCTAGAAAAAGTAGAAAATAAAAATTTAGGTTATATAATAAATGATGAAAAAATATTAATGCCTTATACCAGTACAACTTTATATATAATGTTTGATAAAGAATATAATTTTCCTAGTATTCCTGCAAATTTTAATAAAGATGGTAATATAATTGAATGTTTTATTGACTATTATGATAATGATACTAAAAAAAGTAGTAAGGCTATAGATGAAGAAATAAAGTGTGCCAATACTACTTTGCTTAATTGGGTAAAATCTTTACCAAAAAATATATAATATAACTCAGCGATGAGTTTTTTTAGTTGAATTCTAAATAATATAACGGATTAAAATTGTGTTCTTCGATTACTGTTTCACCTTGATCTGCTTCTTTCATTGCTTCAGTTGAAACTAAGAAGTAAGTGTGAAATAAATAATCTTTACCATCACTACTAACTGGATCGTCCCAAGTAAGATCGATATGTAACCAATTATCTTCAGAATAAACGGCATTCCAAATATGTCCAGTTGATGAATAACTTATTTCATCTGGGGTAGTTGCTACTTTAAAGTTATTATATCCTAACTTTGTTAAAAATATTGCCATTAAATCTGTATATCCATTACAAGTAGCATATCCTTGAAATAAAGGTCCATATGCGGTATAAGAGTCATATTCACTAGTATTATTTTCATTTCTTTCAACATCATATTTTGTATTATTAACTATGTAATCATGAATTGTTTTTATTTTCTCATAATCATCCATTTCATCAGTTAAGATACTTGCTAAAACTTCATCGGCTTTAGCATCAATTGCTGCAATCTCTTCTTCTGTATATAAATAATCGATCGTTAAGGTTATTTCTCCATTTTCATTAATGCTTGTTTTAATATTAGTAAAACTATTGAAAGGATGAATATAATTATTTAAATGTGTTAGTATTAATTCATCACCACTGATTTTAGAAACATCACTTAAGCATTCAGTATATTCATCAGGACAATAAAAAGTAAATTGATCCCATCCATTATTGATAACACTATAATAAATATTTAATAAACCTTGAAAAGAATAGGGAATATAGTCATCACTTCTTTGAACATATAAATAATCATATTCTTTTGTATATGCATTACTATCATTTATTACTAAAACTGGTTCATCACTAACAATATTAGCTAGTGTATCAGTTATAGGATTAAGAAAAACAACAGTAAGAGCAAGAGCTATCAGACAAATAATGGGAATAATTACCTTTTTCATTGTATCACCTACTATTATAATATCAAAAAAAAATAAATTAAACAAACAATTATAGAGAATGGTGCGGTAAGACCTTTAAACAAAGGAGTTCCTCCAAATAAATAAT
>CALVKJ010000013.1 GCA_944332675.1 uncultured Bacilli bacterium
GTAATAGTAAAAGATTTATCAAGATTAGGTAGAGATCATATTAAGACAGGGTATTATATGGAAACATATTTTCCTGAGAATAATATAAGGTTTATATCTATATTAGAATCATATGATAGTTTTAAAAATCAAGCTAGTAATGATTCTTCAACATTTATAATTGCGTGTAATGATTACTATAGTAAACAAAATTCTATTAAGATTAGAAATGTATTAAATGAAAAAAGGAAAAGTGGTAAATTTGTAGGAAGTTTACCATGTTTTGGATATATGAGAGATCCTAAAGATAAGGGACATTTAGTACCAAATCCTGATACAGCTCCTATAGTTAAACAAATATTCGAATGGAGAAAAAACGGTATTGGTCCATCTAGAATAGTTACTATGCTAAACGAAAAAGGATATCCAACACCTAGTGGATACAAAAAAACAAATTATTCTACTAGACTAATAGTAAGAGATACATGGAATATTTCTTCTGTAAAAAAGATATTAAGTAATAGAATATATACTGGAGATATGGTTCAACATACTCAAACTAAAGTTAATTATAAATCTAAGAAAAAAATCACACTAGATAAAAGTATGTGGATGATAGTAGAAAATACTCATGAACCATTAGTTGATAAAGAAACATTTGAATACATTTCTAGTCTAATAAAACAAAATAAAAAGGATGTTAGACCTAAAAACAGAAGAATAATTAGGGATTTAGAAGGGCTTCTATTTTGCAAAGAGTGTGGTAACAGATTGAGTGTTTTATATAGAAAAAATTTAGATTACTGGAGTGTTAATTGTAATAGATACTCTAGAGATCCATTAAGGAAAAGATGTGAGCCACACTTCTTTCCTTATAATTATTTAGAAGATCAAATAGTAGAAAAAATAAAATCAAATATAGAGATAAAAATTAAAAATTTAAATATAGAAGAATTAAATAAGAAAGTTGCTAGTGAGGTACAAAAACAAACTAAAGATATAAATAAAAATATAAATTCCTTAATGAGTGAAAAAGAACAAATAACAAGTAGATTAACTTCATTATATGAAGATAAATATAATGGCATTATTAATGCTGATACTTATATGGAATTAGCAAAACCATTTGAAGAAAAGTTACACCAAATTAATGAAAGTATTAACAATGATAAGATAAGAGAATATGAAATAAAAAATAAATTAAAAGAATTACCTGATTATACTAAAAAAATAAAAAAGCTATTGGATTTAAATAAACCTAAAAAAGAATTAATATATACATTAGTAGATAAAATAGTTATAGATAAAAATAGAATTATAACAATTAAATATAAATATAATGTGATACCAGATTGCACATTTGAATATCAAAATTTAAACTTAGCTCCTAACCCTTACGGCAGAAAAGGGAAAAATTAAGTTAAACATTATTTGTGAAGCCCTTATGATATGTTAAAATATTACTAAGGAGGGGCTGGTATGCAAATTAATAAAAAAATAGTTCAAACTGCTATTAAAAGAAAATTTGTTAGACCATTAAAAGATGGATGTGAGTATAATGTTAAAAAACTAGAAATTGAACAAAGAACAAAACACAGAGAAACATTAAATCTTTTATTACAAGCAAATAAAACTTTAAATAATGTTGAATATAATTTAAATTGTTTAAATTTAGTAGATTCAAATACTTTAATGAGATCAGCTTTAGAAAATATAATGATGGGAATGTTAATACAATTTGAAGATAATGTTTATAATGAATTTATAGATCTAACCATAACTGATGACACCAGAAAATATACAAAAATCATTAAAATAATAGATAAATTTAGAACTAAGTTAAATATAATTTCTGAAAACTTATTTATTGATATGAATAGAGAAGAAAAACTAAAATTGTTTACTGATTTATATGATAAGTTATGTAAATTTACTCATAGTTCTTTAGTTGTCAATGTAATGATGGAAGTAAAATATGCAAAAGAAAAAGAAGTTTTAAAAATGTTAATTAGTCAAAATTATTATTTTTTAAAAATATTATTATTTTGTTGTTTGAAATATTTTACTAATGATAAAAAGCATTATTTAGAATTTAGTAATATTTCTTTTACGCAATTATTCTTTTTAGCAGATATTAATGATAAAATCAAAACATCAAAAATTGATTTTAATAAATATAAAGAGTTTCTATACTATGAAAATAATTTAGAATATTTTAACAAAAATGCTAAAGATGGAAAAGAGCTTCAAGAAGAAATAAATGAATTAGCTAAAGATATAAAGAATAATTCTGAAAAATTTGGCGAAGAATTACAAAAATTTTTAAAGTAAATTTATACCATGAGAGAGCCAATCTTGTGGTGGCGATGGAGCAGAAGTAATATATGCACTTCGTAATACTGATATATTCTCATCAAAAATTGCTAAGGAATTAGAAACTGCTGGACAAAACGTACGGAAGTATTATCAAAGGAGACTTCCTAGTAATCCGGCGAAAGATTATTATTATATAATGCGAGATACACCGAATAATGAAACAGTAATTGTTGAATATGGTTTTGCCGATTCTACTGGTGATGATGTTAGTCAAATAAAAAACAATTGGGAAGATTTGGCAGAAGCAGTAACTAAGGCCATTGTAGAATATGCTGGAGGTACATATGTTGCACCACTTGATTCAAATTATTATACGGTTCAAAGCGGGGATAGTTTGTGGAGTATTTCTAAGAAATTTGGAATTACTGTAGATGAACTAAAACAAGCAAATAATTTAACGAGTAATTTGCTTAGTATTGGTCAAAATTTATATATTCCAAGTAAAGAAACAGATGTTACTACTGGTGAATATGTTGTAAAATCAGGAGATACATTATATGCTATTGCTCAAAAATATGGAACTACTGTTGATAACTTAAAATTAATTAACGATTTAACAACGGATTCTTTGGCAATTGGGCAAATACTAAAGGTTCCTACAGAAAGTAACGGAACTGATAATGATACTTATACTGTAAAAAGTGGAGATACCCTATATGGTATTGCTAATAAATATAATACAACTGTTGATGCAATAAAAGATTTAAATAATTTAACAAGTAATACATTAAGCATTGGTCAAACTTTAAAAATTTCTAGTAATTCTGATAGTGCTGTTACTACCAATACTTATACAGTAGTAAAGGGAGATACCTTATATGGTATAGCCCAAAAGTTTGGCACAACTGTAGATGAGCTAAAAACACTAAATTATTTAAGCAGTAATGCTTTAAGTATTGGAGAAACTTTAAAAGTGCCAAATAAAGATAATGTAACTTATACAGTAAAATCAGGAGATACATTATATAGTATAGCTAGAGAATTTGGAACTACGGTATCAGCAATTATAGCTTTAAATAATCTAGCAACAACAATATTATCGATTGGTCAAAAATTGTTATTACCATAAAAAAGTAAGTCGTTACTTTTTTTCCGACTTACTTTTTTTCTTTTTGCTTTTTTTATTAATATCTGCAATAAGTTTTTTTGTTTTTTCTTTTTGTTCTTTAATTATTTTAGACATATTAGGAAATGCTTTAACGATACGTTCATACATAAATAAATTGTTGTGAATAAATTTGTGAATTGCTTTTTTAATTTCTTCGGTAGAATCTTTAGTTACATTTCTGGTAACAGTTTTTAAATTGAAAACTATATTACAAGAAATTAAAACATCAATTATAAATAAACTCATTAAAATGATTACTATTATTGTTAAGGTATGCGGATCAATTAGGTTAATAAGTTTTAAAAAGAATGGGTTTACATACTTTACAACAACAACACCAATAATACCAAAAGGAATCATTGTTTCTAAACAAATTCTACCATTAATATTAAATTTCATGTTACTATAGTCCCACCATCTTAATTTAAATATTTTTTCCATAAGCCAACTTGTAACATATTCAAGTATCGAGCAAATAATTATAGCAAGAGCAAATAAAACTAAGGTATTATCAGCATAATCAGATAATAATAGTATTAGTAATAGACAACCTGCACCATAGATTGGACAATATGGGCCGATTAAAAAGCCACGATTGACTATTTTTTTTAATTCAAATAAAGAAAACACTATTTCTAAAATCCAGCCAATTACTGAATAAATAATAAACAATAAAAAATAAGTATAGAACATATAATCACCATCTATACTCATCATTATACCGTAATTTTATTTTTTTGCAAGCTTAATGTATTTCTTGGCAGACTCCAGGATCTGGATTGTAAAAGCAATGGCTTTTGTATCTTCCAGCAAGGTTTTGATCATACCAAGTTGATTTACATTCACTGTTGCCAGATGGGGCATAAAACCATAGGGCGTTAGTAGCTGGATAGTAGTATTCGCCATTTAGTATTCTTTGGGCAAGTTGTTTTTCTAAAGTAGTGGCACTCGCATTAAAAAGAGAAGAATCCGTTCCTACAAATTGATTGGGTTGGTAAATAGCATCATATACACTATCAATATCTTTGAATGTTAGACAGTCAGCTAGGACACGATTAACAACCACATTTCCAACCATAAGCATGCCTAAATTTCCTTCACCAAGTGCCTCAGCTCGCATTATTCGAGCAAGTAAATCAAGTTCTGTTGAAGTATAGCTAATAATCATATTGAATCACCTGTAGTATTTTATGTGTTTGTACTAAATTTGTTAAAAAATTACTAGTAAAATATGTTTCGTTGTGTTATAATTTTGTTGTTATCACGTATTAGGGGCGTGGTATAATGGTAGCATAGGAGTCTCCAAAACTTTTGATGGGAGTTCGATTCTCTCCGCCCCTGCCAATTTGAGTACAACAATTTTTCTCAATAAAGAAAAATTGTTTTTTTAATGCTATATACCCTAATCATTATTGATTTGTAAAAGCAAATTTGTTATAATTTAAATAGACAATTTTATAGATATTGTTACAAAATATTTTATTTGATGTTTTATATGTGAAATTTTTAAAAGGATGGAAGTGATTTTATGGAAATGATAAGAAAAAGTTTATTTTTGGGTTGCCTAGTCGCTCTATCTTTTTTTTGTTATATACAAACTACTAATGCTAGTGTAGTTTTAGTTGAAGATTCAGTAGTAAATATTTATGAATTGTTTGCTGATGATATTGGTGATTGTAACACTTATTTTGGAGATCCTACTGATAGTCAATATCCTGCATATTGGATGCAATGGATTTTAAATGTAATTAAATATGTAGCGATTGCTGCTTTATTGGTATTAAGTACAGTCGATTTTATAAAGGCTTTAATTTCTAATGACAAAGACGCATTAAAGAAAGCTGGAATGACTACCGCCAAGAGATTTATATTTGTGGTAATATTATTTTTCTTGCCAATTATTGTTGATTTTATAATGCGATTGTTTGGTGCTTATGGCACTTGCGGGATTGGTTAGGTGATATTGTGGCTACTATAATGGGTGCTTTGATGATGATCGACGGAGCAATCTATAATTTGATTTGCTACGTTTACGAAATATTTTATTATCTAGCTACTTTAAATATATTTACAGAAGAACATTATCAAGGAATAGTAAGTAGAATTTATGTAATTTTAGGATTATTTATGTTATTTGTCTTAGCATATTCTTTATTAAGAGCAATTATTAATCCAGATGATTTTGCTAAAGGAGAACAATCTTTTCCTAATTTAATAAAGAATGTGTTAATATCATTAGTAATAATTATTTTACTTCCTACAGTATTTTCTGTAGCGTTTAATATTCAAAATGTTGTTTTAAATAATGATACTATACCAAAACTTATTTTGGGAGTTGATGAGGCTACTGAGGATAATTCCAGCGGTGGAAGAATGATCGCTTATTATTTGTATAAAGCCTTTTTATATCCAAATAGTGAAGTTTGTGGTAGTTCTGATATTGAAGACTGTAGAGCTAATATTAATGGTAACGGGTGGATAGGATTTAGAAATGGGGATCCATTAAATGAACTCGATGCAGATGTTTTAAATGGGGCATCATTTATTAATTATAAAGCATATAGTGAAGCTGTTAGAGATGGAGATCTTACTTATTTGTTCCCAATCTCTACGGTTGCTGGTATATTTACTTTATATGTACTTCTTAATTTTTGTTTTGATATGGCAATACGTGTTGTAAAATTGGCATTTTATCAAATAATAGCTCCAATACCTGTAATATGCCGGATTATTCCTGGGGGAAGTATGAAGGATGTATTTAGTAAATGGGTAAAACAAATTGTTAGTATATTTTTAGAAGTGTTTATTCGAATTGGCGTGTTAGCTATTTGTATATATTTAATTAATATTGTTGTAGATGCTTATGAAGCCGGTTTGCCAGGTATTGATAGTTTAGGTGTAACGCAAAAACCGATAGTTTTAGCTTTGATTATTATGGGTATTGTAATATTTATGAAACAAGCTCCACAAATACTTGGTGATTTATTAAATTTAAAGACAGATGGTATGAAGCTTGGCCTTATGGACAAACTTGCAATGGGTGGCGGATTACTTGCTGGCGCTGTAGCTGGTGGTGGATTAACTACTTTTGCGAGAAATGCAGTTACTGCTAGAAGAAATTTTAATGCTACAAAAGGGCAAGGCTTTAAAGCAAGAGCGGGAGCATTAGCTGGTGGTGCTGCATCTATATTTGCAGGAACTGTTTCTGGTGCTGCTCGTTCTGGAGTTGGTGCTCGTGGCGCAAAAAATTTTAGAGATATGGCTGGTGCTGCTGGTAAAGGAGCGGCAGATGCAACTGCTGCTAGGGACCGAAGAAAAGCTAATGTGGCTAGATATAGAGCACAAGGTGGTAATGCATTTACAAGAACAGCTTTAGGTGGACATATTGTCGATTTTGGGCATAGTGTTCAAGATTGGGCTACTGGTGGTATAGGTCAATATGATGCTCGTATTAAATTAGGTAATGAGTTCAAAAGCGCAGGAGATGCAATTTTTGATGAAGCTGGTAAGATTTTAACTAAAAATTCTAATAATGTAGATATGGTTGCATCAATGGTAGACTCCAATGGAGCAAGCAAGTTTAAAGGTGATCCAAATGGAGAATTATTGGATCTATATCAAGGATATTCTGGTATGTCTTTATCTGCTATCGAAGCTGATATTAATAGACAAGCTAATGTGGTTGATTTTTCTGCATTAGTTAATCGTGAAGCTTTTGAAAAAGAAAAAATTGATATGGCAACGGGTACAAAGTCAAAAGTTTTTGATGCTAAAGGATATCAAGATGCAATTGATCGTGAGGCAAGAAAACACGCTGCTAAAATGGCAAATCTACGAAGTATGTATTCACAATTAGAAAAGGAAACAAAGATGAAGATTGTAGATACTGCATTGAATTCTAATATGTCTATAAGTGGAATTGATGACGAAAAATTGCAAGCTATTAGAGATAAAGTTGGAGCATTTAAAGAACAATACAGTCAAGTTGGAAGTACAGTTATTGATCCAGCTAGTGGTAAATCTTATGGACAAATTAGTCAATCTGGTCATGTTGCTAAAGAAATTGATGATATAGCAACTGCATTTGCAAATGTTAGCTCTGAAGCTAGCGTTAATGCTGCTAGACATCGTCAAGCAATGGAAGCTAGAAAAGGCAATAAATAAAAGAAAGGATAATAGGGAATGAATAACAATTATTTGATACCTGCAAATTCAAAAAAATCACAGTTGATACTAGGTTTCTTTACACCATTAGATTTAATACTGTTTGGTTCTGGTTGTGGACTTACGGTATTACTTCTAATGCTTGTTAGAAATGCTGATTTGACAATAATGATTTTGATATTGTTGCCGGCATTAATTACAGGATTCTTAGTTACACCAGTGTTATATTATCATAATGTATTGCAGTTTATTATAAATGTTATTAGTTTTATCTTTAATACAAGGAGATATTACTGGAGAGGTTGGTGTGTGAGATATGACTCAGAAGATAAGTAGTGGAGTAAGTTATTCCGAAGATTGGTTGCCAATCAAGCAAATAATGAATGGAATGATTCAGCTTGATGATGGAACCTATGTAACAGGTGTAAAAATAACTCCTAAAAATATATTTATAATGGATGCTGGAAGTCAAAATGCTGCTATATACAATTTAAGAAATTTTTATAATAGTATAGATTTTGAGTTTTGGTTATTAATTGCTGATCGTCCTGTTGATATTGATGTGTATGTATCACAATTACAACTTATGTATAATAACGCTCAAAATAATGCAATAAAGAAATTGATAATGCAAGATATTAATAAAGCAAACTTATTTACTAGTGTTGAATATAACGTAGTTGATACAGAATACTACATTTTATTTAAAGAAAAGAGAATGGAACTTGTTCAAAAGAAGTTACACAATTTGATCAGTGGTCTAGCTACTGCTGGTTTGCAATCGCAACAAGCATCTAATAATGATTTAAGAATGCTTTTAGATAACTTCTTAAATGGAGGAGAACAAACAAATTTTGGGTCGGTGATGTAATATGAGTAAACTAAAAAGCGAAGTAGCTCCAAAAGGGATGGAGTTTAAACCTACAGAATTTGTAATTGGTGGAAAGTATGCAACAATAATGACAGTTATTGCTTTTCCAAGGATGATTCAACCAGGCTTTTTATCTGATATGACTAATATTAGTGGTGTTAAGTTAGCAATTAAGCATATTCCTATTGATTTTGAAGTTTTAAGAAAAATGCTTAATAAAGAAATTGCTGATTTAAAGGTTAGATATCAAGGCGAAAGAGATCAAACAATGCAAGAAAAGATTCGTCAAGACTATGAATCTTTAGAACAATTTATTCAAATGCTTGCTGCAACTCAAGCGCGAATTTTTGATTTTCAAATGCATTTGTTGATTACTGCTGACAATAAAGAAGAATTGGAATTACGTAAAATTCAAGTTAGAAGTTATTTGGATGCTTTAGGAATGCGGGCAGTATCTTTAATGTTTGAACAAGAAAAGGCATTAAAATCAATTTTGCCGATTTTTCCACCACAAGATATTGAACAAAGAATAGGAACTCCGATTCCATCAGTTACAATTGCGGCCATGTATCCATTTATATTTGATAGTATTAAGGATCCTGGTGCTGGAACATTACTAGGTGTTGATGCATCTGGTGGGGTTATTCTATTTAACCAATTCTTATATCAAATTAAGAAGGAAAATAACCGAAATAATGCCAATTTAATTTTACTTGGTATGTCAGGTTCTGGTAAATCTACTGCTGCTAAAGTACTTCTTCGTTCACACATTAGAAATGGTTGTAAGATTGTATGTGTTGACCCTGAAGGTGAACTTGAAGAAATGACTTATTCTCTTGGTGGAGATTTCTTAGACCTTGGTAAAGGTGGGGATTTTGGTATGATTAACCCACTGGAAATAGTAATCGATGCTGATGAGGAAGAAATAGAACAAGGTTTAGGTTATACAGTTTTAACTAGAACATTACAACAAGTTAAGGCTTTTATGAAGTATTATTCTCCAAGTATTGAAGAAGATGTACTTACGATGTTTAGTGAAGTATTACAAGATACTTATAAAAGATATAAGATCGATTATGATACAGATTTTACTAAACTTACAAGTGCAGATTATCCAACATTTGATGATGTTTATGCAACTATTAAGGGTAGACTTTTATCAATGACTGATGCAACCCATGAACGAGATGTAATGGAAAGACTTGAACTTAAAGTGCGACCTTTAATTAAGGAACTTAGATATTACTTTACTGGGCACACAACATTAAAAATTGAAAGTGATTTTATAGTATTTAATATAAAAGAATTAATGAATAGTGATGAAAATATTAAAAATGCATTGTTCTTCAATATTTTGAAATATGCATGGGGCTTATGTCTTGATAAAGATGTTAATACAGTTATGATGGTTGATGAAGCTCACGTGTTACTTGCTGGGCATAATGAACTTGGTGCTGAATTCTTGGCGCAAATTCAAAGACGAAGCAGAAAGTACAATACTGGTACAATTATCATTACCCAACAACCAACAGACTTTGCTGCTCCGAATATCATTACCCATGGTAAAGCAATATTTGATAATGCTTCATATTACTTAATAATGGGGCTTCGTAAGCAAGCAGTTGAAGATTTAGCAAAATTAATCGATTTAAATGAAGCTGAAAAAGAATCAATTAAGTATTACAATCAGGGAGATGCATTATTTGTTTGTGGTAATAAGAGAATGCGTATTCAAGTGGTTATTACTCAAGAAGAACTTGATTCATTTGGATCTGGTGGGGGATTTTAGTTAGGTGGTTTAATTGAATAGAAAAAGAGGAGTAAATAATTCAGAAAATAAATTACTTTATGATCCTAATCAAAGAAAACAAAGACGATTAGGTGCTTTTTCTATGGAAGAAAATGATGATTTAGAAGAAAACTCAGAAGAATTAGAACAAAATGCTGATACTCAAAGTGATGATAATGCGCAAGAAGTAGAACAACAAAATACGCAAGCTAGTGAAGAGGCAACCGAACAAGCGCCATCCGGTGGAGCTGGAAGTAGTGTAGCATCTGGAGTTAAAAATGTGGCTAAGGATGCTGCTAAAAATGCCGCGAAACAAGCTGGTAAAGCAGTAGGCAAGGTTATAGGAATGATTGGTAAAAAATTATTAGCTTTTTTACTAGCAAATCCTTGGGTGTTATTAATTTTAGGAATAGCCATAGTGGTTATATTAATTATTTTGATAGTTGCTGGAGATACTGGTGGTGAAAATAAGCGTTTTGGTCTTTATGGTTATGATTATTTTCAGGTAGAAAATATTTGTGATACTGTCAAAGTTTATAATCCTGATACTGATACTTACACTAGTGAACTCGATTTTGAAACTGAATATATTCCGGGAGTTGTTTATGCCGAAGTTGGTTTATTTTCTGATGCTCCAGAAGTTTTGAAATTATTTGCAGTTGCTGCGAGAAGTTATGCTCTTACGGTCTTAGATGATGCTTGTACTATTGAAGGAAGTGCAAGGGTTCAAGCATTTACTTATGATGAGGACACTTTAGCAACAATTACTGCAGATGATCATCCAATTATGCAAGCAGTTAGAGAAACTTATGGTTTAGTAGCTGTTAAGAATGATGAATTAATGAAAACATATTATGATGCTGCATGTTATCGTGGTGAAGATGATGATAATTATTTCATTGGATATGGTAGTTTAACATTAGGTGAAGAACAACAACAATCGATACCTAAGTCATGGGCTGAAGGCAAAGGTATAATGGCTTATATTAACGGTAGTAAGAATAATGGTACTTATTGTTGGAGTAATCATGGTTATGGAATTAGTCAATATGGGTCATATTATTTGGCCACTGAACAGGATTATTCAATGGAAGATTTGTTGAGTTTTTATAATGGTGATGTAACTTTATATTCAATATATGAAGGCGTAAGTAGTAACTATACTTTAGCTACTAGTGAAGGAACTACAGATATCTTAACTACTTCTTTAAGAAATTTCTTAGAATCACAAGGAACAAGTGTTGAAGCATTTAACGAATATATTTTGTCAAATATTTTAAGTGCAGGTGTAGGTACGAGAGATGCTGCAGTGGTTACGGCGGTATCACTAGTTGGAGGGCTTTATCAATATTATGGAGTAAGACTTCCATATACACTTTGTGGCCAACATTATTGTACTGATATGATGAGTGGAGGAGTAAATGTAAATAGATCAGGTACATCATTCTATGGTGCTGATCCGAATTGGGGTAGTGCTATTTCTAATAATTCAAATGGTACATATACTTATTATTACAATGGTAGTTTAGCAACTTATACTAGATATGGTCCAGATTGTTCTGGTTTCATTTCTTGGGTTTTGCATAATGCCGGATTTAATGCAACAGTTTTAGGGGCTGATACACAAGGTAATTTGGGTACTAAATATGCTTTAGAGGGTACGCAAGTTGGAGAACCGGGAGATTTACTATGGCATGAGGGGCACATAATGATGATAGTAGGTGTTGATACAAATGCTAAAGTTTATTATATTGCCCATGCTTCAGGTGGATCTCAAGGAGTTAAAATTAACACGGTATCATTCACATCACCAGGGGATTATGCAGTTGATATGACAGAATGGTATGAAAATAATCGTTTAGAAGTAAGCGATGAAGAATTTATTGAAATGTTTAGAGCTGGCTATGTTGATGGCTATACTGGGGAATATGATTCTGTAGTTATGCCTGTTGATTCCGGTATATATTTTGTAGGAGATTCAAGAACTGTTGGTTTGTGTAATACTAATTCTTTATGTAGTAATTCTTCTACTTGTCAAACTAATACTTGTTTAGCAGAAACTAGTAGGGGTTATAGTTGGTTTAGTGAACAAATTGATACAATTAAAAATAATAGTAATGATACAGTTGTAATAAATATGGGAATAAATGATATTACTGGTAGTGCTAATGCTACAACAATTGCTAATAATTATTATGATTTGTATAGTGAGTTGGCGGCATCATCTACTGATAAAACAATTTATATAATGTCAGTAAATCCTGTAGATGATTATCCAACAGTTAGTGATAGTAATATTACAACATTTAATAGTACTATGGAAAGTTTAATAAATAGTAGTGGTCTTTCTAATTTAAAATATTTAGATACATATAGTAATGTTTCATTTATAACAACAGATGGTTTACATTATGATAGTTCAACATATCGAGATTTATATCAATATGTTTTAAGGGTGGTCTAATGATAAGAAATTTGAAAATATTTACTTTAATAACTTTGTTAATATTAACACTAAGTGGTTGTACAATAGAATATAATGTTACTATTAGTGAGGAAAATGCCACTGAGGAAATTGTTGTTAATAATTTTACTGTGGAAACTTTTCCAACACCAGCTTTTATAGATGCTCAAGGAGCTAGTGAAACTAATGAAGAAGTTGAAGGAGTAGAATATTATGATATTAGTTATCGAAATAATAACACATATTTTAATTATGATTTTTCGATAAACGATTATGATAGATCTACTGCTGTTAATACTTGTTTAGCATCTTTTAAAAGAGATTTTGATGGTGATGGTAATTATATTATTAATACTTCTAGTTATTATTCTTGTTTTGATTTATATCCATTAATCGAAGAAATAGTTGTTAATGTCAATTTAGATACTTCAATATATAAATTGATTGATAGTAATGCTGATTCAGAAAATAATGGTAGTTTGGTATGGACTATTACAAAAGATAATTATCAAAATAAAAGTATTCAAATTATATATGATTTAATTGAAGATGAGGATCCTTATCAAGAAAATACTCCGGAACCTGAAACTCCGGAATCAGAAGTGGAAAATTGGGTAAATGATAATTTAATATTAGTTATAGTTGGAGTATTTGGATTTTTAATATTTATAATAATATTAGTTGTAGTATTGAAGAAGAAAACGTCTTTAAAATAATTTAGACTGTTATTGCATCAATTTTTGATGTATAATATTAGGGAAAAGGAGAAATATCATGAAATTTAAAGTAGAGCCAAAAGACTTCTTGCTTTTTTGCATATATTGCATATTATTGTTATATCTTTGTGCTATAGCAGTTTTAAATGTGTCTTCTTTAGCTCAAGAAGGTAGATTTTATGGTTTGCTTCCTTTTAAAGCTTTTACTGGTGTTTATTTGCCCGTTACTCTTATCTTGTTTGTAGGAGCATTGGTAGCTATATTTTCTAGTGTATCAACATACATATTTAAAAAAGATAAAGGAAGTCATGGAATAGGTTTAATATTTAAAGGAAAATCAAGTGATGGTTATTCTAAATGGGCTAATGAAAAAGATATCAAAAATGAAGAAAATGTTGTAAAGGTAAATCCTTTAAGTGATACTTTGGATGCTGCTGGTATTCCTTTAATTAATAATGGTAAAGAAATATGGGTTGATAATGGTGAATATCATAATTTAGTAATTGGTTCTACTGGTAGTGGTAAAACACAGACGATAGTAAAGCCAATGGTTAATTTGTTAGCTAAAAAAGGCGAAAGTATGATTATTACTGACCCTAAAGGAGAAATTTATAAATATAGTGCATCTTACTTAAAAGAAAGAGGATATAGAATTATAGTTTTAAATTTCCGGGAACCTCAAAGAGGAAATTCGTGGAATCCGTTAACTCTTCCATATAAATATTTTAAGGGCGGTAATCAAGATAAGGCAATTGAATTGTTAAATGACGTTGCCCTAAATATTTTGTATGATCCAAGTAATAAATCAGAATCAGATTTCTGGGAAAAATCAGCTGCTGACTACTTTTCTGGTTTAGCATTGGGGTTATTTGAAGATGCTAAAGAACGTGAAGTAAATTTAAATAGTATCAATTATATGAGTGCTGTTGGAGAAGAAAGATATGCAACAAGTAATTATATCAAAGAATACTTTGGTCTTAAGGGAGAAAAATCGACACCTTATATATTTGCAACAAGCACTATCAATGCTCCGAATGATACTAAAGGTGGTTTGCTTGCAACATTTAGACAAAAGATAAGAAACTTCTCAACTGGAGAAGCATTAAGTGAAATGCTTTCTTATAGTGATTTTAATATGCGTGATATCGGTAATGGAAAAACAGCAGTATTTATGATTATTCACGATGAAAAGAAAACTTATCATAGTTTGATGACTATTTTTATCAAACAATGCTATGAAACATTAATCGATGTTGCTCAAGAAAATGGTGGAAAATTACCATATAGAACAAACTTTATTCTTGATGAATTTGCCAATATGCCACCACTTAAAGATGTGGATGCGATGGTATCAGCTGCTAGAAGCCGGGATATAAGGTTTACTTTTATCATTCAAAACTTTGCCCAACTTAATGATGTATATGGAGATAATGTTGCGGAAATTATTAAAGGTAACTGTGGTAATTTAGTATATTTAATTAGTACAGAAATGAAAGCTTTGGAAGAAATTTCGAAGATGTGCGGGGAAGTAAAAGTAACTGATGATAAAGATAAAAATGCTACAAGACCTCTTATAACTGTTACTGATTTACAAAAAATGAAATTGTTTGAAGCAATAATTAAAAGGCTTAGAACAGACCCTTTCAGAACTAAATTAGAACCAGACTTTAAAATGGAATGGGGAATCGAAAGAAAAGAGGAACCATATCCATCTAGAATTAAGCAAGAAGTAGAAGTATTTGATTTGAAGAGTTTTGTTACTGAAGAAAAGAATAAAAGAATTGCGGAATCAAAATCTAATGAAAGAGATATTCCGAATCCTTTTAGACCAATAAATAATACTTTTGATAATTTCGCTAATACTCCTATGAATAATAATATGAATAGTACTGCGAGAAATTCGATGAGAAATGATTTTAATGCTTTTGATTTTGATTATGTGTTAAAAGATTTGAGTGAGAAATTCAAAGAATTAGATCGCGAAGAAGAAGAAAAAAAGAAAAAACAAAATACCAATTTTGGTAATAGCTCAGAAATTGAACTTCCAAAGAAAAAAGAAGAAGTTAAAGATAATAAATTCTTTATGAATACGTTTGAAAGTAATATACCGAAGACAGAAAATATAAAGTCTGATAATGATTATTCTTTAGCTAGCTTTAAAAAAGAAATTGAAGCTAAAACTAATGATGCGGCAACAGTAAGAAAAGAAAAGATAGAAGAAAATAATAAACCTAAAATTAATGTTGATGAATCAAGTAAAGTTATTAGTGATAATATTATAAGTGATGATGAATTCTTTGATGACTTCTTTGGAGATGATGAATAATTCCCACAAATATGTGGGTTTTTCTATGGCTAAAAATAAATATAATCATAAAATATAATGTGATTATTATGAAGAAAATTATGTATAGTGAGTATAAATCTGATATGGGAATATTAATAGATGTTCAGCATCCACTTGATTATAAAGAAAATCCTACTCCTAATAGTAAAAATATATATGCTGATAAATTACTTATGAGTTATAAAGTATTGTTGGATAAAAGTAAAAAGTATTTTATTATATGTAATAAAGGGTCTTTAAGTGGTAGAGTTGTTGCTATGCTAGAGTATTTGGGGTATGATGTTACACAAGTATTAAAAGATAACTAAAATGTAATTGTAATTTATAATGTTTTGTACTATACTAACAATAGTGATTTTTATGAGTGATGTATTTAGTGGATTTTATAATTTTATTATGGATACAATAGATGCTATGGGTGTGTATGGACCAATACTTGGTTCGCTTTTTATCGTGTTAGAATCAATAATTCCACCATTGCCTTTGTTTGTCTTTATTACAATTAATTTTATTGCATTTGGAAAAATATTAGGTTTTATAATTTCTTGGATTTGTACTATTATTGGTTGTTTAATATCTTATTTTTTAGTAAAGAAATTTTTACGTAATTTTGTAGTAAGGAAAATTAAAAATATCGATTTACTTACTAGATGTATGAATTATATTGAAAATCTATCTTTAACAAAGGTAACTGTTATATTATCTATTCCTTTTACTCCAGCATTTATGATGAATATTGCTGCAGGTTTAGTAGGTATGAATTTTAAAAAATTCTTTATTGCCATTTTAATTAGTAAAGTATTTTTAGTATATTTCTGGGGTATTGTTGGTACAGGATTAGTTGAAAGCTTTCAAAATCCTTCTAGTTTGATAACAGTTGTTGTTATAATTTTATTAGCATATTTAGTAAGTTTAGTAATAAAAAAAGTATTTAAAATTAATTAAATACTTCTAAAAATATGTCTGGATAACAATAATTTTAAGACTTCGGGAGATTCAGTGCTAGCTTTTTTTTCTTTAAATGTAGTAATAAAATTAGTTAGTAATTCATCATATTTAGTATTAAAACTTTTTTCATCCATCGGCGGAATAGGATTTTCGCTTTTTATTTGATTAATTAATTTTTCGGTGTCGGCATCAATTGACATAATATCTTGTAATTCATCTTCAATTATAATTTGATAGATACTAAATTCGTGTTCATATTCATAATCAAATGGTTCAATATCAACAGTTGCTTTTTGATAATGCTTGATACAATCTAAATTAAAAACGATAAGACTACTAACTGCAAATTCTGCAAGTTGGCATTTGTCAATGGTATCAACATCATGATAAATACTTGCAAGGTCAATGAAAATACCATCGTAGTCTTTACTTAGATTTTCAAAATCAATCCAATTATCAGAAGTTGGATAATATTTTTTTAGAAATTCTAATTGACTGTTATTTTTTAAAGTAAATATCTTAGCAGAATCTTTTAAAGTAATCAGTGCTGCAGGTATTAAAAAGGGATTTGATTTAGATCTTTTGTAAAAAAGGATATGGGGTGTAATAGATAAAAATTCAATCCAAGGATTATAATTGGGATAATTTTTATCATAAATTGTTGCCCATAAGCCACCGCTTGGTTTTGGTTTGCCATTTTTGATTGGTTGATGTAGATCCTCTAATATTTGGTTAGTGCCTACGCTGAGATAAGTTGTCATAAATTAACCCCTTTCTGTAAATTAAAGTCTATTATAGCAGTATTTATTTGTAAAGTCAAAGAAATATTGTTATACTTATTATAGGTGATTGAATGGAAAATTTTGTGGAAAAATATTTAGACAAAGTGATTGCAGTTATAGTTATCTTGTTGGTGGCTTTTATTTTAAATAAAATAATTGATGGAGTAATTAGTAGAACAATTAGACATAAGAGGAAAAAGAACGTAACAACACTTTTAATGTTTGTTAAAAGAATTAAGAAGTTTGTTATTTATGCTTTAGCAATACTAATTTGTTTAACGCAATTTGATGTATTTAATTCATTCTCAGTAACTATTTTATCAGGTTTAGGAATTGGATCTGTTGTTGTTGGTTTAGCGGCGCAAGAAAGCTTGAAGAATTTTTTTGGTAGTGTTGCAATAGTTTTAGGAAATCCTTACGAAGTTGGTGATTTTATTGAATGTGTCGATAAAGCGGTAAGTGGTACGGTTGAAGATATTACAATGCGTCATACAATTATTAGAACAATTAATAATCGTAGAGTCATAATTCCTAATTGTGAAATGAACACTTATACAATAGAAAACTTTAATTATAGTGAAAATGAAAATGTTAAGTTAGTAGATTATGAAATTTCTTATGAATCGGATGTTGATAAAGCAATAAAAATATTAAAAGAAGAAATGAAAAAATTGTATCATCCAAATCCAAAGGGAAGAAATAAAGATGTGGAATTTCCAAAAGTTAGAGTCCTAGAATTGGGGGATGATGGAGTTAAACTTCGAGCTTGGGTTTGGGGTGATAATAATAGTGATGTATTTGAAAATATGTATCAACTTAATTACGCAATAAATAAGAGATTTCCAAAGGAAGGTATTGAAATACCTTATCCTCATGTAGAAATAGTTGAAAATAAGAAATCAAAAGGAAAGAAATAAAATGAAATTTACAAAAATGCACGGTATTGGGAACGACTATATTTATATAAACTCTTTTGAAGAAAAGATTGTTCCTGATGAAATGACTGAAGAAATCATCGCAATGTCTGATAGACATAAAGGTATTGGGGGTGATGGAGTAATATTCATTTTGCCAAGTGAAGTTGCTGATGCCAGAATGCGAATGTTTAATGCAGATGGATCCGAAGGTAAGATGTGCGGTAATGGGATAAGATGTGTCGGTAAATATGTATATGATAAAGGAATAAGCCATAGTAATCCATTGATGGTTGAAACGGAATCGGGAATAAAAAAACTCGATTTAGAAATAGTTGATGGAAAAGTAGCAACAGTTACTGTCGATATGGGATGTCCTAGTTTAGTGCCTACAGATATACCCGTAAAATTAGGAGTTGATAAAGTAGTTAATTATCCTTTAAAGATTAATGATAATGAGTATTTTATTACTTGTGTATCGATGGGAAATCCGCACTGTGTAATATTTACTACAAATGTTGATAATATAGATTTAGAAAAAATTGGCCCCTTATTTGAAAATCATCCATTGTTTCCAGAAAGAATTAATACAGAATTTATCGAAGCAATTGATGATACCACTTTGAAGATGCGAGTTTGGGAACGAGGAAGTGGTGAAACACTTGCTTGTGGAACTGGGGCTTGTGCTTCAGTTGTGGTAGCAGTATACAATGATATTGTAAAAAAGAATGAAGAAATAAAAGTTATTTTAAAAGGTGGAGATCTTTACATTACTTTTGATGATGAAAGAGTAATAATGCGTGGTGGAGCAACTGAAGTATTTACAGGAGAATATAACTTAATAAGAAAACCTCATCAGAAATGATGAGGTTAATTATTGAATAAAACTTTTTCAGATTTATATTGTTTAACTATATAATAGATAACTGCGATTATTATAATTAATGTCGATACAAACATTAATATAAGATAGAAAATATTTAAATTACCATTAGCTATGTCAGTAAATATTACACTGAAATTGATAAATGGTATTATAGAAAGCAACCAGTTATTAGTAATGTTTAACATAAATACTATCATACCAGGAAAGAATGCAATAAATGTAAGAGGAGTTAAAGCACTTTGAGCTTCTTTGAATGTTTTAGACATACTAGCAATGGCAATGCATAAACCACTTATCATAATAGAAAATGCTATAATTATTACAATTGAACAGACAATTATTGAGCTATTTAATAGATTGGCTCCAGCATAAATATCAAAGGTGTTTTGAGAATAGACAATAGCTATTATGGCAAGAATCAAACTAAGTATTCCTGTTATTATAGATGAAAGTGTTACACTTAGTAATTTGCCTACGATAATATCTTTACTTTTAATTGGAAATGTAAGTAATGTTTCTAATGTTCCTCTTTCTTTTTCTCCAGCAGTGGCATCAGTTGCTGGATATGTTGCAGATACTGTTATAGCCATAAGAATAAATAAAAATGCATAATTAACAATATAGTTACTATAGAAATTTTGTTGTTCAACACTTTTTTGTTCATAGGTAAGAAGGTTGTTAAATTCTTCAACATTGATATTGTTTTCAGCTAGGTAATTAGCTTCTAGAATGCTTTTATAACCTTCTAAATAACTTTGAGCCATGGAAGCAGCCCCGCTACTTTCGATATTGGCTTCATCATAATTGATAATATAGTTATTATTTTCTTTAATTATGTAACTGTTTAGTTCTTTGTTGTTAAAATTTTCTTCTAGTTCCTCAGTTGAAGCAATACTATAATCAATTTCTAAAGTATCTAGTATTTCAATTTCAGTAGGGGTTAATTCGTAGTTGAAACCAATTTTATTGTAAGTTGTAACATCGGCTTCTGTTTGACTTTGAAATAGTGCTGACATACCTATAATTATTAGTGGTATAAATATTGGTATTATTAACATCATTGAAAGAGATTTTTTATCACGGAATAATTCGCGTAATTCTTTTTTTAAAATAAGTAATGTTTTATTCATGAGATTCACCTACTAAAGCAAAGAAAGCATCACGAAGATTATTTGTCTTAGTTTCTTTCTTTATTTTTTCTGGAGTACCAGTTGCAATAATACGTCCTTTATTAATCATTATAATCATATCACAGATGTTTTCAGCTTCTTCCATATAATGGGTCGAATAGAGAATTGTTTTTCCTTTACTCTTTTCATCTTTGATAAAATTTAAAATAATTTGACTAGTAATTATATCTAAACCACTGGTTGCTTCATCAAGTATATAATATTTAGGTTTATGAATCATACATCTAGCTATGTTTACTCTTTGAGTTTGCCCAGTTGAAAGTTTTTCAATTCTATTGTGTAAGAAAGAATCCATATTAAGTATTTTACTTATTTCTTTAATCCTGGAATCAATTTCACTAGCAGGGACATCATAAATTTCTGCGCACATTTTAAGTAGTTCATATGGTGAAATGGTACCATATATTTTAGTGTTGCCAGATAAGTATGCTAACATTTTTTTGATATCTGTTTCATTTTTTTCGTAATTTAAATCATCTATAGTAATTGTTCCTTTATTTGGTTGCATAATACCAGCGATCATTCGAAGTAGAGTGGTTTTACCTGCGCCATTTGGGCCAAGAATTCCTAAAATTTCACCTTCATTAACATCAAATGATAAATTATCTACAGCTGTAAATTCTTCTTTTTCTTTCTTTTTATTTATTTTGGCAAAGTTTTTTGTTACATTTTTAATAGTTATCATATTTCCTCCTTTTCAATTATATTATATTGACAATATTATGTAAATATCTTTTTGATTGTTGTTAGTTACCTTATAAATTGTGATACAATTATTATGATAAGGAGGCTTTTATGAAAGCAGTAGCTATTAAAGGCGTTAGACAATTTGAAATAAAAGATATTCCGGAACCAAAGAGTGATGGGAAAAAAGTTATTATTGAGGTAAGTAAAACTGGTATTTGTGGATCAGATATTCATTATTGGGTAAATGGTGAACCAAAGGGACTTGTTATGGGGCATGAATTTGCTGGTGTTGTGGTAGATCCAGGAGATCGTTTAGATTTAGTTAAAGGTGATAGAGTAACGGCACTACCTATTTCTCCGTGTGGAGAATGTGAAGCTTGTCGCAATGGTGATGTGCAATTTTGTCCTAAGACTTGGAATGAAGCAGTTGGTTTATCGATTGATAATCCAGGAGGACTTACTAGCAAGATTGCTATTCGTAGTGATATGGTTATAAAGGTACCTGATAATGTAACTGATGAAGAAGTAGCTATGGTTGAACCACTGGCTGTAGGTCTTCACGCGGCGCATTTGGGAAGAATTGCAGTTGGTGATGATGTGTTAGTAATTGGGGCTGGAATAATTGGTCTTGCTTCAGCAGAATTTGCCAAAAAAGAAGGAGCAAGTTATGTTGCTATTACGGAAACTAACAAAGCAAGAGGAGAAAAAGCAGTTGATTTAGGTGTTGCTGATGAATATTATGATGCAACAGACAAGGATTTAGTGGAAAAGTTGATGGCTAAAACTAATGGGGGATTCGATGTTGTAATCGAATGTGTCGGTAATGGGGCTGCAGTTAATAGTGCTATATCGATGGTTAAACCCGGTGGTATTGTTGTTTTAGTAGGAGTTGCAACTGATGCTGTACCAACATATACAGTAATGGCTGTTATGAAAGAATTAGTTGTTCAAGGAGCAATTGCTTACACTTATAATGAATTTAAGTCTTGTATAGATCTAATATCTCGTAAGCAAGTAGACGTTCTAAAATTCGTCGATGATATTGTTCCTTTAGAAAGAGTACAAGAAGCATACGAACGACTAACAAGTGGAACGGATGCTGCGGTTAAGATTTTAGTTGATCCAAGTAAATAAAGATGTGTTTTAAAAGGCTCTTCGAAATCTAGTGGGGAGCAAAAATAACTCTTCATCGAAATCTGGTGGGGAGTTTTCTTAATATAGCTTCG
>CALVKJ010000014.1 GCA_944332675.1 uncultured Bacilli bacterium
TGTAGCACTTATTATAATACCAGACAATGTAATAAACATTATATACAAGAAAAAGAACTGGATGAAGTTGTTTTAGAAATTTTAAATCAACACATAGAATTGGTATGTGATATTAGTAATAAAATTGAAGATGTTATTTCAGTTTCAAGAGTAGAGTATAATGCTAAATTAAAAGAAATTAGAATAAGCGAAATAGAAAAAGAATTAGAAAAATATCAAGTATTACTAAACGAATTGGTAAAAGACTACCGATGTGACTTCATATCACAAGAAGATTATGATGATTTTAAACAAAAATATTTATATGAAATAAATAAATTAAATATGGAGAAAGAAAATTTAGAAATCAGTAAAATTAATTCCTATAATTTGGATTGGATAAATAACTTTAAAAAAACAGGAAAAATAAAAACGATAGACAGAAATATTGTAGATAGTTTTATTAAAGATATATTTGTTAATAATGAAAAAGGTGTAGATGTAATATTTAGGTATAAAGACGAATATGAAAATGCAGAAAGGTATCTAAAAAGTAAAAACAATGTGGTATAATATATAAGGAAAAACACTTGATTTAATTAAAAATTTAGTGCGAAAGGAGTAGAATTTTTATGAAGAACAATGAAATACAAGGGGGGTTGCATAAAAGTGTAATCAACTGGTATCCGGGGCATATGGCTAAAACTAAACGAGAGTTAAAAGATAAAATGAGTTTAATTGATTGCATATATGAACTTGTTGATGCTAGAATACCTTTGTCATCAAAACTTAAAGATGTGGATGATATACTAAAGAATAAGCCTAGGATTTTAATTATGACTAAAAAAGATTTATGTGATTTAAATGTAACTAATAAGTGGGTTAAAAAATATGAAGAAATGGGATATATTGTTTTATTAGTTGACTTAAATAACAATAAAGATTATAAAAAAATTGTTGAAGTAACAAAAGAACTTGTCAAGAGTAAACAAGATAAAAGAAAGGAACAAGGATTGAAGGAAAAAGAAATACGAGTTGGTGTTATTGGTGTTCCTAATGTTGGTAAAAGTACTTTAATTAATAAACTTGTTGGTAAAAAAGTAGCAAGTGTTGCTAATAAACCAGGAGTTACTAGGCAAGTAAATTGGCTTAAAACAAACTATGGGTTATTACTTTTAGATACTCCGGGGATATTGTGGCCAAAGATCGAAGATAATGAAGAAGCTTTAAATTTGGCAAGCACTGCTACAATTAAAACTGAAATATTAAATATGACTGATATTGGTGGTTACTTGGTTTCTTTTTTGAAAAATTATTATCCAAATATATTAGAGATGCGATATAATATTGAAGTATCAAAAGATCCTACAGAAGTATTCGAGAAAATTGCTAAGAAAATTGGTGCATATAAAGATGGTGAAGTGGATTACGAACGTGTAAGTTTAACTGTCTATAATGATGTAGTAAGTGGTAAGATTAAGGGGGTAACGTTTGATCAATGGAAACCGACTTATTAAAGTATGAAAAAGAATTGTATGAGCAAGGGTATAAATTTATTGCTGGAACTGATGAAGTAGGACGTGGTCCTTTAGTTGGTCCTGTTGTTGCTGCAGCAGTAATTTTACCAGTTGGATATAAATTAGAGGGCTTAACTGATTCTAAAAAACTAAGTGAAAAAAAACGCAATGCATTTTACGATATAATAAAAAGGGATGCTATAAGTTATGGCATTGGTATAGTTGATGCTAAAACAATTGATGAAATTAATATATATGAGGCATCTCGTTTAGCTATGGAAAAGGCAATTGATGCTTTAGAAATTAAACCCGATTATATTTTAAGTGATGCAATGCCACTTCCTTATGAAAACAGTAAAGCTATAATTCACGGCGATGCATTGTCAGAATCAATTGCTGCAGCTAGTGTAATAGCTAAAGTTACTAGAGATGCTATGATGTATGAACTTGATAAAAAGTATCCAGAGTATGATTTTAAATCACATAAAGGGTATCCTACAAAAAAACATCTTGAAAATCTAGAAAAATATGGTATATTAGATAATTATAGGTTGAGTTATAAACCAGTAAAAGAAATTTTAGAAAAGAGGCACCATGAAGAAACTGTTAAACAATAACTTGATAAAAAATTTTTTGATTATATTAGTATTTACTTTTTTATTAGAAATAACTTTTCGAATCATTTGTGGAGCACAAGTAATTGATGTATCCTTAATTAGAATATTTTTAGGACTAACTTTTGTTTCCTTGATTATAAGTTTTATTTTGTCTTGGACTAATAAGACTTGTAGTAAAGTGTTAATTATTATAATTGGTCTAGTTTTTACAATATATGCATTTTTACAATTAGGTTTTAATAATTTTATTGGTGTATATATGTCATTTAATACATCTAGTCAACTTGGAGCAGTAACTTCTTATGTGAAAGAGTTTTTACTTTCATTTTTAGGTAAATTTTACTTTATTTTTATTCCATTTGTTTTGTTGATTTTATATTATATCTTTTTAGATAAATATACAGAAAGAAAATTTAGTAAAAAGTTTATGTTGAAATCGAGAATAAAGTATGAACCTGGTATTAGAACGATTTCGACAGTTTTAGCTTTATTTGCTATAGGTTTTGTCTATAATGAAACTTTAACAGCTAAATTTATGCAAAATGAATTACAAACGGTTAGTAATGAAGAATTATTTCAATATCCTAGTGTTCCTAGTTTAGCTATTAATGAGTTTGGAATTATTGGCTTTGGCTTTTTAGATATTAAATCTTTATATGTTGATCCACCTGATACTTATATATTTGATGCAACTGATGATAATATAAGTTATGATACTAATAGAACTTTTGATGATACTTTATGGGAAAAATTAATTAGTGAAGAATCTAATACAATACTAAATAATATTAATAACTATTTAATTAATAATACAATTACGGATTATAATGAATATACGGGATTGTTTGAAGGTAAAAACTTGATTGTTATTATGATGGAATCAGTTAATGAAATATTTATTAATCCGGAACTCTATCCTAATTTTTATAAAATGTATAGTGAAGGAATAAGTTTTAGTAATAATTATTCTCCAAGAAATAGTTGTGCAACAGGAAATAATGAATTTAGTGCAATGACTGGACTTTATTCTATTCAAAATAATTGTACAGCAAATGTATATAGGGATAATACTTACAGTACCTCGATATTTAATTTATTTAATAATGCTGGATATAGGACAAGTAGTATGCACGACTATACTGAGGCATATTATTATCGTGGAACAATTCATACTAATATGGGTAGTGGAGCATATTATGGTGTGCAAGATTTAGGTATTCCTTATTACAATGAATACAAAAACTGGGCAAGTGATGAAGATTTTATGAATGTAGCTATGGATATTACTTTGAGTGAAGAAAGTGAAGAACTGTTTATGTTATGGCTTACTACAGTATCTAGCCATCAACCATATAATCAATCAAGTGTTGAGGGTGATAAGTATTTAAGTTTGACTGAAAATACTGATTATCCAATGGATTTAAGAAGATATATGTCAAAACTTAAAACTTTGGATAATGCTTTGGGAATTTTGCTTGAAAAATTGGCATCAGCTGGAGAATTAGATGATACTGTCATCGTAATGTTTGGAGATCATTATCCATATGGACTTAAAGATACAACAATTAATCAAGTTTTAGACTATGATTTAGATGATTATGAAAGAGAAAGAACACCACTTGTAATTTATAATAGTGAGATTACAGCAGAAGTTGTAGATAAATATACATCATATGTTAATTTAACACCTACGATTGCTAATTTGTTTGGGCTATATTATGATCCAAGACTTTATATGGGTAGTGATGTATTTGCAGATGATTACTCGGATTTGGTGGTATTTGCTGATGGTTCGTGGAAAAATGATGAAGTTTATTATAATGCTGCAACTAGTGAAGTTACATATTATACTGATGAGGTAATGAGTATTGAAGAAATTAGAAATATCAATCAAGTAATAACTGCTAAAATGCAAATGAGTAGTTTGATAATACAAAATAATTATTATGAATATTTGAGTAATGCATTAGAAACATTGAAAGTAGAGCAAGAAACATATGCTAATACGGAAGATAATTATATAGAAGAAGAAATAATGGGAGGATAAATGAAGAACTTAGTTATTGTGGAATCACCTGCTAAATGTAAAACAATTGAAAAATATTTAGGAAGTGATTATAAGGTAGTATCTAGTAAGGGTCATATTAGAGATTTAGCAACCACTGGTAAGTTTGGTTTAGGGGTTGATGTCGAAAATGATTTTAAACCTAATTATGTCATTATTAAAGGAAAAACAAAAGATGTCAATAATTTGAAAAAGGAAGTAAATAGTGCTGATACCGTTTATTTAGCAACCGACCCAGACCGCGAAGGAGAAACAATTTCTTGGCATATTTATGATGAAATTAAAATACCTGATGAAAAATATAAAAGGGTAGTATTTAACGAAATTACCAAAGATGTTGTATTAAATTCGATTAATAATCCTGGTAAAATTGATATGAATCTAGTTAAAAGCGGTGAAACCAGAAGAATACTTGACCGGATTATTGGTTTTAGATTATCAAAACTTATGCAAAGAAAAACGGGTGGCAAGTCAGCAGGTCGTGTGCAAAGTGTTGCTTTAAAACTTATAGTTGATCGGGAAAGAGAAATAAGAGCATTTGTGCCAAGAGAATATTGGACAATTGAAGCGGACTTTTCTTCGTTTAAAGCAATACTCGAAAAATATCACGGCAAAGAAATAGAAATACCTAATGAAGTTGCAGCAGATGAAATTTTAGATAAGTTATCGCGTTCATTTAAGATTGAATCAGTTACTGAAAAAGAAAAAAATAAAGCTGCTAGAGAAGTATTTAAGACTTCAACGCTCCAACAACTTGCTTCAACAAAACTTAATTTTGCACCATCTAAAACAATGAAAATTGCCCAACAATTATATGAAGGTGTCGATTTAGGTAATGAAACAGTAGGTCTTATTACTTATATGCGTACTGATTCCGTTCGTATATCTGATTCATTTGTTGCAGAAACTTACAAGTTTATTAAAGGTAATTATGGTGAAGATTATGTTGGTTATGTTAAAAAGGGTAAAAAATCAGAGAATATGCAAGATGCCCATGAAGGTATTAGACCAACAAGTATTTTAAGAACACCAGAATCAGTTAAAGCATATTTATCTAATGATGAATATAAATTATATCGGCTTATTTATATTAGAGCACTAGCATCACTTATGAAAGATGCTAAAACTCTTGCTACAACTGTAATACTAGAAAACAATGGTTATACATTTAAAGCGACCGGTAGTGTTTTAAAATTTGATGGTTATTTAAAAGTATATGGGGAATTTGAAGATAGTGAAGATGTAATATTACCGGATTTTAAAAATTATAAATCAGATGTAATTACTGCTGATAAAATAGATAAGATACAACACTTTACGAAACCTGCTCCAAGATATACTGAAAGTAGTTTAATTAAAGAAATGGAATCTTTAGGTATTGGTAGACCTAGTACTTATGCGACAATTGTTGCAACAATTAAAGACCGGGGATATGTAATACTTAAAGACAAGAAGTTTGAACCTACAGAAATAGGCATCGATACTACAGATAAGTTACAAGAATTCTTTAGTGGTATTGTAAATGTTGAATATACCGCTAATATGGAACAAGATTTAGATGAAATTGCTGAAGCTAAAAAAGATAATATTAAAGTATTACATGAATTTTATGATGAATTTGAACCATTAGTGGAAAAAGCATTCAAAGAAATGGAAAAGAAAGCTCCAGTTTCAACCGGAGAAGTATGTCCAGAATGCGGTGGAGATTTGGTAATTCGTAAAGGAAAATATGGTGAATTTGTTGCTTGTAGTAATTATCCAACTTGTAAATATATAAAGAAGGAAAAAAAGGAAGTTACAGAAATTTGTAAATGTCCTAAATGCGATAAAGGAATGATTGTTGAAAGAAAAACTAAAAAAGGAAAAATATTCTATGGATGCAATAATTATCCGAAATGTAATTATGCTCTATGGTATAAACCTACCGGAGAGGTTTGTCCAAAATGTGGCGAATTAATTGTTGATAAAAATGGTGAAAAGATTTGTTTAAATTGTGATAACTCAGAATAGAATTTCTGAGTTTTTCTTATTTGTTTAGACAAGATGTGAGTATTTGCACCAAATAGTTGTAAAATGTTAATCTCTCTATTGCTAAATGAAACTTTTTTCTATATAATTTAATTATAATAGTAAAGGAAGATTGATATGAAAAAGAAATTAATTTTGAGCACTTTAATTTTAATGGTAGTAGCTTTAACAGTTATTTTATTAGATCAAAATAATGAAAGAGTAATATATTCTTCAAAAATAAACGAGATACCAACTACTGATGCTCTTGCAATGATGTATGAAACAGAATCTGGTAGTGGAGAATACATTGTTTCAGATGATAATTCTTGGCCACTCGAAGGTTATGTGTTTAATGCGGAACTTTCAAGGTGTGAAAACGGTAGTAAACTTTATTGGGATGAAGAAACTAAGTCAGTTATGATGGAAGCTAATGTATCGGATAAGTGTTATGTTTATTTTGATGTTTATGCAGAGCCTACGTTTGCTGATATATGTCGAGAAAATAATTCAAATACTTTAGCTTGTAAAGTAGCAACAACTTATAGTGAAGATGGAGAAAATGGATTATATTATCACGATGGTACAGGAACATATACCAATGCCGATCAAGAAGCTGGAGATAACAGTTATAGATATAGTGGAGCAAATCCAAATAATTATGTATGCTTTGGTAGTGATGCTGCAACGTGTTCAAATGATAATTTATACCGAATAATCGGAGTATTTGATGGACAAGTAAAACTAATCAAATATGATTATGCAAATAGTAATTTATTAGGAACAAATGGAGATTACAGTAATAGTACTTATACAGCTAGTAGTCAACAAAATTATAAAGGAACATTGTCAACAATAAATACATATTATTGGAATAGTGTAAATTATGATATGGCTTTTAATTCTACAGGCTATTATAGTTCTTGGGAGTGGAGCGATTTAAACGCATTAAATCTTAATGAAAATTATTTAAATAATATAGGAAGTGAATGGAGTAATTTAATTTCAGATACTACTTGGACTGTAGGTGGTAATATGGATAGCAATATTAGATCAACGGTAAAAAATTCATATACTAGTGAAATTGTAAATCCATATGTTGGACCTGGTAAATGGTATGATGCCAAAATAGGATTAATGTATGTTAGCGATTATGGATATGCAGCAAGTCCAGAAAACTGGAATACCAGATTAAGTAGTTATGGCACTGAATCTGTAAGAAATAATAATTGGATGTATATGGGGCTTTATGAATGGACAATTACTAGAGGAGAAGATGATTCTTATTATGGCTTTGAAGTAACTAGTAATGGAGGATTATCACTATCAGATGTTTCTGGCAACGGTTCCATTCGACCTACATTTTATCTGAATTCTAATGTTGTTTATACCAGGGGAAGTGGTACGCAAACTGATCCATATCGCATAGTTTAATAATGAACATTTTTTGAAAAATATTAATGAAATGAATAAAATAGATAATGCTCAATTATGAACAATTTCATTTTCAAAATCTAATGAGGAGATGATAATGTTTTTATCATTTCTTTTTTCTTGGGTATTGGTTGTAAAATATAAAAAAATTTAGTACAATTAGAGTGATGGTGAAGATAATGAAAAATAAAAATATAGTATTTATGGGAACTCCGGATTTTGCGGTTCCAGTACTTGAAATGTTGATTGAAGAAACTAATGTTATAATGGTTGTAACTCAGCCAGATAAAATGGTTGGAAGAAAGAGAGAAATAGAATATAGTCCAGTTAAAAAGGTGGCTATGGAGCACAAGATTCCTGTTTTTCAACCTGTTAGAATTAGGCGTGATTATGATGAACTAAAAAAATTAGATATAGATTTGATAGTTACTTGTGCTTATGGTCAAATTATTCCTAAAGAAGTTTTGGATTTACCTAAAAGAGGATGTGTTAATGTGCACGCATCAATTCTTCCTAAGTATCGAGGATCTGCTCCGATTCAATGGGCAATTATGAATGGGGATACAAAAACTGGTGTAACAATTATGTATATGGATGAAGGAATGGATACTGGTGATATTATAAAATCGGCGGAAATACCAATTTTAGATACAGATAATGTGGGAACAATGCATAAAAAATTATCTATTCTGGGTCGAGATACTTTAAAAAGTGTGTTAAATAATATTTTAAATGGAATAGTAATAGGTATTAAACAAACTGATGATTATACAATGGCTCCTCAAATAAAAAGAGAAGATGAAAAGATCAACTTTAATAATAATGGAATAAATATCATAAATAAAATAAGGGCTTTAAATCCTTGGCCTTTAGCAAATATAGTAATTGATAATAAAGAAATAAAAGTAATTGAGGCGGAGTTTAAAGAATGTAGTAGTAAAGGAGTAGGAAAAATTGTTGAAATAACTAAGAATAGTTTTGGTATTAGTTGTAAAGATGGAATTATTTATTTAAAGAAAGTTAAACCATTTGGTAAAAAAGAAATGAATATTAATAGTTTTATTAATGGTATAAATGTAGATGATTATTTAAATAAGGTGGTTGAATAAAATGAAAGATAACAATGGATTTTGGCAAAGTGAAAAAGGAAAAGCTGCAATTAAGTTAGGCTTGTGGATGATTTTTATTGTTGTCTTGATTGTCATAGTAATAATATCCGAACAAGGTACTACTAATTTAACTGATGATGAAGTTATTCCACCAGAAGTTGATAGTGGAGAAAATACCGATTTTAATAATTATAGTGATATGCTAGATAATTTGCTTTTGGATAATTATGAATATAGTTATACTATAACAACAGAAAATGGTAAATATATTTATACTGGTTGGAAAAATGCTAATAAGGAAATCGGGTTTAGAGAAGATGGAAATGGTATAATAAAATATTTTGTAGATGAAAGTAATACGTACCGAATAAATATGGATACATTAGAAATAATGACTGATTTATATAATGGTTTTGATAGTAGTTATATAGATTTACATTTATTATTTGAAAATTTAAGTGAATATTTATATTCTGTAGAAAAAAATGGTAATATTAGAACAATTAATTATGATAAAGAAGGGTATCAAGTAATTGTTACAACCGATATAGAAAATATAACCAATATTCAAATTACAGTAGATACAACAACTTATGATTTAGAATTTACAAAAGTAGGGGAGTGTGCTACAATAGATTTTACTTCCTGAAAGAGTAGGGGGATTATATGAATAAGTGGTTTAAATTTGGGATAACTAATTTTTTTACAGCCCTAAGAGCAGCAGGAATAATTTGTTTAATTCCTGTTTTTAAGCTGTATGGTGGAGCTGCAACTGCTTTACTATCAGCAGGGTGTTTTGCAACGGATTTTGTAGATGGTATGCTTGCTCGTAAGTTGAAATCATCGACTTTTTTTGGCAGTTTATTTGATGGAATTAGTGATAAAGCATTCTTAATTATCAATATGATTTTATTAATGTCAATTACACCGTTGGCAATTATTCCTATTATTGCAGAATTAGGGATTGCAGGAGTGCAAAGTTTAAAATATGAACAAAATTTAAATGTGCAATCTAATATATTTGGTAAAGCTAAAATGTGGGTGGCTGGTCTAACAATTACTTTAGCTTATCTTTTAGTTGATCCAACGTTTATTAATTACTTGGGTTCTGATATAGCTACTAAAATAGCTGGATTAGGTGATTTAAAAGTATTTGGTATAGCTTTAAGTCCTTTAGTTTTAAGTGAGCTATTAACTCTTGGTAGTTATATAAAGGAACTTAGAGATGGTAAAAAGGAAAAATGTGAAAATTTAGGTAAGAATGAACAACAAAATTTAGAGGAAAATCAAACTAAAGAGCAAGAAAATGTTGAGGAAAAAGAACAAGATTTATCTGAAGAGTTAGAAACATATACTAAGGATATGGATTTAAAAGATATGCTTTTTGATCACGATTTTTATGAAAAATTTAAAAATGAAGGAAATTTAAAACTAATAAGAAGCTTAGCTAAACGTAAGAAAAAGTAAAATATCTATTTTTTTGTGGTATAATTAAATTATGAAAAATATATTTGGGTATACAAGAGAAATGCTAGAAAATTATTTTATAAATATGGGTGAGAAGAAATATAAAGCCACCCAAGTTTTTGAGTGGTTGTATCGTCATAATGAATATGATATAAATAAATTTTCAAATATAAAAAAAGATATTATCGATAAAATGTTTGGTGATTTTACAACAGATTTTATTAAAATAGAAAAAGTTTTAGAAGGCGTAGATGTTAAGAAGTTTTTGTTTCGTATGCTAGATGGGGAAAAAATAGAAGCAGTGTTAATGGAACATAATTATGGCTTGTCTGTTTGTGTTTCTAGTCAAGTTGGTTGTAATATGGGATGCCGTTTTTGTGAAAGCGGAAGACTAAAAAAGGTACGTAATTTAGAGGCTTATGAGATTGTGGAGCAAATACTATTAATTCAAAAATATATTGGTAAGAGAATTGATAGTGTTGTAATTATGGGAATTGGTGAGCCATTTGATAATTATGATAACATTATTAGATTTATTAGAATTATTAATGATGCTAAAGGTTTAGCAATTGGAGCAAGACATATCACAGTATCAACGTGTGGTTTGGTGCCAAAAATTGATGAATTTAGCAATTTAGATTTGCAAGTTAATTTGGCTTTATCGCTACATGGAGCAACGGATGAAGTACGAGGACGGATTATGCCTGTCAACAAAGTGTATAATGTTGACACTGTAATTGCTGCAATTAAGCGTTATATTGCTAAAACTAATAGACGAGTTACTATAGAATATGTTATGCTTAATATGGTTAATGATAATTTGGAAGATGCCAAGTCTTTAGCCAAACTTTTAAAAGGAATGAATGTTTATGTCAATTTAATTCCTTATAATGAAACAAGAAACATAGATTTTAGTAAAAGCAGTAAAGAAAGAATAAATAAATTTTATGATTATTTAATAAAAAATGGAATTAATGTAACTGTTCGAAGAGAGTTTGGTGGCAATATAAAAGCCGCGTGTGGGCAGCTAAGAAGTGAGAGTGATTAATACGAAATCTTTTTATTTAACCGATACAGGTAGAGTTAGAGAACATAATGAAGACAGTGTAACAATTCTTAAGAATATGAATAGTGAGTATTTATTGGTTGTTGCTGATGGAATGGGAGGACACAGAAAGGGTGAAGTAGCTAGCGCTCTTACAGTTACTCATTTAGGTAAAAGATTTACTGAGAGTGCTTCAATTGGAACAAAGATTGATGCGGTAAATTGGCTTAGTGATAATATTAATGAAATAAATAGAGAAATATTAGATTATGGTGAAAAAAATGAAAATTCTAAAGGTTTAGGTACAACGGTTGTTGCAGCCATCGTTACAAAAGAATTTTTGATATTTGCTAATATTGGAGATTCATCAGGATATGTAATGAAAAACAATAAATTACATCGTGTTACTAAACCACATACTTTAGTTAATTTGTTAGTTGATGCGGGAGATTTAACCGAAGAACAAGCTAAAACTCATCCTAAGAAAAATGTGTTAATGAAAGCTTTAGGAGCAGCGGAAAAGGCTGAACCAGATATATTTGATGTTGATAATGGGAGTACGGAAGTATTTTTATGTAGTGATGGAGTAACTTCACTTTTAAATGATGATCAAATAGAAAAGGTATTATTAGAAACAAATTTAACAATTGAAGAAAGAGTAATAAAATTAATAAAGAAATGTAATGCGAGAGGGGGAACGGACAATATATCAATTGCCTATTTAGTGAGAGAAAGTGGTGATATAGCATGATAATGAAGGGGCAAAAAATTAGTGATAGATACCAAATTATCAAGTCGATTGGTGAAGGTGGTATGGCTAATGTTTATCTAGCGTATGATACTATACTTGATCGTAATGTTGCGGTTAAAGTTTTACGAGGTGATTTAGCTACTGATGAAAAATTTGTCCGTCGTTTTCAAAGAGAAGCTTTATCAGCAAGTAGTTTATCAAATCCTAATATCGTTGAAGTTTATGATGTTGGAGAAGATAATGGTGAATATTATATTGTAATGGAATATGTTGAGGGAAAACACTTAAAGAATTTGCTAAAGAAACGTGGTAAATTAACTGTTCCGGAAGTAGTTGATATTGTTTTACAAATTACTAATGGGTTGAGTGTTGCTCATGACTCTTATATTATTCATAGGGACATAAAACCCCAAAATATTCTCATACTAGATAATGGACTTATAAAGATTACAGATTTTGGGATAGCAGTTGCGATGAACGCAACCCAACTTACACAAACTAATTCGGTGATGGGTAGTGTGCATTATCTGCCACCGGAGCAAGCTAGTGGTAAAGGAGCAACGCTTCAAAGTGATATTTATTCAATTGGTATATTAATGTATGAACTCTTAACTGGTAAACTTCCTTTTAAAGGAGATAATGCGGTTGAAATTGCCCTTAAACATTTAAAAGAGCCGATGCCAAGTATTAGAGATGAAATACCAGATATACCACAAAGTGTTGAAAATATTATTTTGAAGGCAACAGCGAAAAATCCTAAGAATAGATATGCTGATGCGAGAGAAATGCACGAAGACTTGAAAACTTGCTTAGATGAATCAAGAGCTAATGAATTAAAGATTACATTTAAGTATCCAGAACACGATTATGATGATACTAAATTGTTAAAGACAGTAAAGGAAAAGGAAAAAACAGAAAAGAAAAGTGAAGTTAAAAAGGAAAGTAAGGATGGTGAAGATACTATAGCAAAGCGGGTTAATAAAAGTGAATCTAAATCACAAAATAAAATAATTATTATTTTAGCAAGTATATTTGTAGGACTTGTAGTAATTATTACGACAATATTTGTTTTAATACCATATATTACTTCCTCAAGACAAGAAGCTGTTCCTGATGTTTCGGGTTATACTGTGAGTGAAGCAATAAATGCTTTGCAAGATTTAGGGTTTGTTGTAGCTGATGATCAAAGAAGCGAAGCTAGTGAAACAGTTGCGGAAGGATTAGTTACGAGAACATCTCCAGCGGCAGGATCAATTAGAAAAGAAGGTACGGAAATAATACTTTATGTTTCTTTAGGAGATGTAACAGTAGAAATTGAAGATTATACTGGTGAAAACTATAATGAGGTTAAAGGTCGTTTGGAAGCCCTTAATTTGATTGTCTATGTTGAAAGCCGAAAGATACCTGAAGAAGATGATCCTAATGATTATGAAGAAGGAATTATAATTGATCAATCTGTTGAACCAGGGGAAAGATTATCTGAAGGGGATTCAATAACAATTTATATTCCAGAACTTAATAATCAATATCCTGATTTTGTGGTAGATGAATATACTATAGCAGAAGTAGAAGAATTTGCTGAAGATTATAATATTACTTTGAGTATAGTTTACGAAGAAACAGATGAATATGAGCCTGGTACAATCATTAGACAAAGTAGAGCGGCAGGGACAACTGTGGTAAGTGGAGCAAGACTTACTATTACTGTTGCTAGTGCTCCAAATTCTGATGATGAGATTTTAGATGATAGCGGAGGCTTAGAATAATGCAAGGTCGCATTACTAAACAAATTAGTAATCAATATACTGTTGATACGCAATGCGAAAAAATTATTTGTAGTGCGAGGGGAAAGTTCAAAAATATGGGACTTTCCCCTGTTGTTGGTGATATCGTCGAAATAGATCCAGAAAATAAAACGATTGAAAAAATTATAAGCAGAAAAAATAAATTAGATAGACCAGTAGTAGCAAATGTTGATGTTGCTTTAATAGTTACTAGTTTAAAAAAGCCAGATATATCATATACATTACTTGATAAATTACTTACTATTGTACAAAGTAATAATATTGAACCAATTATAGTGTTAACTAAATTGGATTTGGTAAGTAAAAGAGAACTTAAAGCATTAAAAAAGACATTAAAATATTATGAAAAATTGAATATAAAAGTAATACAAAATACGAAACTTTACAAATTAAGAAAAATGCTTAAGGATAAAGTTGTAGTTTTAACTGGGCAAACTGGAGCTGGTAAATCGACTATTTTAAATAAACTGGATAAAAATTTGAATTTAGAAACTAAACCAATTAGTGAAGCTTTAAATAGAGGTGTTCATACTACTAGACATACAGAACTTTATAAAATAGGTAAAATGTATATGGTTGATACTCCGGGTTTTAGTGCATTAGATCTAAATATGATGAGTGTTGAAGAACTAAAGAATACTTTTAGGGAATTTGCTAATTACAAGTGTATGTATAAGGATTGTACCCATAATAATGAGAAAAATTGTGGAGTTAAAAAGGCATTGGATGATGGTTTGATTTTACCAACTAGGTATGAAAATTATATTCGCTTTTTAAAGGAGATTTATGAAAATAGTAGTAAGTTATATAAGTAGTATTTATGATACGCGCACAACTGTAGAAAAAGTTGCTAAATGTAGAGATGCTGATGGAATACACGTCGATTTAATGGATGGATTATATGTTCCTCATAAAAATTTTGAAATTACAGAACTTTCTGGTTTATTTGCGGGTATTGCTAAGCCTTTAGATATTCATTTGATGGTGCAAAAGCCCACAAAGTATTTTAACGAGTTGTTTAAGTTAAATCCTAGTTGTATTTATATTCACCCTAAAACTGAAAAGAATCCAAAATTGGTATTTGCTTATTTAAATAAATATAATATTGAACCGGGATTGGTAATAAATCCTGATGAAGAAATCGCAGAGTTTAAGTCTTATTTTGGTGATGTTAAAAGAATACTTTTAATGAGTGTAATTCCCGGAGCTGGAGGGCAAAAATTTTTAGAAAATACTCCGGAAAGATTACAGAAGTTAAAACGCCTCCAAAAAGAATATGATTTTAAAATATACATTGATGGAGGAATAAATGCTGATACTATAAAAATGGTTCAAGATGCTGATGGGGTAGTAACTGGTTCATTTATATGTAGTAATGAAGATTTTTCAAAACAGATAAAAAAGTTAAGAGAGGCAATTCAAAATTCAAATAATTGAGTTTATTTGAATTTTTCATAAAAAAATGTGACAATTTTTTAAGTATCTTTTTAAAAGTTTTTAAATGTCGTTATAACCTTATTTTTTAGGCTGTTGCGACGTTTTTTAGTAATGGAAGAGAGTCACGTAAATTGTCATAACTTTTTATATTTTCATCTTCAAAAGTAGTACAAGAGTAGTAAACTTTTTTCTGTACTACTCTCTCAAATTCAACATGAGCAGAGTTATAAGTAGCGTGAGCATAATAGTTTAAAGTCATCTGAATATTAGAGTGTTCCATAATGTATTGAAGGGCTTTTAGATTCATACCAGCGTTAGCCATATCGGTACAGAAAGTGTGACGCATTGTATGAGGAGTAGTGTTTTCTGGTAGTTAGTCAATGTTGCGTTTGTTATATTTTTTTACTAAACCAACAAACACAGAGTCATAACTTCCACAAGTCATTGGCATCCCTTTAGTGTTAAGGAACACAAGATTAGTACAACCATCAATAGCGATAGCTTGTGTAGGACGTTTAGCAAGTGTACGTTTAAGAGCTTCTTCAGCCTTGCTACTCATAGGTACTTTTCTAAAACCAGCATCAGTCTTAGGGTCAGCAAAATAGTAACCACGTTTTGTATTATATAATAACTGATGGTCAATATTGATTAAATGGTTCTCAAAGTCTAAGTCTTTGTCTGTAAGGCCACATAGCTCAGATACACGAAGGCCAGTCTCTAACAATGTAATAACAGCGTCTCTGTATTTACTGTAGATGTTATCATATTCCATAAAGTTTAATAGGTTAACTTGTTGTTGTGGTGTAAGAGGTGTTTTGTCCTCAGAGTCATCAGCAATCACATCATCAAGCTTAAAGTTGAAAGGATTTTTTCTAATACAATCATCTTCGATAGCTGTATAAAAAGCTGCCTTCAAAGAGCGTTTGTCATTACAAATAGTCTTATAAGCAATTCCACGTTCTTTCATTCTAAGAACCCAAGCTCTGGCGTCTGATGATTTAACACTGTCAATAGAGCGATTACCAAGAGGGTCTTCTGATAATAGTCTCATAAGTCTATCACGACCGTTTTGGTACTATCAACTACATTACCACGTTGTTCTGTACGTTTAGCATATAATTGACATACAGTCATCTTTTTACCTACAGAGTCAATTCCGTCATCCAAATCTCTTAGGATGTCTTTTTCTTTTTCTCTAAGGCTTAAGTCGTCTTTTTTACCAGCTGGCACTTTATCAGTTGCTACTAACTTCCAAGAATATACAAATTGTACTTTTCCTAAGTTATCAGTGTACTTAAAAGCATATCTTCCATCACTTCTTTGGCTCTCTCCTGTTAACAGAATTCGGTTTTTATTGTCTTTTCTTTTCTTTGACATTTTGTTTAGCTCCTTTCACTTTACAGAAAGAGCCTTGATATGCCTGGGTTCATTATAGCACATTCAAGGCTCTGAATCATTAGTTTTCTTGAAATTCATTAAATTGCCTCTAAAGCATCAATGACTTTCTCAAAAAGTTTACGTTTAATCTGGATACGATTGCCATTCATAAACACCCAATTGGCTCTTAAGTTTTCTCAGTTATTATTATCCTATTTTTTAGGTTTATACACCATTCACGAAGAACTTAAAGTTTATAAGTTATTTACTTAAAATGTATGTACTAAGTGCCTGTTTCCGTAGTATAATTGAAAAGAATGAGAGGTGGATTTTGTGAAGTGGATGGTTAATACTTTAGGCATTGTTGGGTTTTTGATTATATGTCTATTGGCTTTTACGATACCAGAGGACCCTTATCAGATAATACCAGCGATGACTGTGTTTAATTTTGATAAGCCTTTATGGGCTAATATCATTATAGCTGGTGGGTTTGTTTGGTTAATAGTTTATGTTGAAATATATGACAGGACGGTAGGATTAGATGATTAGTTATTGTGATTTGTTAGGTTTGCTTAAAGATGGTAAGCAACCAAAAGAAATAAAATTACACTTAAAATATAACTCAGCAGTGTATATATATAATGATGATAATGGTAGTTATTTGTTAAAGAATAGATTTGATGAGGACAACGTGAATATCTATATGTATCTAAGAGACTGCCTGTTAGATAACGGAAGTTTCGATAAGTGTATAGAGATTATTGAGCAAGAATGTTATAATAGCCATTTGAGAGGAGTTTGTTTATGTTAACTAAAGACATTTTTGTAAAAGGTTTGACCAATGTTACTAAAGAGAACTTAAAAACGTATTTAATCTTTGTTCAGCAATATTTTGATGTCATAGATGAATATTGTGTAAAAGTCCAGGAGACTCAAAGTGCTATCGCCAATCAAAAGCCAGATGTAACAGATATGGATGCTATGGAAGCTATAATTATGGACAAGTTTAAAAGCGATGAAATGAGCAGATTATTAAAGGACTATGATAGAGCTGAAAAATTAACAAAAAGATTAAAATTAGAAAAGAATAGTCTTCGAAGTTCAGAAAGAGACATTTTATACAATTTGGATTCTTTCGACCGTCAAAGTAATTATAAACTCTATAGTTGCCTAAAAAAGGTGGAACGTGATTATGAAGACCTTGAGACATTATTAGAAGAGGTAAATAAGTTTACTGTTGAAAGACATAACTATAGATTTTAACTAAAGGAGTTTTGGGTTTATGGAACGAAGAAGTTATTGGAAGTTAACTGAAAAAGAAAAACAGATGGTAAATAAAATAATGAGAGAGATAGAAGGAAACTTTTCAGCCTTTAATGTTACTTATATTGTTGTTTTTTTAATGCTAATGTTAATGTGTGGAACACAACGTCAATTTATATTTATGTTTGCTCTTGTCCCAATTATGTTTATCACAATACGACTTAAGATGTATTACTTTTACAAGACACATCCAGAGATTAACTTTGATAAAGATAGAGAAAAATATCAGAAGGAATCAGATTATGTTGATATAATGAAAAAATTATCTATTGGGTTTGTCTGTGTAGTTGCTGTAATAGGTATTGGGTTATTTATTTCTATAAATGGTAATAGTAGTGATGGTGGAAGTTCAGATAATGGTAATGGTTATCATACAAAATGTACCACTCGTCCAGATGGTAAAAGATGTTGTACCAGTTGTAAAAAGACAAGTTATGGAGATGTAGGTTGTTACACAACCTGTGATTAGGAGGTTGAGATAATGTTAGAAGTAATTTTATCAACATTAGGAATAATAGGATGGTTAGGTATTGTTCTTGGAATATTCGTTATAGTTAATACAGTATGTGGAACAGTGACTAATGTCTCTAATGGTGAAAGCTTTTCATTTAAAAAGATGTTCAAGGGACTTGGCAAAGCTGGTATATTTTATTTAAGTGCAGTTTTTGCCTCAGTGGCTACAACGATGTTACCTTATATAAACGAAATGATTGCTAATTCTTTTGGTACAATGTTAATATCTACTGAGATACTATCAGAGCTATCAAGCGTTGGTGTGTTAGGTATATCAGTGGCAGCAATAGTATCACAAGCTCAAAAGGCTTTAAAAGGAATTAAAAATCTTTCCCAATTGACTTTAGGAAAAGAAGAAATAACTTGGGAAGTAAAGGATGAGTAACATAGAAAAAACTTCGCTTTAAATATACAAGAGAGAGTGTGTCTCTTAGGGAGGACTTTTAGCCCTCTTTTTTCATTGCAACAAAAAAACGATATGACTATCGTTAATTCATAAGTCCTCATAAGTTCTTATAACATATCAAAGCTCTTTGTCGTAAAGTAGTAAAATAGTAGTAAATTACAGTTTGAACTCATCGGACTTGTAAGTTTTATAAGGCTTTAAAAAGATTTTTCTATTTTTTTTATGAAAAAAAAAGGAAATCAAAGATTTTTAGACAATATAAAGGTGAAGGGAGGTTTTGGACGTATGAAAATTGTCCGTCAACGCGATTTAAAAGATTGTGGTATTTGTTCACTTGCCTCAATTATTGAATATTATGGAGGATATGTTTCTTTAGAGAGATTACGAATAGATGCAAAGGTATCAATTGAAGGAACAACTGCTTTAAATTTAATTGAAGCAAGTAAGAAATATGGTTTCGATGCTACTGGGGTAAAAGTATCTAATTTAAAAGATGCAAATATTAAATTACCAGCTATTGCTCATTTACAACAAAAAAATGGTATAAACCATTATGTAGTTATTTATAAGATTACAGAAACAAAAGTAATATTAATGGATCCAGCTAGAGGTAAGGTTATAAAAACTAAGGATGAGTTTTATGAAGAATGGAGTCATATTCTTTTAATGTTTTATCCCAGAAGAAAAATAATTATTTTCGAAAAAACAAATACTTTACTTAGTATTTTTCAAAAAATATTTATTCATGAAAAAAAATTATTTTTGTTAATTTTAATTACTAGCATCTTTTTAATGATCTTTACAATTATTGGCAGTTACTATTTTCAAATAATGATCGATGGCATTTCACAGAATTATTATGTTAATTATTTAAAAATATTTGTAGTTGTCTTTGGAATAATGGTTATTTTTAAATTAATATTTACTTATCTGCGTAATTATTTTGAAAATCATTTAAATAAGAATATTGATTGCCTATTAAATAGTAATTTTTTAACCCATATATTTAACCTTCCTTTAGAAGTGATTACAAGTAGATCTAGTGGTGAGATAATGACACGGGTAAATGAACTAGCTAATATTAAGAATTTATTTACAGAAATATTCGTTACTTGTTTATTAGATTTTTTACTTGCAATTGCTGCAGTGCCTTTGTTATATAAAATAAGTAGTAAACTTTTTTTAGCTCTTTTTCTTTGTTTACTTCTTTTTCTTCTAGTGGGCATTATTGCTAGTAAGATAATATATAAAAAGGCATATCATAATATTGAATTAGAAGCAGATTTTAATAATACGCTTTTAGAAAATATTAACTTAATAAATAGTATAAAAAACTTACATATTACTAAATCGCGTTTAGAAAATATTGAAAATAGTTTATCAAATCTTTTAATGGATAATTATCAAGTAAGTAAATTTATTAACAATGAAGAGTTATTAAAAAATATCATTAATGAAATTGGCTTTTTTGTTATTAATACTTGGGGATTTTATCTAATATTTAAAGGGAGTTTAGAAATTACATCTTTAGTAACTTTTAATACACTTTTAGCTTTTTTCTTAGAACCTATAAAAAACTGCATTGATAGTTTGCCAAAGTATAATTTTTTAAAAGCAACGTTTACCAAGATTAATGATTTTCTAAGTCTTTCACCGGAGTGTGAAGGAGATCTTAGTAATTTAACTAATAATTGTATTGTGATTAAAAATTTAACTTATTCCTATGATGCTTTAAGGAATATTTTTACTAACTTTAGTTTAAAAATTCCTGGGGGCTCGTTTGTTAGTTTAAAAGGAAAAAGTGGTTGTGGTAAATCAACGTTATGTCAGATTCTTGATAAATATATAGCTGATTATCAGGGAGAAATATTGATAGGAAAGCGTAATATAAAGGATTTAAGTATTGCTACAATTAGAAGAAACATTACTTATGTTAGTCAAAATGAGGCTTTAATTACAGGTTCTATTAAAGAAAATATTTTACTAGGTAGAAAAGTTTTAGATGAAAAGTTTTATGAGATATGCAAGTTATGTTTAGTTGATGAAATAGTTGCTAAGAAAGCTTTGAGATATGAAGCAATTATAAGTAATGATTCTAACAATATATCGGGAGGAGAGATGCAAAGAATAATATTAGCTAGGGCTTTACTTAATGATTTTTCGATTTTAATGTTAGATGAAGCTTTAAGTGAGGTGGATTATTATAAAGAGAAAAGAATAATTCAAAATTTAAAAAGAAAGTATAAAGATAAAACAATTATTTATATAACTCATAAAAATCACGATAAACTATTTGATCGGGTAATAAAACTGGAGGATTCTTATGAATTATGAAAAGTTATTAAATATACCATATAAAAGTTTTAGAGTGTTTTTAATAATTATGGCTATTAGTATAATTGTTTTCATTAGTGTTTTAAATATTAAAGTATATGATGTTTATAATACTTATGCTATTTATCAAAATAGTCATTTAATTTTAAATATTCCAATTAATTACTCTGATACAATTACAAATGCGGAATATTTTAAGATAGATGATGAAAAATATGAATTTGAAGTATTAAGTGTAAGTGAGATATTAGTAGATACTAATGCGATGATAAATTATCAAGAGGTTATAGTTTCATATGATAAGGTGATGCCAGAAAATACGATTGTTAATGTAAGTATATATTATGATCGAGAAAAAGTGCTAGAAAAAATTAAAAATTTGATATAAGGAGAGTGATAGTTACTTGAAGTTTATTTTAAGTTTATTAGCTAATATAACAAGATTAATATATCCAATTTAGTAAAGGAGGTAATATGGAAATATTAAATAATAAAGAATTAGATAATATTAATGGAGGCGCTAAAACACTTTGGTTTGTCCTGGGGGGCTTAGTAGTTTTTGCCTTAGGAGTTTTCTGTGGCTTTTTTGAAAAATAAGGAAGGAGGAAAAATATGTACTTAGAAAATAAAGAGCTTTCTCAAGTAATTGGGGGATCAATAACTGCCTCTTTCTTGACGGCGGTATTAAATATTGGAAAGACAATTTTTGATATTGGTTGTCAAATTGGCAGAAACATAAAAAAATTAATTTTTGGCTAAAACACTTGTAAAAAATGTGTAAAAGTGTTGAAATGCTTAGTTTGTGATGTTATAATAATAACGAATTAACAGAAGGGAGGGCTGAATAAATGACAAAAGTAGTGGTTCAAAATGGTAATATTGATTTAGCATTAAAAAAGTTCAAAGCAAAAGTTGCACGTAGTG
>CALVKJ010000015.1 GCA_944332675.1 uncultured Bacilli bacterium
ATAACTAGAATAGACTGATATCTTCCTCGATAATAATCTTCACAATGCTATTCATCGATGAAATTATTTGGTTGACTGATATGTTCCTTGATATAATCTTCACAAAGCAACCAATTACATAATTTCTTATGTGGATATAAAATACCACACTTTAATTGGAAAATCAAAGATATTGACTTTCATTTTCTATTATATGTAAAAATTGTAATATCTACAGTCAACTTTTTTTGGATAACACTCGTGTATATAATATAACAAATTATATTTTGGTTTTCAACTTGTTTTATTCAATATTTTAATTTGTTTAAATGTTCTTAGTTGACACTTATTTTTAGATTATTCATAAATTATTAATGAAAGTACATGAAAGGGTGAAAGTTTATGAATAATCAAAATTCAAACAGTAACGGAAATTGCATTAATGAAATACTATGTGTTATTTTAGTATTACAAGAAAATGCTTGTCCTGATAACTGTTTACAAACTTGCGATAGACCAGTGCTTGGAGGAGGAACTAATTGCATAGTATGTAATACTAGACCAGTAATGCTTTATACTTGTTGTGGAAATGGAGTGCCATGGAGTATGCCAATTACTAAGGACTCTACAGTAAGTTGTGCAGGATCTGATATAAGTACTACTTGCTCAAATGTTTTTAGAGTAGAAAAAATTGAAGGAAATTGCTGTACATTTAGAGTTCTTGCTGATAATACTGATACAACAAGTTTATATCCATATGTTGCTACTAATGTATTCTTTACAATGGATTGTAGTTGTCTTTGCAGTATAAGATGTCTATCAGACACATTTGTAGATTGCGTTTGTTAATTAGTAAAAGCCACGGAAGTGGTTTTTATTTTTGCTTATTTTTGTTATAATCTATTTAGTGATGTATATGGAAAGATATGTTTATTATGGAATGCTTTTTGATATTTATCAAAAATTATTAAATGAACGTAATAGAGAAGTTTTTGAACTTTATTATGAAGAAAATTTAACTTTACAAGAAATTGCAGATAATTTGGATGTTTCTAAAAGTTATATTGGAAGAATTATTAAAAATACAGAAAAAAAGTTAGATGATCTAGAAGAAAAGTTACATATTTATAAAAATAGACAAAAATTAAAAAAATTATTGGAATATGATGATATAAATAAAATGAAGAAAAAATTACAAAGTATAATTGAAGAATGAAAGAATTAATAATAAGTGTTAATAACGAAAAAGATTTAAAAAAGTTTTATAAAAAAATATGGCAATATAAATTATTTAAAAATACAATTTTTAAATTAAATGATAATACTTATGAGATTGAAAATATTATTACAGCTTTAAATATTAAAAATAGAAGAAAAAGAATAGAATATATTTATGATAATGCTTGTAATTATATAGATAATTATTTTAAAGATAAAAATATTTGTGGTTTTATAAATAATCAGTGTTTTACACAAAGAGGTACAAGTAATTGTAATGGATGTTGTAGAATATGCAAGTATCAAAGTAATAAGGGGTGTACAACAGCAAATTTGTGTTGCAAGTTATTCTTTTGTTCTGAGGTAAGAAAAAGATATAAAGTAATTGAATATAAAGATTTGAATATTTTAAGGGTATTAACATGGCAACAAAGAGTACTTATTAAATCTAATTATTTTTCTAGTAGAGAAGAGATATTAATTGATTTATATATCGGTAGTTTATTAGTGGGATCTATTCGTAAGAGTTATAGAATTGTAAAAACTTTATTTTTTTCAAAAAAATAGATATTTAATAAAGTAATAAAAAAAAATAAAAGTCATAATAATTAGTAGGTGAAGTTGTGTGAAAAAATTTTTACTTATTATTATGACTTTTTGTTTATTTGTAGGGCCAGTTAAAGCAGAAGAAGATTATGCTCCAGGAGCTAAAAGTGCTATTTTAATTGATTCGGCGACTGGTAAGGTGTTGTTTGAGAAAAATGCTGATGAAGCATTAGCTCCAGCATCAATGACAAAGATTGCTAGTATGCTGATTATTATGGAGGCAATCGATAATGGTAATTTAAGTTTAGATGATGAGGTTACTATAAGTGAAGAAGCTGCTGATATGGGAGGTTCGCAAGTCTTTTTAGAAGCTGGTGAAGTTTATACGGTTCATGACTTATTAAAGGGTGTAGCTATAGCTTCAGGAAATGATGCTGTCGTAGCTTTGGCAGAAAAAGTTGCTGGTTCTCAAGGTGAATTTGTTGCTATGATGAATGAAAGAGCTAAGGAGCTTGGAGCATCCAATACTAATTTTGTCAATGCTCATGGCTTAGATGCTGAGGGACATTACTCAACTGCTAGAGATATGGCAATAATTGCAAAAGAACTTTTAACTCACGAAAAAATACTAGAATACACAAGTATTTATGAAGAATATTTAGAAAAAAATGATGGAACAAAAACATGGCTTGTTAATACCAATAAACTTGTTAGATTCTATGATGGAGTTGATGGTTTAAAAACAGGATATACAACAACCGCCGGTTATTGTTTAACAGCTACGGCTAGTAAAGATGATTTTCGACTTATCTCAGTAGTTATGGGAGAAGAATCTTCGGAGAATCGTAGTAGTGATACCGTTAAAATGCTCAATTATGGTTTTAATACTTATAAAATAAATACAATTAAAACTACTGATGAGGTTTTAGGTAAAGTACGTGTTGAGGGTGGAAAGAGTGATTATGCTAATATTGTTCTTCTAAAAAATGCTACAGAATTACTTAAAAATACTGATGAAGTTGAAGATTATAAATTTAATTTGAAAGTTGATAAAATTAAAGCTCCAGTAAGCCCCGGTGATATTGTAGGTAGTGCCGAAATTATAGATAGTAATGGTAATATCATTGATGAAGTAGATGTAACTGTTAAAAATGAAATAAAAAAAGCTAACTTACTTGATTATTTACTTAGAAATATTAAAATTGCTTGTTCAGGAAAAACAATACTTAAGCAAAGTTAGTAAAAATTTGCTATAATATAGCTGGTGAATGTTATGAAAAAAGCAGTATTAATTACAGTAATAACAATATTATTAATAATAATTTTAGTTTTATCTATGAAATTATCTAATATTAATGAAGAAATAAATCTTTTGCACGAAAATGTTCAAGTTGAAGGAGCTGGAGCTATTTTATATGATTTAAGTAATATACCAGAAAAAAGAGGATATGGTAATAAAATATGGGTTCCTAATGATGTAGTTTATGTTAGAACTGTTAGTATGTATGCTACTACTTTTGCATCTTTAAAAAGTGTAGATGTTTTAAAAAAAGAGGTAGAAAAAATACTTGAAGAACATTATGAACTAGTCGATGGAACTTATTATGATTCTGAAAATGATTCAACAATATTGGATTATAGTATTGAAGAAGGCAAAATTATGAATTATATAATATACGAATATTAAGGAGTTATAATGGATTATTTTAAAATAGCAATTATTAAAATGAATGGCGAATGTGATATGGTTGGAACTGATATAGAAGAGCTGCATTCTCAGTGTTTACTTAATTATGCTAATAAGAATTATGATGCTAAAATATTTAAAAAGTTAAATTTTCGGCATCGCGCAGAAGTAATTAGTTACTTTTTAACACAATTAGGAGATATAGTTTTTTTAAATACTACTAAGGATGTCGAAAAATATGGATATATGGGAGTTTTAATGTTACCAAGAAACATCACCAATGTTCAAAGAGATAGCTTGGATCAATTTTTAGAAAAAATATCTATGTTTAATATTTGTTTAGTTACGGATTTATATTTAGATGGTGGAATTTTACAAGCAAATGAATTATATCCCATATCTGATGAGGATCCTAGTTCTTTAGTACAAAGATATTTTAATTCTAAAAGAATGTAAATAAACTGTAAAGTTCACAGTTTATTTTATTTACTTGGGTTGCTTAAATTAATATGTTAGTTTAGAATAAATACCCGCAAGGGGATGATTAATATGAGTAGAATAGGAGATATTTATAAACAAAAATATAGTATAAATGAACTTAATAATGAAATTGCTAAATGTGATAGTAATATCAATGCTTTAGAAAATAAAAAGAAACATTTTAAAAAATGGACTTGTTTACCTCCGATAATAGTAGGGGCAATAGCACTTTTAGGAATTGTTGCTTTTAAAGCATCGACTGGTTTTGCTGAATGGGCAACAATACCTATGATTTTAGAATCATCAGGACCTTTTTTAGGAGTTTCTTTAGGTGTAAGTGCTATATTTCCGGTTTTTTATGGATATGCTTGGTATAATACTAATAAAGAAGTAAAAGAAAAACAAGATAAAAGAAAATATTTAGAAGAATGCTTAGAATTAAATGAACAAATGCTTGATTCGCTAGAAAGTGAAAGTGATTTAACGCCTCAAAAAGAGAATTTGGCTTCTAGATGGGATATTATTAGAGAATTTTGTATTAATGAAAAAGATTTATTGTTAGAATTATATAATATGGGTAAGTTAAGTGAATGCGAAAAATTAGGATTTTCTGTTGATGAAATTGTTTACATTCAAAATTGGCTAGAAGATTTAAATAACCAAAGTACTTTAGATATATCTAATAATGATACTGATTATAATATGGGAGAATCTAGAAGAAGAATACACCCTTAAAATAGATAATTAACTTATCAAGTTTTAAACTTGGTATTTTTTTTACAATAAATTAACTTTAACTAAAAATAAATATATTGATTTATAGGTAAAATTTTTCTAAAATTAATATAGAAAATAGTAAGGAGAATAGTTTATATGAAAGTAAAAAATGAGAAAAAAGTATTAGCATTATCAATTTCTTGGAGTATTAACATTTATTGCTGTAGTAGTTGGAGCAACATATGCATATTTCACTGCCCAAGGTGGAGATGCAATTAATACGAATGTTAATGTTCAAACTGCAACAACCGATAACTTGTCATTTCAAGTAGGAAGTGCGATAAGTTTAACAGCAAACCAAGAAGATTTTGGACAAGGGACAGGTAATAAAAGTGGTGAAACTTTTGCAAGAGCGACATTAACTGCCAATAATGCCACAAATAATGCAACAAGAAATTATTATGTATATTTAGATATTACAAGTAATAATTTTGAATATACAACAGCTGATGAACAAGCAGAATTATTATTAAAAATAATTAATCCAGATGGTACAGAAGTAACAAGTATATCTGGTTTGACAAGAAAAACAAGTGGAGGAGAAACAGGATTTGATATAACTGTATCTACAGGATTAATCACAATAGCAGATAATTATGAAATAGTATCAACTGGAACAGTTACTCAAGATTGGACAGTAGAAGTAATATTCGTAAATTTAAATAGTGATCAAAATGCTAATACAGGAAAAAGTTTTACAGCAAACTTAATAATTCAAGAAGAAGCAGTAGTAACAAATTTAGGTAATTTTGCTGACTATATAGCAAACCTATATACAACAGATGGAGAAAACGGACTATACTTGCACGATGGAACAGGAACATATGGAACACTAGAGGCAGGGGATAATTCCTACAGATATAGTGGAGCAAATCCAAATAATTATGTATGTTTTGGGAGCAATGAAGAAACTTGCCCAGCAGATAATCTATATCGCATAATCGGAGTATTTGATGGACAAGTAAAATTAATAAAGAGCGATTATGCCGGAGAAAGTGTATTAGGCACAGCCCCAGCAAGTAGTGGAACTCCAAGTTCAACATACTATAAAGGAAGTTTAAGTAGTATACCAAATTACTACTGGGGCGGATCAAGTAGTAATCGAAGAAATGAATGGAGTAGTAGTGCATTAAATACAAGTGTATTAAATGGAACCTATATAACAACATTAGGAAGTGAATGGAGCGAATTAATAGCAACTACAAATTGGCAAGTAGGAGGAGCAAGTTATTTACAAGTGATGTATAATTCAACGGCAAAAAATGCATATAACTATGAAATGGGAACAAATAGTACGAATACAACATACGAAGCAAAAATAGGATTAATGTATTTAAATGAATATTATTATGGGGCAAGTTCAATATATTGGAGTTATCCAGGGTATACAGATTCAGCATATCCAGATATAGATGGAAATTATGGAGCAGAATATGATTACAGAGCAGCAATAAATGATAACTGGATGCATATGGGAACATCAGAATGGACCATTTCCCGCGCTTCGGACTATTCGAATTATGCGTTTGGTTTGGGCAGTGCTGGTCTTGTGGGCAACGGTGTCGTGAACTTAGACGGACATGCTGTTCGTCCTACCTTCTATCTAGAATCCAATATTGAAATTTCTTCAGGTACAGGAACAAGTTCTGATCCATATCGCCTTTCAATTTAGTAATTTTGGGTTATATTACTGATAAATATGTCAAAGTTATGAGATGATGTATTTATCAGTTCTTTTTCTTTTGTTTAAGTGTTATAATATCTATTAAGTGAGGTGAACTAGATGGAAAATGTTACATTACTTCCTGCTGATCGATATGTAATATTTAATAAAACGATTTTGACAGATTTTGATAAAGATGTTTTAATTACATTTTATGAACCAATTATAGGGCACCTGGCAATCAGTTTATATCTTACTCTTTGGAATGATTTAGATGGAATGAATCAAGTTTCTAGAGAACTTAATCATCATCATTTGATGAGTATTTTGAAGTGTCCGCTTCCTATAATAAAAGAGGCAAGAGAAGCAATTGAAGCAGTGGGCTTATTAAAAACATACTTTAAAAGTGGCGATATAAATAATTATATATATGAATTATATTCTCCACTTACACCACAAGAGTTTTTAAATCATCCAATATTAAATGTTGTTTTATATAATAATATCGGAGCAACTGAATATGAATATTTAAAGAAAAGATATCAAAAATTGAAAATTGATACTAAAGATTATTTAGATATAACTAAAAAATTAGATGAAGTATATATTTCTCAATCAGATATTCCAGTATTTGAAGGGATTGAGAGAAGTATCAATGATATTGATTGTAGTGATCAAGTTGATTTTGATTTGATTATATCATCAATTCCTAAAGGAATAATTAATGAACGGGCTTTTAATAAAAAAACTAAAGAACTTATTAATCAACTAGCATTTATATATAAAATTGATTCTTTGAAGATGATGGAACTTATTAGAAGTGTTTTAAATGAATATGGAATGATCGATAAAGAAGCTTTAAGACAAGCTGCAAGAAAGATGTATCAATTTAATAATGGAGCATTACCAACCCTTATCTATCGTAGTCAACCGGAATATTTAAAAACACCAGTTGGAGATAATTCAATGCGGGGTAAGATAATAGGGCTTTTTGAAAGTATTAATCCAGTAGATTTTCTAAGGAATAAATATCGGGGAGTAAAACCGACGAATGCTGATATAAAAATAATTGAAATGCTTGTAATAGATTTAGAGATGCCACCGGCGGTGGTAAATGTATTGCTCGACTATGTGCTTAGAAAAAATAATAATCGTTTGTCAAGAGCATATATTGAAACTATCGCAGGGCAATGGAAAAGGGCAGGCCTTAAAAATGCTAGTGAAGCAATGGATTTTGCGGAAAAAGAAAATGCTAAGTTCAATAAAAAATTAGCAACTAATAAGAATAATATAAAAGATCCAGTATGGTTAAATAAAGATAATCAAAAAGAAGAATTAACGGAAGAAGAACAAAAAGAAATAGAAGATTTATTTAAGGAGTTTAAATAATGGAAGCAGTAAAGATGACTTTAAGTGAAAAAATTGCTAAAGAATTAGAGCAAGATTTTGAAAAATCAATGCAGGATAAAGAATTTGCTACTTTAGTTAAAAGATTAAAAATAAATAAAAAATTGGCAATGAATAATAATTCGAAATTACAAGATACTTGTGAAGAATTAAAAAATTGTAGTAATTGTCAAGGTTTATTTATGTGTAAAAATAATTTATCTGGGCACGTGTTATATCCAAGTGTTGATGAAGATAGTGTCAAGTTTATTTATACACCTTGTAAATATCAAAAAAAACAAGATAAAGCTCTTCAAGAAAAAAAAGATTCTTTAAATGAACTTAAAAATGCTAGGATGAAAGATATTGATACATCTGATAAGAAGAGATTAAAAGTTATAAAATGGCTCAAAGAATATTATGATAATTATGAAAAAGTTAATACTTTAAAGGGGTTATATTTACATGGATCTTTTGGAAGTGGTAAAACTTATTTAATTGCAGCATTACTAAATGAATTAGAAATTAAGAAAAAAGCTTTAACAGAAATAGTTTATGTACCTGAGTTACTTCGAAATATGAAGGAAGATTTTAGTTTAATTGAAGATAAAATGCGTTATTTACAAAATGTCGACATATTACTTTTAGATGATATTGGAGCAGAAAATGTAACTGCGTGGGGAAGAGATGAAATACTAGGAACTATTTTACAGTACCGGATGAATAATAAACTTACAACATTTTTTACATCTAATTATACAATTCAAGAGTTAGAAGATCATTTATCAATGACTAAAAATGGGGAAGATAAAGTAAAAGCTAAAAGAATAATTGAAAGAATTAAACAACTTACAGAAGATATTGAACTTATTAGTGTAAATCGTCGTAATTAAATGACGATTTTTGTCTGTTTAAAAGTTATTTAGTATCTTCCTTAATTGAATAATTTGTGGTATTATTTTAATATAAGGGTGTGATAAAATGGAACCAAAACCATTGCTAGAAGAAAAAGAGGAAAAAATAGTTTTTGCTAGTGATAATAAGCTTGTTGTTACAAAAAAGAAAAAAGAGGGGAAGAAGGGAAACTTAAAAGGAATTTTAAATAAATCAGTAGTTTTGACAGTTGTATTAACACTTGTAGTATTTTATTTTTTGGGTAGAACACTTTATGGATTTTATCTAGGTTTTGAATATTTTAATTTACGATATGCAAGTAGTACTCCAATGGTTGTTAATAATCCTAATACCGATGATACCCCTGATGATGCTTTAGAAGAAATTCCTTTAAATTCCGCAATTTTAAATAATACATATGAAAAGATAAATTTAACTAATTGTGATAATTTGTTAAATAGATTTTATTCAACTGGTTTAATAGTAAATGATTTAACATTAGAAGAAAAATTCAGTTTAGCGATAAATAGTTTAAATTTAGTAACTGATACAGGGGTATATTCTCTTAGTGTTAATGAATTAAATGATGTATTTGTTAATTTGTTTAATGATGCTAGTTTAATTAGTAACTTTTTAATTTCTGGAGAAACTACTTATGGTGAGTATGTTGTTAATTATGATGAATCAGCTGGTATGTTTATTATAAGTGGTTTAAATAGTAATACTTGTGATAATAATTTCTTAGTTAAAGAAATAAGTAGAGCAACAGCTGATAGTGATAATTTATATATTTATGAGAGATTTGGTTATTTAAAATATATCGATGTAAATAATTATGAAGTTTATGATAGTCCAAGTGAAGAAAATTTACTTACTACTTATAATGATATTGATGGAACAAAGAATTTTACTAACAAAGATGTCTTAGCTACTTATATGTGGACATATAAAAAGGGTAGTGATAATAATTATTATTTTGTATCAGTTACCCGTATGTAATTTTTAATATTTGATTAAATAGTAATTTAGTTTGATTGGTAAGGTAGATGGTTTTATAAATACTATCTATTTTTTTAATTTGGGATTTGGTTTTAAGTAGTAATCCTTCTTTATAATAAGTTATTATAACTATATTTTGACAATAGTAAGCTTCAATTATTTTTTCTTCTAATACTTTTTGTTCTTCTTCGGAGATGATAGGCTTTTTTATTTTACATTTTTCAAATGTTAAAGAATTGATGATTTGTTGACCGTTCATAAGAGAGTTAAATGGCATCCATTTGATCATACCGCGGTCTTTATTCATGGTGGCCTCCGATTTTAGTGTTTCTTTCAATAGCTGTTGAATCTGGAAGAAGACTTGATGCTTTAATTAGACTATTTTTGCCAAATTTGTTTTTTATTTCATCGATTGCTTCATTTATTTTAGTTTCTTTTTGGATATGCGAAAATTCTTCGAATAAGTTTAGTTGAACCCCTTGTTTAGAAATTAATCCTCCACAAGAAATGCTTACTTTTCTAATTGGTGCAAAATCATAGTAGCGATCAAAAATCATATTACAATATTTGGTTATTTCTTTAGCAGAGTCTGTTGCGACATCTAGTTTTAGACTGTGATAAAATCCACTATTTATTTCTTTGGAATAACTAATTCCAAAGCCAATTACAGTGGTTTGTTTATTGTTAGCGCGAAGACGAGCAGCAAGTAAATCAACCATTTCGGAGATGATAATGCGAATATTTGATTCATTGTAATCTTTAAATAAAACTTGAGAATGGCTGTAGGATTTATCTTTAGCTTGAACTTTAAAATCAGCAATACGACTTAAATCAATACCATTAGCGTGGTTCCATAATTCAAGCCCCATAACTCCAAATTTATCTTTTAATTTATTAACATCATATTTGGCTAGTTCACCGATGCTATAAATTCCTAAATTGTTTAAATTTTTTTCCATTCTAGAGCCAATACCCCACATTTTAGATAGGGGAGTAATGTTCCATAATTTAGTGGGAATATCATCATAAGTCCATTTGGCAATCCCATTTTTATATTTTTTGGCTTCAGTATCCATTGCGACTTTGGCTAGCAAAAGATTAGGTCCAATCCCACAAGTAGCAGTTAAGCCAGTTTGCATTTCCACTCTTTTTAATATTTCTTCAGCTAATTCGTAGTCGTTTTTTTTGTATAGTTTTAAGTAATCAGTTACATCTAGAAAACACTCATCAATAGAATAAACGTGTAAATCTTCTTTAGCAACATAGTCTAGATAGATACCAACAACTTCCTTGCTTTTAGCAATATATAATTTCATTCTTGGAGGAACAATTGTGTATTTTATATTTTTAGGAATATTATAAAGTCTAGTTCGTGATCCTACACCTTGGGCTTTTAAATAGGGAGTAACTGCGAGAGTTATAGCACCATTACCTTGCTTAGGATTAGCAACAACGATAGGAACTTTAAAAGGATCAAGCCCGCGTTCAATGCATTCACAAGAAGCAAAGAAACTTTTTAAGTCGATACATAAGATATTTCTTGTTTGATATAAATTATCCATAATTTTCCACCGAACCTTTGTTCATAATTAAATTATAAACCAAATATAATTATATGACAATTCCTATTTTTGGAATATTTATGTTAATACATATGTCGTAATATAAATATCAGGACTTGTTGTATATTCTATGACATACGTATTATTTTTCTTAACAATCAATATACCAATCGTATTATTATGATAAGGCTTTTTAATGTTTTTCTCAACATATCTAACGTAAAATTCCAGTTGACCTATATCTTGTGCTTTCGAGCTTCTAGTTTTAACCTCGACGACAACATAAGAATTTAGTTCCGTATTAAAAAATAATAAATCAATATGATAGGTATTATTACCTACAATTATTTTGTATTCGTGTCCTACTAAAGCAAATCCTGTACCAAGTTCTAAAAATTTGTTTTCTAATAAGGAAATTATATATTTATGAATTACTCTTTCATTTATTTCTTTTGGACTTATGGTACTTTTTAAAATGATGAGATCTTTTATCATATCTTTAATCGATAAACTGGTTTCTTTAGTATCACTAATTATTTTAATATTGTTCTTATCAGCATAAGATAATCTATCAAATGATTTATTTTTTATTTCACGTCTTAGATCTCTTACTGATAGATTGTTTAGTATTACTTGGCTGATGTAATAGTTGCGTTCATTTGGATTTTTTAATGGCAATATATAACGATAATGCGACCAACTCAATTGTGGACACAGTGTGTCCACAATTGGAAATATAGTATAAAGTTTTCTCATTTTACTAAGATTACTTTTATCATAATTTTTACCATATTTTAGACTTAACTTGCATCCCCATTCTTTAATTAGACCATCGCCATATTTAGCTCTTTTCTCTCCACCTTGGGCTTCCACTATAAGCTTGCCGATGTGCCAGTAGGTATACAGTGTTTCACTATTATCTTGTAAAGCCCTTACTCCTTTGTTGATTTCATTTTTCTTAACTAAACTTTCAATTTGTTCATAATAATTCATTGCCTAAAACTCCTTTTAAGGACATACTTTAACATAAACAAATTAAATTTTTTGTCGAATTAAGGGGATACTTTAAGAAAACATTTATTTCTTTTCAATAGTTATGATCAAATTTTCTTTTTTAGAAATGTTAAAAATTTGTGATTATTTTTAATTTTATGTTATACTTATTTTAGAAGAATAAGGTGATTGTATGTTTGGAAAAGTAATTAAACTGGATAATAATGAAGTTACAATTGAAAATTTAAGTAGAAAGGCAATATCTAGCTTGATGAATTGTCATATAGTTTTTGAAGACGAAGCAAGAAAGATTGTCGGAGAAATTATTTATATTGATGAAGCTATAGTTCGCGTTTTATTGGTGGGAGAAATTGTCGATAATGTGTTTGTTTCAGGGATAATTAAAAAGCCTAGCGGAATAACTTCAATTAGAATAATAACGCTATCAGAATTAGAACTTATTTTTGGTAAGAATGAATTAAGTAAAAATAGTTTATTGCTAGGAAAATCAGCAATTTATAGCAATTTAAATATATCTGTTCCTTTGAATAGTTTTTTTGCTAATCATAGTGCAATTATTGGTAATACCGGTAGTGGTAAGTCTTGTGGTATTGCAAGAATTTTACAAAATTTATTTTTAGCTAATCCTGTTAAGCCTGTTAATGCGCACGTTATTTTATTTGATGCTTATGGAGAATATGTTAATGCTTTTGGTGAGTTAAATTATAATGGACTTAAATCTGTTAATTATACTACTAAAAAAACTAAGGAAGGTGAAAGACAATTATCTTTTCCGGCATACTTTTTAGATGTGGATGATTTAGCTATTTTGTTACAAGTACAAAATGGAGAACAAATACCAGTTTTATCGAAAGCTTTAAAGTTAGTAACAATTTTTAAGAGTGAAGACCCTGTTATGAAAGAATATAAGAATGATATAATTGCTAATTGCTTGCTCGATATTCTTACTAGTGGTAGATCTTCTAGTCATATAAGAGATCAAATAATTGCAGTCTTGTCGCATTATAATACGGAAACTCTAAATTTAGATGCTATCATTCACCAACCAGGATATGATAGAACATTTAGACAATGTTTGCTTATCGATGATCAAGGTAAAATGAATGCTATTTTTGAAGTAGTTAAGTTCTTGCAACAATTTGAAAGTGTTAATTTAGAAAAGGTGGATGTAGCAAAAGATTTTGCTTATACTTTGGATGATTTATATTATGCGTTAGAGTTTGCCCTTATTAGTGAGGGATCTATAAATAGTGAAGAAGCATATAAACAAAATAATATTTTGAAAACAAGATTGCAATCAATTATAAATAGTGAAGAAAAAGATATATTTGATTTTGAATATTATGTATCAAAAGATGAATTTGTTCAAGAAATGTTTAAAGATACGCAACTTGTCAACGTCAATTTAAGTTATTTAGATGATAGATTTGCTAAAGTTATGACGAAACTTTATAGTAAATTATTATTTAATTATACAACTACGCGAGAAGTAAGAGGGCAATTTTCGGTTAATATAATTTTGGAAGAAGCTCATCGTTATGTGCAAAATGATAATGATATAAATGTAATTGGTTATAATATTTTTGATAGAATCACTAAAGAAGGAAGAAAGTATGGAACACTTCTTACATTCATTACACAACGTCCTAGTGAATTATCTACAACTGCTTTATCGCAATGTGCTAATTATATAGTATTTAGAGTATTTCATCCGGAAGATTTAAATATTGTTAGAAGTATGAGTACTAATGTTGCTGGAGAAACACTTGAACAAATAAAAGCCTTAAATCCTGGAACAGCATTTTGCTTTGGAACCGGTTTTAAAATTCCTACACTTGTAGTATTTAGTTTGCCAAATCCATTACCAGAAAGCACCAGCTTAAAAATAAGCGATTTGTGGTATTGAGGTATTGATGATAGAAATTAGTTTAAAGTCGAGTGATTTAGTTTATTTATCTTGTTCTATAGCAGAAGTAGCTAATCCTTTAGCAATTATTCAAATAATACCAGGGGTAAAGGAACATAAGTCAAGATATAATGAATTAATAATGGAATTAAATAATAAAGGTTTTAATGTTTTTATAAGTGATATAAGAGGGCATGGACGAAGTATTAATGGTGATTATCCACTCGGTTATATCGATGATTATCACAAACTTATCGATGATCAAAATATTATAAATGATTGCGGGCAAGATATCCAGGGTTACCAATATATATGTTGGGAGATTCAATTGGTGCTGATATTGCTCTTGGTTTTGTCCAAAAATATGATACCAAAATAAGTAAACTTCTTTTAATTAGTCCGATTAGTCATGCTAGAGAAGTAGACCTTTGGATAACTATAACTAGATTAATTTTGAAATTTCAAAAAGGCAAAAAGAGTAATTCTTTATTGCAAGGTGCTCTAGGAGATTTTCGTTTGGAAAAACTAGTGCAAGATTTAAATGAAAAAGAAAAAATTAAAAATGATGCTTTATGCAATTTTAGTTATTCTAATATGGCAATTGGTAATATGCTTCTTTTAAATAAGGAAGCAAGTGCACATAGTAAGTATCAAGGAAGCAATAAGAATTTACCAATAATGATTATGTTTGGAGCTTTAGATGAAATTTGTGGGGGAAGAGAAGGAATTAAAGAATTGATAACTTTACTAAATAAAGCCGGATATATGATGATTGGTAATTTAGAATATGCCAATATGAAACATAAGATATTATTTGAAACTGGAAGAAAGTTAGTTTATAACGATTTAATAAATTTTTTATTAAATTGATAGTTTTGGGTAGTATCTGAGTATTATTAATGATATAATTTAAGTGTAAGTTGGTATGGAGTTTGCGTATGATAAGTGTTGAGGTTTTAGAATTTTTAGAAGATAATGCGATTAGTATTGGAAAGTTTTTACAAGAGAATTTTAGTATTGAAAAATATGTTCCTAAGTTTAATGGTAAAAAGAAAAAATGGCGAATTAAACATAATGAAATTGCGGGATGGATGAACGTAATTCCTGTTTCAATGAAATTTGCTCATCGTTATAAACATTTAGTTTTGACGGGAAAGCTAGTAGTTGTGCAAGATGATTTTGGTAAGTATGCGGTATATATAAATCCACGAGTTATTAGGGAATCTTGTGAGCTAGCTGAATTACAAGTTTTGTTGCAAGAATTAGAGGAAAATATGGAACCAGATACTATTAGAATGGTGGAAGCAAGAAGACAAGTGTCAGAAAAAATTCAAGATATTGAAGAAAATATTCGAATAATTAAGCACTTTAATGGAGAAGAGTCATTAGAATATACTATGGGCATTATGAATTTAATTAATGAATCGGAAAACTTATCTAGAGCAAGAAAAAGAGTTGAAAATGATTAAAAAAAGTGTTAATATAGTTAGCGTAAATCGTTGATGGAAGACACGATTATTAGTTTTATTTTTCTAGAGAGTTAGCGGTTGGTGAAAGCTAATAAAAGAAATTAATAGTTACTACTTCCTGAGAGAGTTAATAAACTCCGGAATAATCCGTTATCAAAATTAAGTAAAATAGGGATGGTACCGTGCTTTAAGCACTCCTTGCGTACTATCCTTTTTATTTTTTTAGGAGGGTGTTATGGAAGAAAAAGATTTTAAAGGAGAAGAGCTACGAAGAAGAATTTTTGATGCACGAATGAAGCTAGCTTTGCTAGGAACTAAAGAAGGAAATCCTATTTATGATGAGCAAATAGTTGCTGCAAGAGCAGAGTTAGTGCAGGCTCGTAGAGAATTGGCTAAGTACAAAAGTATTAAATTAACTGAAAGAAAGGAAATGAAAAGATGATAAATATTAAAGAAGATGAAAAATTAAGTGTACTAAATCACAGTTGTGCACATTTGCTGGCTCAAGCGGTTAAGCATTTATACCCACAAGCTAAGTTTTGGGTAGGTCCAGTTATTGAAGAGGGATTTTATTATGATATCGATTTAGGTGATGATGTTATTAAAGAAGAAGATTTAGTAAAAATCGAGAAAGAAATGAGAAAAATTGCTAAGGATGGTAAAAGGATAGTAAGACACGAATTAACTAGAGAAGAAGCCTTAGAAAAGTTTGGAGATGACCCATACAAAGTTGATTTAATCAACAATATGGATAGTGATACTGTTATTTCTTGTTATACTCAAGGAGATTTTACTGATCTATGTCGTGGACCTCACGTTGATACTGTTAAAGAACTTAAATATTTTAAGCTTTTAAAGGTAAGTGGAGCATACTGGAAGGGCGATGCTAACAACAAGATGCTTCAAAGAATTTATGGTATTTGTTTTGCCTCTGAAAGTGATTTAAATGAACACTTAAATTTCTTAGAAGAAGCTAAAAAGAGAGATCATAAAAAATTAGGCAAGGAACTCGATTTATTTATGCTTAGTGAATATGGTCCTGGTTTTCCATTTTTCCTACATAATGGAATGATTATTAGAAATGAACTGGAAAATTTCTGGTATAAGGAACACACCAAAGAAGGATATGAATTTATTAAGACTCCAATAATGCTTAATAAAGATTTATGGGAATTATCAGGACATTGGTATAATTATCGGGAAAATATGTATACAAGTGAAATTGATAATAAAGTATTTGCGATTAAGCCAATGAATTGTCCTGGTGGAATGCTTGTTTATAAAAATTCCTTACATTCTTATAAAGATTTACCGCTTCGAATTGGTGAACTTGGTCAAGTACATCGTCATGAAGCAAGTGGAGCATTAAATGGGTTATTTAGAGTTAGAACATTTACGCAAGATGATGCCCACATATTTATGAGAGAAGATCAAATTGAAGAAGAAGTTATTAGACTAATTAACTTTATTGATAGAATTTACTCTGTATTTGGTCTAACTTATTCAATTGAACTATCTACTAGACCAGAAGAAAAATATATCGGAGATATTGCTATTTGGGATAGATCAGAAAAAGCTTTGCAAGAAGCTTGTGAAAAATCCGGACATTCTTGTAAGATTAATCCTGGTGATGGAGCATTCTATGGGCCAAAACTAGATTTCCACATTAGAGATTCTTTAGGTCGTGTTTGGCAATGTGGTACAATTCAACTCGATATGAACTTGCCAGAAAGATTCGATTTAACTTATATTGATGCTGATGGATCAAAGAAAAGACCTGTAATGCTTCATAGAGTTATCTATGGTTCTATTGAAAGATTTATCGGTATTTTGATCGAACACTATGCTGGTGCTTTCCCACTATGGCTTGCTCCGGTCCAAGTAAATATTATTCCAGTAAGTAATGAACATCACTTAGAATATGCTCAAAATCTTGCTAAAGAGTTAGATAGTGCTGGTATAAGAGTTAAAATTGATGATCGTGATGAAAAAATGGGTTATAAAATGCGGGAAAGTCAAACTAAGAAGATTCCTCTTACTTTAGTTTTAGGGGATAAAGAAGTGGAAGATAATTCTGTAAGTTATCGTGAATTCGGTAAAACTGAAACAACTACAGTATCAAGTGCAGAATTTATAAATTTAGTTACTAAATGTATTGAAGATAAAGGATATAATATTTAAGTGGAAGAAGTAATTAGTAAAGATAATATAGTTTTAGAAAGGTTTTCTAAAGATAATTTGAGCCATTTAGAAGTTGCTAAAAAGTTTAAAAGTGATCAAGTCATTCAAGAATTTTTTAGTGAATGGGAGCAGATTACAGCTTTATCTTTAGATGATGATACAAATACATTTTATTCTTATGTTATATTTGATAGTAAGAAACCGATAGGAATTTGTACAATTACTTTTAATAGTGATGATGTATGTGTTTTTTCGCAAGGATTTTTAGCAGAATATCGGGGTAGAGGATATGCAAAATTAGTTAGAAATGTTGTAAGTGAAACTTTGTTTAATCAAGGCGTAAAAATTATAAAAGCATACATTAAAAAGAATAATGTTAGTAGTATTAAAAGTGTTAATAAAACTGATGAATTTTTGGAAGAAGTTCCAGGGACAGATTTATTAGAAGTAAGATATACCCAAGATAGGAAAAGGTGAGTTTGCTTTTTCCTATTTTTTTGTTAGAATATGGACCCATAAAAAAGGGAGTTTATTTTAGAAAGAAGAAGGGATGAAGATGGATACTATTAATATAAGTAAAAAAATAATAAAAAAAGCAGAAGAATTAAAACTCAGTTCAGTTGAAAGTAGTGAAGGATATGTTATAAGAGATCCTAAAGATCCTCAAAGAGCATTTAAGTTACTTTTTCGAAAGAGAGGAACGTATTTTAGCAATAAATTATATACAATTAATTCCCTAGTTGATTTAAGTGAAAGTGTGGATATGCCCGAGATGGTTTTTCCAGAACATTTACTTACAGTTGATAAAGAAGTTGTAGGATTTTCAATGCCTTTAATTAATGGTGTAACATTAGCAGACATTTTATTTAATTCTGATATTGATATTAAGGTAAAAGTAAAGTATTTAAAACAAATAGGTAGTATATTAGAAAAAATGGCTAGTGTTAGAAAAGAAAATCCAAAATTAAATTGGTATTTAAATGATTTGCATGAACGAAATTTTATGGTGGATTTAGAAAAAGAAAGATTATATGCTGTCGATTTGGATTCATGTCGTATTTTAGGAAATCACCTGTTTGTATCTAAGTATTTATCTTTATTTTCTCCATTAATAGATTTTCCAGAAAAATATCATACGGATTTTCAAATATCTTGTGGTGGAGATTTTGTAGCGGATGAAAATGCCGATTTATATTGTTATGCAATGTTAGTAATAGATTTTTTGTACGGCGCTAGAATTAATTATGCTAGTAAAGAAGAATATTTTGGATATTTGGAATATTTAAAAAGTATTGGAGCACCCCAAGAGTTAGTTGATGCTTGGGCTAAAGTTTATACTAATGATAATAATGTCAATTTTGCTTCACTTTTAGATTCGTTACCATATTTTTATGAAAAAACAGATCGAGGATTATATTTAAAAAGAACAAAGGGAATGTAAAAGAATAATTTCTTTTTTACATTTCTTTTTTTCGTGTCAAAGTATATGCTTTTTCTGCTGTTTTAGAAGCACTTAAGAAATTATTTGTTTCAATAAAAGTATATCTATCAAAATGTAAAATAACTCCGTCGTTAGTTTGAATAGGTTGCATAATAACAAATCCCGCTTTTCCTTCTTCTTTTCCTTTGTGGCAAATATAGTTGCTTAAAGTAGGTATGTATAATATATTGTTTTGGGGTTGCCATAAGTGAGAGTGTCCTTTTATTGCAAGTTCGTGAGGAATTAATGATTCTTCATAAATGCGATTACTGGAATGTTCTAAAGAAATTACTTGACCACAAATTGTAAAAAATGCTTGAATAAACCCTAATGGATAAATGTTTTTCTTGTCAGCTAATAATTTTAAGATATCTACATTATTTTGATGTTCTATATATCTTGTGTCGTGATTCCCTCCTAAAACAAATTGGGTAACATCAGGCATAACAATATATTTTTCAACAATTTGTTGTGATTGTTCAAGAGCTTCATTACCTTTAAAGTCAGGAGAGCTTAGAGGTTTTCCATTTTTAGTTCCATCTCCAATATCTCCAGCGTGAATTAGATAGTGAATTTGATATTGCTTGCAAAAGCTAGCAATATAATTTAAATAATCTAACCGTTCAAAATCATCATTTCCCATATGAGTGTCAGAAATAAGCATAACTTTTTCTGTATCTAACTTAAACATAATGGCTTTATTTATATAGATACTTTTGAGTAAATCAGCTTCTTCTTGAGAGATTATGGGATAGGGAAATAGTATATTGCTTATTTCTACGAGCAATTCATATTTATATAATTCATATTTATTTAAAAGATCATCAAAATCTCCGTTTTCTAAAAGTTTATCAATTATTTCCATACAATTACTCCTTTTTTTAGATACTTTACTATATTTTTTAAATAAAAACAATAAAAATCATTTGACAAACATAAAATATTAGTGTATATTATTGGTGTTGTTAAAAAAGGAAAGCGATTTGTATCCACCTGATTGCGAGTAAGCAATGGGTTAAAAAGCCGAAGATTATTTAAGTAATTATTAAGGATTTTTAAATGGATACAAATATTGTATCCGTTTTTAATTGGTGGAGGTGCTTTAATATAGCAAAAAATGTTGATGAATTACTAACTAATGAGAATATCAAAATTCCAGAAGTTATGGTAATTGGGCCGAATGGCGAAAAAATGGGACTTAAAAAAATTGAAGATGCTTTGACACTTGCAAATTATGCTGGCTTGGATTTAGTTCTTATGAGTGGAAATTCTACTCCAGCAGTTGTAAAGATTATGGATTATAATAAATACCGTTATGAAAAGCAAAAGAAATTAAAAGAAACCCAAAAGAGGCAAAGAGAATCTAATAAGGAATTAAAAGAATATCGTTTGTCAGTAACAATCGATGTCGGAGATTTTGAAACAAGACGGAGAAATGCCAAAGATTATTTGGAAAAAGGTCATAAAATCAAAGCATTTATTAGATTTAAAGGTCGTCAGATGGCAAGACCAGAATTAGGGAAAGATGTTCTTTTAAGATTTGCTGATGCTTTATCAGATGTATCAGTAATTGAAACAGAGCCAAAATTAGATGGAAGACAAATGGCTATGATTTTAGCACCAAAAAATAAAGAAGGGAAGAAGTAATATGGCAAAATGTAAACAAAAAACTCATAAATCAAGTGCAAAAGTATTTATGAAAAAGAAAAATGGCGAACTTACTTACATGAAGAGTGGAAGTAACCATAAGACTGGAAAAGATTCAGCTAAAGAAGTAAGACAAAGAAGAAATAAAGGTACTTTAAGTAAAGGAGATAGAAACAGATTAAAATCTGTTATCTAGGAGTGGGGTGAGTTAAATGGCAAGAGTTAAAGGTGGAAATGTTTCTAAAAATAGAAGAAGAAAAGTATTAAAAGAAGCAAAAGGTTATTTTGGAAGTAAACATAGATTATATAAGACTGCTCAAGAACAATTATTCCATAGTGGTGCTTATGCATATCGTGATAGAAAACAAAATAAGAGAAACTTTAGAAAATTATGGATTACAAGAATCAATGCTGCATGTCGTGAAAATGATATAAGTTATTCTAAATTTATCAATGGTCTAACTAAAGCAGGTATCTCTATTAATAGAAAAATGCTTTCAGAAATGGCTATTGATGATCCTAAGAGTTTCGCTGCTTTAGTTGAAACTGCAAAGAAGGCTTTGGATGGTAAAGTTGAAGCACCTAAAAAGGTGGAAGCTAAGAAAGAAACTAAAGTTGAAACAAAAAAAGAAGAAGTAAAAGAAGTTAAAAAAGAAGAAAAGAGCGAAGATTTAAGTTCTAAGACACTTGCTGAATTAAAGGCTTTAGCAAAAGATGCAGGTGTTAAAGGTTATTCAACAATGAAAAAAGATGAATTATTAGCATCTTTAAAATAATTACTTGAAAAGTGGAGAGTTTTAAAATATAATAGATATAGAAGTTTTTACTTAAGTGTTTGTTGCTCCGACAGCACTTCAGTTAAAACCAATTAATGTGAGTAAGGAGGATATATTATGGCTTTAAATAAGGAAGAAAAAGCAAAAATCATTAAGGAATTTGCTAAATCTAA
>CALVKJ010000016.1 GCA_944332675.1 uncultured Bacilli bacterium
ATGAATGTTTTAAAAAAATATAGTGGAGTATTGTTTTTTTATCTAGTTATTATAGGAATGATTTTACTTATTAATGCTCGTTTTGCATCTATTAATACGGATACTGATGTAGTAACTTATGCTATGAGTGAGTAATTTTTGTCGATTTTTAAGTAATTATAGTTCTGGATTTTAATTGGTGAGTATAGTATAATTAAGTTGGAGAAGATAATCATGGGTAAGAAAGTATTAATTATATATGCTCCTTATGGATCTGGTCATAAATCGATTGCAGATAAAATTAATAATTATTTTGAAGAAAATAGTGATTTGGAATTAAAAGTTTTAGATGTTGCTAAATATTCCAATTTATTGGGTAAATTGAGTATTAAAATATTTGATGTTTTTACTAAGCATAGTTTTCATAAGACTTTTAGTTTTATATATGATATTGCCGACAATAAGTTAGCTAGTTTAAGTCAGATGAAAATAGTTAAAAAAGCTTTTGATAATGAATCTTTACGTAAAGAAATTACAGATTTTAATCCAGATTTAACTATTTCTACTCATTTTTTTGGAGGAAATATAGTTAGTTATTATAATAAGATTGGATTAACAAATTCGCGTATTATGACTGTTATCACTGATTATGTTTCCCACAGTTACTGGCGAAAAGATCACGAGAGTCAAGATGCTTTTATTGTGGCTAATGAAATTATGAAAAATGAAATGATGAAAAAGGGTATTGATGGTAAAAAGATATATCCTTTTGGTCTTCCGTTTGATCGAAGAAAAATGGAAAATTTAGAGAGTCGTGAGAAAATATTGTTTAAATATAATATTGATCCTACTAAGAAAACGTATTTGTTTTTTGGGGGAGGAGCAATGGGATCAATGGGAAGTTTAGATTATTTAAAAGCTTTGATTTGGCAAGAATTACCAATTAATATTATATTTATTAGTGGAAAAAATCAAAAATTAGAAGAAAAAGCTCGCCGTTATGTAATGAAGCGAAAGGCTACAAATGTTAAGGTACTAGGGTTTACAAAAGATGTTTATAATTTACTCAGTATCAGTGATGTAGTAATTAGTAAGCCAGGGGGAGCAACTCTAACAGAATGCATTGATATGCGAGTACCATTAATACTTATTCCAGGTAATGGTGGTCCCGAAAAATATAATGCTCGTTATATTTGTAAGAAAAAATATGGATGCAAAGTATTTAATGCATTTGGTTTAGTTAGAGCTGTTAAAAAAACTTTGAAAAACGAAAGATTAGTAGAAAAATGGCGCGAAAATATGGGGAAACACGATAAAAATGAATCGACTAAGAAAATTTTGGAATTAACAATAAAATTGCTTAAAGATAAAAACTAAAATTGTAATTACTAAAAACTTGTGATAATATATTTATTGGTAAGTCCCCGTAGTTTAATGGATAAAACAAGCCCCTCCTAAGGGTTAGAGTGATGGTTCGATTCCGTTCGGGGACGCCATTAATGGAGATAATATGAAAGTATTCGATTTTGATAATACAATTTATGATGGGGAGTCTTTGGTAGACTTCTTTTGTTTTTGCGTAAGAAAGAAGAAAAGTCTAATTTTTAAGATACCCACCGTTTTATATGCAGCAATTCTTTATAAAATGAATAAATTATCTATTGATGATTTATATACAAAGGCAAGTAAATTAACTAAAGTTATTACAAATAATAAAGCTGATATTGATGAGTATGTTAATATGTTTTGGCAAAAAAATAAGAAAAAATTAAAACAAAATATGTTAGATAAAATAAGGGAAGAAGATATAATTATTACTGCATCACCAGATATTTTAATTAAAGGTATTGCAAGTAAACTTAAAACTAAAAATATCATTAGTTCAATATTAAATGTAGACACTGGTAAATTTGAATTTATTTGTTTTAGAGAAAATAAGGTAACTATTTTTAAAGAAAAATATCCAAATGCAATTATTGATGAATTTTATACAGATTCACTTGCAGATTTACCTCTTATGAAGTTAGCTAAAAATGCTTATTTAGTAAGTAAAGATAAGATGGAACTTGTAGATGTTAGTAAACTTAGCAACTAAATCACCTTTGTTGATTCAAATTATATCAATTTAGAGATTATTTTATATATTTAGTTTGTTAGTGGGTATCAGCAATAATGCTTTATTTTTCTTTCATTTTTTGGTATCCTTTATATAAGGTGGTAATTTTATGAAGAAAAAAGCAAAAAAAGAGCGACTTAGAGATAGATTAAAAGAGCAGATAAAAACGCATAAAAAAGCTTTTGCACTTTATGTAATTTTACGATTACTAGTAATAATTACATTAGTACTTCAATTAATTTATGGAAATTATGAAAATGCCTTTTTATGTATATTAACATTAATATTGTTCTTGATTCCGAGCTTTTTTGAGTCGCGATTTAAACTTGATTTGCCAGAAGCTTTAGAAATAGTTATATTACTTTTCATTTTTGCGGCGGAAATTCTTGGAGAAATCCAAAACTTTTATAATGTTTTTGCCAATTGGGATTTGATACTTCATACAATTAATGGCTTTTTGTGTGCAGCAGTAGGTTTTTCTTTAATTGATATTTTAAATAGATATGATAAGTTTCATTTGAATTTGTCGCCATTTTTTGTAGCTGTTGTTGGTTTTTGTTTTTCGATGACAATTGGAGTTTTATGGGAATTTTTTGAATATGGTGCTGATAAAGTATTCCATACAGATATGCAAAAGGATCGGATCGTTGAAAATGTATATTCAGTTGCTTTAAACGAGGAAGGAAAAAATGTAGTTGTTAAAGTTGAAGATATAACAGAAACCCATATTATAACGGAAAACGGGGAATATACCATTAATAATGGTTATTTAGATATTGGTCTATCTGATACAATGGGAGATTTACTAGTTAACTTTATTGGGGCAACAATTTATTGTATAATTGGCTTTGTTTATGTTAAAAAGCGGGATGATGATAGTTTTGCCCAAAAGTTTATAGTGAGAATGAAGGGATAATATGAAGCTTTTCTTAAGATTTGGTAATGTAATAGTACTGTTATTAATTTTATTACTTTTTTATATTGCATTAGATCATTTCGGTTATCTTCCAAGTAAAGCATTTGCAAATGATGATTTTGATATTGAGTTTGTTCCTGCAAATATAGATAAAGATAATGATGGCGTAGATGATTATACTGATATATTAAATGGGGCAAGAGAATTTGTGGCAATGGAACCAGAGTATAAAAGTGCATATTACAGTGGTGGTTATCCTACAGATGATTATTATGTTTGTACAGATTTAATATGGTATGCTTTAGATAAAGCTGGATATGACTTTAAGGCTTTAATTGATGAAGATATCAAAAATAATATAAATGATTATGATATTGAGGTTCAAGATACTAATATCGATTTTAGAAGAGTGCGTAATATTAAAGTTTTTTTGGATAAATATACAAATAGTTTGACTATAGATGCTACCGATATTTCTGCTTGGCAAGGAGGAGATATTGTCGTTTATGAGGATCATATTGGTATTGTTAGTGATAAAAGAAATGAATCTGGAGTAAATTATATAATTCATCACGATGGGTTTCATAAATATGAAGAAGATGGACTCACTCGTAAGAAAATAATAGGACATTATCGTTTTAATTTGGATATGACAAAGGATGAGGCGACGGAAAAATAGAAAAAAAACACTAAAATTGTTGTAAACTAGACATTAGTAGTTCAAAAAATGCCACATTTGTGATATAATTAATAAATGTGAGGGGAAAAATGACAATTAATAAAGAAGTAGAATTTAATAATATAATAAGTGATATATTAAAAAATAAAGAATTTATTGATTTAAAATATGAAATACACCACGGTATTTCTAGATTAGATCATTCTTTAAATGTTGCTCGTCTTACATATAGAGCGTGTAAGAGATTAAATATTAAGAATTATGAAGAAGTTACCAGAGCAGCATTATTGCATGATTTTTTTAGAACAGAAGATGTACCGGATAAGTGCTTTTTAAATCATCCGAATAAGGCTTTAGAAAATGCTAAAAAGAATTTTGAAATATCAAATGTTCAAGAAAACATTATTGCAGCACATATGTTTCCAATTGCCCGGGTTACACCAAAACATATTGGTAGTTGGATAGTTAGTGGTGCTGATAAAGCAGTAGCTATTTATGAATGTACTAAATATAAAGTACCTTTAACTATTGGGGCAGCATTTTTATTCTTTATGAATGTATGTTTTATACAAAGATAATACTTATAAACAACTGAAATTAATCGGTTGTTTATTTTTTTTCTATTTTATGATATTATTTTAATAGAGTAGAGGAAGTGAAATAGTGGCTAAAATAGATAATGAAGCAATTAATAGCATAAAAGTACTGGCCCTTGATATGATTGATAAAGCTGGAAGTGGGCATCCTGGCATAGTTTTAGGTGCAGCACCAATAATTTATGCTTTGTATAAGGATCATTTGAAAGTGATTCCTAGTAAACCAGATTGGATTAATAGGGATCGTTTTGTAATGTCAGCAGGTCATGGATCAGCTCTAATGTATTCAATGCTTTATCACGCGGGATTTGATATAGATATTGAAGAATTAAAACATTTTCGAGAACTAAATTCTTTAACACCAGGGCATCCAGAATACCGAGTTACTCCAGGAGTTGATGCATCAACTGGTCCTCTTGGGCAAGGAATTGGTATTGCAGTTGGTATGGCTATGGCTGAGCGGTATTTAAATGCTATTTGCAATATTGAAAAGAAAAACAGTGATTTAATAGATTATCATATCTATTGTCTATGTGGTGATGGAGATTTAATGGAAGGTATTAGTTATGAGGCTTTATCTTTTGCTAGTACCCAAAATTTAAATAGATTAATTTTGCTTTATGACTGTAACAATGTAAGCTTGGATAGTGATACATCTAATACATTTACAGAAGACATTGAAATTCGTTTTGAAGCTTTAGATTTTAATATAATAAATGTTAAAAATGGTAATGATTATAATGAAATATCAAAAGCTATTAAACAAGCAAAGAAATCAGATCGTCCGACGATAATTATATGTAATACAACTATTGGTAAAGATTCGATTTTAGAAGGAACTAATAAAGTACATGGAAAACCACTTTCTAAAGAAGATTTAAGTAATATTAAGGAAAAATATAAAATTACAACAGAAGCTTTCAATATTGATTCTAAAATACTTACCCATGTACAAGCAATTATTAATAACCGAGTTGGAGAAGTTTATAAAAAGTGGGAAGAAGAGTATAAAAGTATTAAAGAAAGTGATAATATTGGTCTTCATTCAATGCTTAATTTACTAGAAAGAAATACCTTTGTAATTGATTTTGATGATACAAAATTTAAAATAAGTGATGAATATAGTGAAGAGTTAAGGGAAAGCAATCATAAGATAATGAACTTTATATCGCCGAAAAATCCTTTCTTTTTAGGAGGCTCTGCTGATCTTTCATCGAGTTGCAAAACAAATTTAGATAAATCAACTATTCAAAGTGAAGATAATCCAGTAGGTAAAAATATCTATTTTGGGGTTAGAGAACACGCTATGGGAGCAATCCTTAATGGAATGGCTTTATCAAATCTAAAAGTTTTTGGTTCAACTTTTCTAGCATTTAGTGATTATCAAAAACCAGCGATTCGGATGTCGGCGTTGATGAATTTGCCAGTAACATATATATTTACGCATGATTCGGTATATGTTGGGGCAGATGGTCCAACGCATGAACCAGTAGAACAACTTACAATGCTTAGAACTATTCCTAATTTTATAACTTTTAGACCAGCTGATATCAATGAAATAATGGGGTCTTGGGAATATATACTTAAAAATAATTGTCCAACAGCTTTAGTAATAAGTAAAGAAAATAGAAGTAAAATGAAAAATACTAATGCAAAATTCGTTAAGTATGGGGCATATATGATAAGAAAAGAAAAGTATCATTTAGATGGAATCATTATTGCAACTGGTTCAGAAGTAGAAATGGCTATGGATATATCTCGGGAGTTATTTACAATGGGAATTGATACGAGAGTTGTATCGATGCCATCGATGGAACTTTTCTTAAAACAAAATTCAAAATATGAAGAACAACTTTTACCTAAAGATATTCCGACATTTGTTATTGAAGCAGGATCTAGTCTTATTTGGAATAGATTTGCTACGAAACCAGAATACATTTTTGGGGTTAATAGATTTGGTATGAGTGGTAAAAGCGAAGAAGTTGTTAGGTATTTAAAGATTGATAAAAACTCAATTTTAGAGCATATTGCAAATTATTTAGCAAAAGATGTGAATATCGACATAATTTGACAAGTTTCTTGTCCTCAATTTGTTATCCTTATATTGGGTGATGAAATGAGGACATTTTATATTTTTAAAATTAACAGGGAAATGGGGATACTTTTAAAGGAAAGCCCTTATAATTTATTTAAATCTTTGGAAAGTATTTATTTGCTTGATAAGGCAAGCGTTGGTTATGGTAAAGATTTACTTGATCAAATTATCGTACCAATTGATAAATTGAAGTTTAATAAACTTATTTATGATAAAAATAAAGATAATGATTTTTATATGAAGATTGGAGATAATCATAGAATCATAAATAAATATCGTAAGGAAGAAACTAATATTCAAGTAAAAAATTCCCATATTTTAATGAAAACAAATATAATAAGTAAAAATATTCAAAAGTTTTTGCCTTTAAATGGTTTATTTGCTTGTGATTTTGAAAATAAAGATTACTTTTGGTTAGAAGAACTTGTACGATTATAAGTTGTTAAAATTAACAATTTATAGTAAAATTATTATGTAAGGAGGGCATTTTATGGGACAATTGATACTTTATTTAGTAATTGGTTTAATAATTGGCTTAGTAGCGGGATTCCTAATTGCTCGTTTTATGATGAAAAGACAACTTGAAAAAAATCCTCCGATTAATGAAAAAATGATTGAGGTAATGATGAGTAGTATGGGAAGAAAACCAAGTCAGAAACAAGTACGTCAAGTAATGCAACAAATGAATAGGTATAAGTAAAAATACACTTATACTTTTTGTTTTAATAGATAATTGAATAATTTATAAAAATTTGTTATATTATATATGTAAGGGTTACCAATAGTGGTGGTAACGCCTGCGATTACGCTGGCGCTTTTAGCGCCTTTTTTCGTTTATCTTACCCACTAAAGCAAGAATCACGATTATTATTACTAGACAAAATTCATTATCGTTCATAGCCTCGCCTCGGAATCACTCCTAATCTCCCGAAGAAAACCCCCTGAAGCCGGAATCCGGCAAAGAAAAGAGACTAGACTAAAGGTAACGGTTAATTATTCTAAATGTAAATAAATATAAATGCAATAAAAATCGCCCGACAAATTTCGACATAGATGTAAAAGCATTTAATTAATTTTATAAAAATTTACATAAAAATGTTTACTTTTTTTGCATATTTTGGTATTATTTAAATATAGAATAAAGAGGTGTATGAAAAATGATGGATTTCATATATGAACTATATCAAAATGATAATTTTGTTTTATATCTTACTATTGCTTTAGTAATTTTAATTGTTCTTTTTGTGTTAGTTCTTATATTTGGAAAAAGAGATCAAAAACTAGAGGAAACTAAAAGACTACAAAAAATTGATGTAGATGCTTTTAAGGAAGAAAAAAAGGATGAAGTAAAAGTAGAGGTTCCAACTAAAGAACCAGAAGAAATAAAAACTGAAAAGGTAGAAGAGGTTAAAGAAGAAATTAAGCCAGTAACAACGGAAGAACCAAAAGTTACTAAATCTATTTTTGATGATACGCAAGTTTTGCCGATTGCTGATAAAGTTGAAAATAAGGCTACTGATGAAGGAATTAAGGTAACTACTTTTGAACCAATAAAAGTAGAAGAAAAACAAGAAGAACCAGCAGTAGAAGAAGCAAATAAGAAAGAAGTAAATAAGCCACTTATTGATATTGAAGAAGAAAGTAAACCAATTAATATTAAAGAATTAGATGAAATTAATTTTGATGATATTAATTTAGAAAAAGATTTAGGGGAACTTGAAAATATCAAAAATGAATTTGATAGTATAAAGATTCCTGAAGTAAAAGAAGTTAAAGAAGAAAAAAAGGAAGAAAAGGTAATTGAAAGAAATGAAACTAAACCTTTTAAACCTAGTCCACAAGTATTTAGTTCGGTATTTGTGAAAAAAGAAGAACCAGTGGTAGAAGAAGTAAAAGAGGAAATTAAGACTGAAGAAAAACCAAAAGTAAATTTATTTTCTATTCAAGACGATGAAGAAGAAATAGAACTTCCACCACTTAAGAGTACTGAAGAAAAAAAAGAAGAAACGAAAGAAGAAGTTAAAACATTTAGTTTTGATGATATATCTGGAGAAACTTACAATATTAAATAATGTAAAAATGCGTTAAAATCTTGATTTTAGCGCTTTTTTCTTGTTATAATGGACTAGGTGAATAAAAGATATGGCAAAATATGATGAAACATCGATAAAAGTTTTAGAGGGATTGGAAGCAGTTCGTAAAAGACCTGGTATGTATATTGGGTCAACTGATAAGCGAGGGCTTCATCATTTAGTGTGGGAAATTGTTGATAATTCCATTGATGAAGTTATTAATGGTTATGGCAATTATATTAAAGTTATAATTAATAAAGATGGTAGTATTACGGTTGCTGATAATGGGCGGGGTGTACCAATTGGAATGCACGAAACTGGTAAGAGTACTCCCGAAGTAATTTATACAGTTTTACACGCTGGTGGTAAGTTTAGTGAAGCAGGATACAAAGTAAGTGGAGGTCTTCACGGTGTTGGTGCTAGTGTAGTTAATGCTTTAAGTAAAAGTATGCAAGTAGTAATTTATCGTGATGGTTTAATTTCGATGATCGAATTTGAAAATGGTGGTAAAGTTAAAACACCACTTAAAACAGTAGGTAAAACTAATAAAACTGGTACTATTGTTAAGTTTTTGCCAGATCCAGAAATATTTAAAAATAATCAATTTTCTTATACGACTATTTATGAAAGAATGCAAGAAAGTGCGTTTTTGTTAAGTGGTCTTACAATCGAAGTAATCGATGAAGAAGATAAAAAACAAGCTAAATTTCATTATGAAAATGGTCTTATTAGTTTTGTTGAATATATGAATGAAGGCAAGAATACTTTACATAAAGTAATTAATTTTAGCAATACTAAGGGTAATATTGAAGTAGATGTAGCAATGCAATATACAGATACTTATAATGAAAATATATTGTCTTTTGTTAATAATGTTAAGACTGTCGATGGGGGAACTCACGAAGTAGGATTTAAAACAGGTATTACAAAAGCTTTCAATGATTATGCTAAAAATAATAATATATTTAAAGCTAAAGATGGTACTTTAGATGGTGCTGATGTTAGAGAAGGATTATCAGCAGTTATTAGCTTGCGTATTCCGGAAGAACTTTTGCAATTTGAAGGGCAAACTAAGGGTAAGCTTGGGACACCTGAGGCACGAAGTATTACAGAAAGTATTACATATGAAGCTTTAAAATTTTATTTAGAAGAAAATAAAGAAGTAGCTACATCGATACTTGATAAAGCAATGAAAAGTAAGGTAGCAAGAGAAGCTGCTCGTAAGGCAAGAGAAGAAGCCAGAAGTGGTAAATCGAAAAAGCAAGAGAGAAATTTGTCGAGTAAGCTTGCCCCAGCCCATAGTAAGAATGCTAAAATTAATGAGCTTTTCTTAGTCGAAGGAGATTCAGCGGGTGGTTCTGCAAAGGGCGGAAGAGATAGAAAATTTCAAGCGATACTTCCTTTACGTGGTAAAGTTATTAATAGCGAAAAAACTAATGTTGAAGAACTTATGAAAAATGAAGAAATAAATACATTAATTTATACTATTGGTGCGGGAGTTGGTCAAGATTTTGATGTTGCTGATTCTAATTATGATAAAGTAATTATTATGACTGATGCCGATGTTGATGGAGCGCACATTCAGATTTTACTTCTTACATTTTTCTATCGTTATATGCGTCCTTTAATTGAAGCTGGTAAGCTTTATATTGCTATGCCACCTTTATATAAACTTGATTATGGTAAGAAAAGATTTTATGCATATAGTGATGAAGAATTAGATGAAATAAAAAGAGAAAATACTGGTAAATATTCGATTCAAAGATATAAAGGGTTAGGAGAAATGAATCCTGATCAACTTTGGGATACAACAATGAATCCCGAAACTAGAAGTTTAATTAGAGTAAACATTACAGATGCTGCTTTAGCGGAGAAACGTGTCAATGTTTTGATGGGAGATAAAGTAGAACCGCGTAAGGAATGGATTAATGAAAATGTTGTGTTTACAATGGAAGATAATTACAGGGCGGTGTAATAAATGGAAAGTGTAATAAAAAGAATTGAAGATTACTCACTCGAAGAAATAATGGGAGATAGATTTGCTAAGTATGCAAAAGAAATAATTCAAGATAGAGCAATTCCTGATGTTAGGGATGGACTTAAACCAGTGCAAAGAAGAATTTTATTTGCGATGTTTAAAAATGGCAATACTTGGGATAAGGGATACCTTAAATGTGCAACCACTGTTGGGGATGTTTTAGGTAAGTATCATCCTCATGGCGATTCTTCAGTATATGATGCTATGGTTAGAATGAGTCAGTGGTGGAAACAAAATCATATATTAATCGATATCCACGGAAATAATGGTTCAATGGATGGAGATCCTGCAGCAGCATATCGTTATACGGAAGCAAGACTTGCGCGCATTAGTGGAGAGCTCTTAAAAGATCTAGATAAAAATACTATTGCTTGGGCCCCAAATTTTGATGATAGATTACTTGAACCTACAGTGCTACCAGCAAGATTTCCTAATTTGCTCGTTAATGGCACAAATGGTATTTCAGCAGGATATGCAACGAATATTCCACCACACAATTTAGGTGAAATAATCGATGCTACAATAAAAAGAATCGATTCTCCAAATTGTTATTTAGATACTATTTTAGATATAGTTAAAGGACCAGATTTCCCAACCGGAGGAATAGCAGAAGGTAAACAAGGAATAATTGATGCATTTAAAACAGGACGAGGACGCGTTATAGTTCAAAGTAAATATGAATTTAAAAAAGAAAAAGGCAAAGAACAAATAATAATTAGTGAAATACCTTTTGAAGTAAATAAACAAAATTTAGTTACTAAAATTGAAAGTATTAGAATCGATAAAAAAATTGATGGTATTGCTGAGGTTAGAGATGAAACAGATAGGGAAGGCTTAAGAATAGTAATCGATTTAAAGGCTGGTGCTAATAAAGATTTGATAATGATGTTTTTACTTAAAAATACGGATTTACAAGTATCATATAACTATAATATGGTTGCTATCGTAAATAGAACACCAAGGACTTTAGGAATACTGGAGATGCTTGATGCTTATATTGCTCATCAAAGGGAAGTAATAACTAAAAGAACAGAATTTGATTTAGCATATTATCAAAAAAATTACCATATTGTAACGGGGTTAATTAAAGCAATATCGATACTTGATGAAGTAATTAAAGTAATTAGAGCAAGTAAAAATAAGGGAGATGCTAAAAATAATTTAGTAGAAAAGTTTGGATTTACCGAAGAACAAGCCGAAGCAATTGTAACACTTCAATTATATCGTTTAACTAATACGGATATAGTTTCTTTAGAAGAAGAATGTAAGCGTTACCAAGCTTTGATTAAAGAATGTGAAGAGATACTAAATGACGAAAATAAGCTTAAAAATGTTATGAAAACTGAGCTTAGAGAAGTAAAGAAGAACTATGCAGTACCTAGAAAAACAGAAATAAGAGAAAGCATCACAGAAATAAAAGTAGATGTTAAAGAAATGATACCTAATGAAAAAGTAGTAGTAGTAGCAACTAATGATGGTTATGTAAAAAGAGTAAGTTTAAAAAGTCATAATTCTAGTGATGAAGAAACTACTTTAAAACCAGGAGATTTTGTTAGAAGTAAATATTTTGTTAGTACCCAAGATACATTACTTTTATTTACTAACTTAGGAAATTATTTATATTTACCAATTCATAAGTTACCGGAATGTAAGTGGAAAGATTTAGGTAAACATATTAGTAATACAATAGTTATAAAAGAAGATGAAAAAATAGTTGCTAGTATGATTTTAAAAGATAAAGATAAGAGTGTAGTGTTATTTACGAAAAATGGTTTAACTAAACAAGTATTACTTAAAGATTTTGAAGTAACAAGATATTCTAAGCCTCTAACAGCGATAAAGCTAAAGGATAATGATGAATTAGTAAATGTAAGTATATATAAAGAGGATACTTTATTTGTTACACATAATGGCTTATATTTAAGGTTTAAAACTAGTGAAATACCTGTTGTGGGTGTTAAAGCAAGTGGTGTAAAAGGAATTAAATTAAGTGATGATTATGTCGTTTATGCTAGCACGATACCTGAAGAAGTAGAATACTTGAATATATTTACTAATCAACATACTGCTAAGAGATTAAAATTAAATGAACTTACTTTAATAACTAGAGCAAAGAAAGGTAATATGTTATTTAAGAAAGCTAAAACAAAAGATTATAAGGTAGATTTTGCTTATTTAACAAATAGTAAAGATATTAATTTAAGTAAGATAGATACTATATTTAAAGAAGTTAAAAATAGTGAAATACCAATAATGGATATGGCTAGTACTGGTAGTGTAATAACTAAAGATAATGTTGATATATGGACTTTAAAAGCAATAGATATTAATTTAATTAGGGATGATAAAAAAGAACCTAAGGAAGAAGAATCTCCAAAAAAAGAAAATGAACAATTATCTTTTGCTTCTTTTGTCGAAGACTTTAAAATATAGGATAAAACCCCCACTAAATACATAAAATTTAATGGGGGAATTTTTTATGAAAAATGAAGCGTTTAAAAATTTTGTTAGAACTAAGCCAGAACTTATTAGGTATGTTCAAAGTGGGGAAATGACTTGGCAGAAGTTTTATGAATTATATGATCTTTATGGGGAAGATGAAAATGTTTGGAATAAATATATTTTAAATAATGAGAGAAGTGGAGTAACTGATAGCATTAGTAAAATAACTAATATGGTTAAAAATGTCGATGTTAATTCGATTAAAAGTCATATTAATACCGCACAAAAAGCTATCGATTTTGTCCAAGATTTGACTAAGAAAACACCACAAAATATTACAAATAATTTAAATAAGGGACCTGTTTCTCCTAGGCCTTTAAATAAGTTTTTTGAGGATTAATGCAATTAATTACCCAAATGTCTTTTAAAAATAATCCTAAAGATTATTTGCATTTAAAAGAAAATTCTTATTATATAAAAGATTTTAATCGAGGTACGATCGACTTTAAACAATTTCAAGAAAAAATGAAGACTGTATATAAAGAAAGGGTAACGGATAAAATAAATAATGTAGTAGAAAATATCGATTTAATAAGCTCAGTATTAAATGTTTTGAAATGAAAATATAATATTGACTATTTTTAATATTTATAGTATATTTAAACATAGAGAGGTGTACAAACCATGGATAAAAATAATAATAGTTTGAGAGGGTTTACATTAGTTGAATTGTTAGCAGTTATTGTTGTTTTAGCAATCGTTATGTTAATTGCCTTGCAAGCGGTATTACCTGCAATGGATAGTGCTAGACGTCAAACTTTTGCAATTGAAGCAAATGGTGCAATAGATGCTGCAAATACTTACTTTGTAAGTTCGATGTTAACGGGAGATCCTAATAGCGGGTTGCCTGTTAATGAAGGTAAAACTGTTTGTGTAGAAATCTCAACATTATATCAAGCTGGTTATACAGAATTAAATCCGGACAATTATTCTGGAAAGGTTGAAGTAGTAAAAAAAGGTAGTTTATATTTATATACAGTTTATATTGAAAAAAATAAAGCAATGATGGTAAATGGTGCAGGATCAGATGCCGATAGTAATGTGGATATTGATGAATCAAACGTAGTAGATTATAATGCTGAAACATTTAAGGGAACGTGTGATTAATAGGTACAGGCTCTTAATTAGTTATAAATGACAGAACGAAAAGTTCTGTTTTTTCTTTTCAAAAAATGATATACTTAAATTGGTGGTAAAAATGATTATAGGTTCACACGTTAATTTTAATACAGAACAATTACTTGGTTCAGCTAAGACAGCAGTAAGTTATGGTGCTAATACATTTATGTTTTATACGGGTGCTCCCCAAAATACTATTAGAAAAGATATTGATCCTAATTTAACTAATGAAGCATTTATGTATATGAAAAAAAATGGGATTGATTTAAAAAATGTTATTTGCCATGCTCCTTATATTATCAATTTAGCTAACCGGGAAAAGGAGGATTCTTGGAATTTTTCAATTAGTTTTTTGAAAAAAGAATTATATAGAATTAAAGAAATGCAAGTAGGTTATATGGTAATACATCCTGGTAATGCTTTAAAACTTGACCGAATGAGTGCTTTACAAAATATAGCAGATGCTCTAAATAATATAATTGAAGATGACTTACCAATGATTTTACTTGAAACTATGGCTGGTAAAGGAACAGAATGTGGTATAAATATTTATGAATTAAAAGAAATTTTAAGTAAAGTAGAAAAGAAAGAAAAAGTAGGTATTTGCTTAGATACGTGTCATTTAAATGATTCGGGTATCGATATTGCTAAGTTTGATGATTATTTGAGTGAATTTGATCAAGAAATAGGTTTAGAGCATATTTTTTGCATTCACGTTAATGATTCAAAAAATCCTATTGGATCACATAAAGATCGTCATGCTAATTTAGGATATGGAACTATCGGTTTTGATAATTTAATTAATGTTTTATATAATCCTAAATTAAAAGATGTTCCTAAAATATTAGAAACACCTTGGGTAGGAGAGTATCCTCCTTATAAACTAGAAATTGAAATGATTAAACATAAAAAGTTTAATCCTAATTTGGAAACTGATTTAAAAGAACTTTATAAATAATTACGGAATTTTTGAAAATACTCCTGGAAGATTTGTTTAACCTTTTTAAAGTTTTCAGGGGTATATTTATTTTTATAGCGATCAATATCAAAAAGATTAGGATTTTTAATTACATCTTTCCAATTTTTTTTAATGAATTCATAAGTAAAATCTAATTCTTCATTACTTAAGTATACTTGTTTGCTAATAGCAAAGTTATATACATCACTTTTACTTAGTTTATTTATATATAATTCAATTATATTATACACTTGAAATCACCTAATATATTGTATGAAACTCCTTAAAAAAGAAATACTAATAGTATGAAAAAAAGAAAAATTTTTTATTATATATTATTTCTATTTTTATTTGGAATTTTAGGTATACGCTTAATTATGATATATAGTAATCATAACGAATATCAAGAAAAATTAATAGAAAAGACTCAAATATATGTTAGTGGTAGTAGTGCTCCGAGAGGGCGAATACTTGATACTAACGGGAAAATTTTAGTTGACAATATCGGGGTTAAAACTATCTATTACAATAAAGTTTCAGGTATTACGGTAAGTGATGAAGTGGATATCGCTCTTAATTTGGCTAGTATTTTAACAATAAATGTAGGTAGTGATGAAGAACTAAAAGAATATTGGTTAGTAAAAAATAATAATGGTAAAAATTTAATTACGGAAGAAGAATATGAATTACTAGAAGAAAGAAAAATAAATAGTGATGATATAAAGTCGTTAAAGCTACAACGTATTACAGATGATATGCTAAATGAGTTTAGTGAAGAAGAAAAAAAGGCGGCCCATATTTATTCTTTGATGAATGAAGGATATAGTTATACTAAAAAAGTTATATTAAAAGATGTTAGTGAAGAAGAGTATGCCAAAGTGATTGAAGCAAGTATTCCAGGGATAACTGGAGAATTATCTTGGGAGAGAGTTTATCCTTATGGTGATACATTAAGAAGTATCTTAGGGAGTATCGGAGCAATTCCAGAGGAAAAAAAGGATGATTATTTAAATAATGGATATGAACTTACTGATATTGTAGGACTTAGTTATTTAGAACTTGAATATGAAGAATATTTACAAGGAACTAAAGCTAAATATTTAGTTAATAATGATAATACTTTAACCAAAATAAGTGAAGAAGAACGCGGTAATGATTTAGTTTTATCAATCGATATTGATTTACAAATGAAAGTAGAAGAGATTATAAAAGATAAAATAGTTTTGGGGGATAAATATCCTAATACGGATTATTATAAAGATTCTTATGCTTTAGTAAGTGATCCTAATACTGGTAGTATTTTAGCAATTGCAGGTATAAGACGTAATGATGATGATACGTGGAGTGATATATCCTTAAATACTATAAATAAATCTTTTACAATTGGTTCGGCAGTTAAAGGAGCAACAATTGCAGTTGGCTATAAATATGGTTTGATTGAAATGGATAAATATATAACAGATTCTTGTGTTAAGTTATATTTAGTTCCTGAAAAATGTAGTTTCAAGAGTTTAGGTCGTATTAATGATCTAACAGCTTTAGCATATTCTTCTAATTATTTTCAGTATTTAATTGCTATAGGTCTTACAGGAAATACTTATACTAGAAATATGCAGTTAAATGCAACAAATGAGCATTTTCAAATTTATCGAAATATGCTGGCAAGTTTTGGGCTTGGTGTTAAAACAGGCATTGATTTGCCGGGAGAACAAACTGGTATAATTGGTTTAACTGTTGCAGATGATTTACTTCTTAATTTAGCTATAGGACAGTATGATACTTATACTCCAGTAGAAGTTTTACAATATATAAATACTCTCGCAACAGGTAATAGAATAGCTTTAAGTTTAATGAAAGAAATTAAAGATGGAGAAGATGTGATTTTAAGTAATGAAGCAAATGTATTAAATGAGGTTGATTTAAGTGATGAATATTTAAATAGAATTAGGGAAGGATTAAAACTCGTTTTAAGCGAAGGAACAGGAAAAATATATGTTGATAGAACACTTTCTGCTGCTGGTAAAACAGGAACTAGTGAATCATTTTATGATAGTAACTTGGATGGATTAGTTGATGTTGCCACTATTACTTCAACATTTGCAGGTTACTTCCCAGCAGATGATCCTAAGTATAGTGTAGTTGTTATAACTCCAAATATATCTCATAATAATGGAAGCAATGATACTATGTATTATGGAGCTAGTAAAATAACTAAAGATATAACTAATTACATAGCAGAGAATTATTAATTTACAGCAAATTAACTTTATATAAAATATTTTTATTGACTTATAAGTAAAACTTTTCTAAAATTAATATAGAAAATAGTAAGGAGAATAGTTTATATGGAAGTAAAAAATGAGAAAAAAGTATTAGGGTTATCATTTCTTGGAGTATTAACATTTATTGCCATAGTAGTTGGTGCAACATATGCATATTTCACAGCACAGGGAGGTACATCAGCAAATACAAATGTTAATGTTCAAACTGCAACAACCGATAACTTGTCATTTCAAACAGGAAGTGCAATAAGTTTAACAGCGAATCAAGAAGATTTTGGTAGTGGATCAGGAAATAAAAGTGGTGAAACTTTTGCAAGAGCCACATTAACAGCAAATAATGCTACAAATAATGCAACAAGAAATTATTATATTTATTTGAGTATTACAAGTAATAATTTTGAATATACAACAGAAGATGAACAAGCAGAATTACTACTTAAAGTAACAGCACCAGATGGAAGTGAAGTAACAACGCTTGGAGGTTTAACAAGAAAAACAAGTGGAGGAGAAACAGGATTTGATATAACAACACAAATGGGATTAATCACAATAGCAGACAATTATGAAATAACATCAACTGGAACAGAAACACAGGAATGGCAAGTAGAAGTAATATTTGTAAACTTAGATAGTGATCAAAATGCTAATACTGGAAAGTCATTTAGCGCAAATTTGATAATAAGAGAAGACAAACTTCCGTCAACGTTAGCAGATGTATGCCCTGAAGGAGGTAATTTTTCAGATTGCATTGTTAAATTATACGATGAACGCAATCAAGAAGGGGCTAATGGACTTTATTATCATGATGGATTAGGTACATATACTAATGCTGATCAAGAAGCCGGTGATAATAGTTATCGTTATAGTGGAGGAGATTACCAATTAACAAAAACTTCAATTGCGGAAGGTTTAACAAAGTTATATACTATTGCTTCTACTGAAACAAATGGAGTAATAAATTTTTATTGTAATGGAGAAAAAATGTATATAGGATATGAATTATGTAAAACAGAACAAACTCATTATTATACATTAGCTTATAACGAAGAAAATCAATATGAAACATTACAAGATGCTATTAATCAAGCGGTAAGTGATGGTTATTTAACTGCGGATAATATTAGAAATTTCGTGTGCTTTGGAACTGGTGCAGAAAACGAAACTTGTTCAGAAGATAATTTATACAGAATAATTGGAGTATTTGATGGGCAAGTAAAGTTAGTAAAATATACCATTGCCAATCCTATAATACTTGGTGAAGATGGTAATTATTATGATACTTACACAGATAATTTTATGAGTGGAATGAAAAAGAACGCTGGAATAGTATATAGATATCGTTGGAATTATACTAATGGAAGTTTGTCTCCTAATGATTGGGAAACAAGTGAGTTAAATATAATAAATTTAAATACAAATTACTGGAATTACTTGCAAAATGATTGGCAAAGTAAAATTGCAAATCATATTTGGCAAGTTGGAGGAAATACATTAGAAAATATAGAAAATGTAACGGCTAGAATAGCGTATGAAAATGAAATCCTAAATCCATTTGAAGTAAAAACATATCAAGATGAAATAGGCTTAATATATGTATCAGATTATATGTATGCTATGGATCCAAGTGGATGGCTTAGTGTAGGAACAGATGATGTAACATTAAATGATTATGGAAAAATTAAAGAAAATAATTGGCTATATACTGGATTTACTTATTGGACAATTTCCCCGTTAATAAATGATTCTGTAACATATAGTAGTTCATTTAGTATTTATAGTAATGGAAGTATATCTAGTCATGCTGTGTACAATCTTCCAACTGTACTTCCTACATTCTATTTAAATTCTAATGTAGAATTTGCATCAGGAACTGGCAAAGAATCAGATCCATATAGAATAGTTATTTAATTAGTAATATTAAATAAAATGTCAAATGTTTTTTTTGAATTAATAAAATTAGCAAATAAGGTAGCACAAATTGCTACCTCTTTTTTAATAGAAACGATAAAAAACGGGAAAAATAAGAAAATTTTTTTCTACTATCTTTGTCAAACAAACTTTGATATTCAAACTGGGAAATAGAATTTATTGAAAAGGAGGACTAGAATTGTTAAAAAATAAATTAATTTGAAATAATACTTTGATATTGCTTATTTCTCTATAATAAAAAACTTGCCAAAAGCCCTTGAAAAATGCCATAAATTTGGTTATAATGGTATAGATATTATTAGTGAGGAGGGAATTTTATGGCAAAAAAAGAAAATCGTAGTGAAGTTACTATGAGATGTTCTGTATGTGGTTTTGAATTACGCCCTGTTAGTAAAAATAAAAAGAATACTCCGGATCGTCTAGAAATAAACAGATATTGTCCAAAATGTAGAAAGACTGTAATTGCTAAAGAAAAGAAATAGTAGGGTGGTGAAGCAATATGGATATAAATATTAATGATATTAAGAATGGTATGACCGTTATTATGGATGGTAATCTTTATACAATTGTTGAATTTCAACACGTTAAGCCAGGTAAAGGTCCAGCATTCGTACGTATTAAGAGAAAAAATTTGAGAACAGGATCTGTTACAGAAGATACATTTAATACCAATATTAAGATAACTAAAGCCCATATTGAAAAAGTAAAAACTCAATATCTATATAAAATGGGAGATTCATATGTATTTATGAATAATACAACTTATGAACAAATTGAAATACCTGAATCAGTTTTGGGAGATAATGTAGCATATATTAAAGAAGGATTAGAAATAGATATTGATTTTTATGAAGGGGAAATAATTGGTATTACTTTACCAGAAAAGATTGAATATGAAGTAGTAGAAACTGAACCAGCAGTTAAAGGAAATACTGCAACTAATGCTACTAAAGATGCAATTATTGAAACTGGTTACACAGTAAAAGTACCTTTGTTTATCAATCAAGGTGAAAAAATAATTATATCTACTAAAGATGGTAAATATTCAGGAAGAGCTTAAAAGCTCTTCTTTTTAAATAGCAAAACTTATTTTACGAACTAATTTTGTAGTATCTAAAGAAACAATAAATTCTTTTAGGGTATGGCGAGTATCTTTTTGTAAGCCACTTTTCTTGATTAAGGTATCTATCTCCTTTGTTTTTTCAGGATCTAGGGCTTTTAAATAGAATAATAAAAATATATAATTTAAGCTATTTAAGCTATTTTTACTCATATAGTTTTTTACTTGATCAAATTTTTTACTTCTAAATCTTGCGATTGTTTCTTGATCTACAATGGTATTACTAATAAACCATTCAGTAGCGGAATATAAATTATCAGGTATAGTAAAATTATTTTTGATGTTATCTTCAACATATGGAAACATAAAAGAATAACTATATAGATTACTTAATAAAATGTTATTTAATATACTATTAGGGTATTCTGAACAATATTGTTTAAATAAGATAAGTGCTAAAATAATGCTTTCAAAGTGCATTAAACTAAATATATCAAATTTATTAAATAGGGCAAAAACTTCGGGAGATTTGTTTTTATTAAAGTTAGATAAGCAATTACCAAGTTTTAAAGATATTCTTGTATAAATTAAATTATTTGTATTTGTAGGAACGATAAAATCAGTGGCTCTTTTGTTAAAATAAGCTACTTTTTTTAGTAAACTATTTATTATTTCTGGTTGTGTGCTTAAGGTTTCATAAATTGATTCTTCTTTTGTTTTATATTCTTGGAATTTTTGATAATGTATTATATATTCAGCACTATTTTTTTGATTACTTTTTTCTAAATCTTCAAGTTGTTTATATTCGTTTAAAAGTGCAGCAGAAATAGTAAATAATCTTTTAAATATTAATTGATAATAATTATTAACATTTTCTTCCATACATACCTCGCCAAATATTTTACCATATTTTGTTATTTAATCAAATAAAAAAAACTATTTCTAGTTTTCTTTATTAGTTGTTTCTTCCTTAGTTTTAATATTTTTCTTTGTTTCTTTTTCTTTTGCTGTGTTATCAGCAATAATTTTAGTGTTTTTCCAGATCATTATTAGCATAATTGATGCTTCATAAATAATTCTTATTATGATTGGACCTAGGACTAACGTTAATAGGAAGCCAAAGAAATTAACTGTAATTAAATTAAATGATATTAGTACTACAAATATTGTTAAAACTAAATATAGTATTTTTAATATTGGTTCTATTATCATAATTTTAAAATCAAGTAAATCTCTTAGCTTTTGTAGTCCATCAGATAATTTTAAATCTTTTCCTTT
>CALVKJ010000017.1 GCA_944332675.1 uncultured Bacilli bacterium
AATGACAAAAGTAGTGGTTCAAAATGGTAATATTGATTTAGCATTAAAAAAGTTCAAAGCAAAAGTTGCACGTAGTGGAGTCCCTTCTGAACTTAAGAAAAGAAAACACTATGAAAAACCTGGTGTTAGAAGAAGAAATGAAATTAAAGAAGGAATTAAAAATTCTCATAAAAAGAATCGGGGCTAATAATGAACGAAAAAATTAATGAAGATTTAAAAAGTGCAATGAAGGAAAAAGATACTTTTAAACTTTCGGTATTACGGATGTTAAAAAGCGCTTTACAAATGGAACAAATTGCTAAAAAGCATGAACTTAGTGATTCAGAAATTGCTAGTGTTATAAAAAAACAAGTAAAGGTAAGAAAAGATTCAGCAGAGGAATACAAAAAATATGGAAAAGAAGAATCTGTTAAGGCTTTAGAAGAAGAAATTGCTATATTAGATGCTTATTTACCAGAAGAAATGTCTGAATCAGAAATTACAGAAATAATTAACAGAGTATTTGATGATGTTAAACCAACTAGTATGAAAGATATGGGCATTATTATGAAGAAAGTTAATGAGTTACTTGTGGATAAGAACGCTGATATGTCATTAGTAAGCAAGTTAGTTAAAGACAAACTAAGTAATATTTAATCTCAATCCTCGTGATTGAGATTTTTTAAATAAAAGGATTGGAGAAACAAATATGAAAACTTTAATTTTTTCTCACGTTAGTGATATCGATGGAATGGGAGGAGTAGTTTTAGCCAAACTCGCATTCTCAGATGTTGATTATGTTTTGTGTGAAACATTTAATTTATGTGATAAAATAAAAGAAAAAGTAGATGATGGGTCAATATATAACTATGATCAAATTTTTATTACTGATATGTGGGTGGAAAATCCTGACATTATTTTGAATAATGATTTTTTAAAAAATCGAGTTTTAGTATTTGATCACCATGAATCAGCATTAGATGTTAAAGATTTAAAAGACTTAGATTTTGTAAATATAAAAATTTTTGATGATGTGGGTCGTTGTTCAGGAACATCACTCTTTTATTCTTATTTAAAGAAAAATGGATTACTTGCTGATAGTTTAGCTTGCCAAGAGTTTGTGGAACTTACTCGTCTTTATGATACTTGGGAATGGATTACAGTTAAAAATGAACCAATGGCTCGAGATTTGACGACACTTTTTAATGCTGTTGGTCCAGATGCTTACATTAAATTAATGGTAGATAAATTAAGTAGTAATAGCAAAAATTTTTCTTTTAATGAATTGGAAAATAGTTTAATTAAAGCTAAGAATGAACAAATTTTAAAGAAGATGCAAGAATACAGTCGGAGAATACATTTTAGAGAAGTATTGGGATTAAAGGGAGAAATTATTTTTGTTAGTTATGAATATCGTAATGATTTAGCGCAATACTTACGAGATATAAAGGTTGATTTGGATTTTGTGATGATGGTTTCAATTGATAATGGGACAATTTCTTATCGCAATATTACTCCGGGGGTAAATGTTAGGGTAATTGCTGAATATTTCGGAGGTAAAGGACACGATTATGCGGCGAGCAGTCCAATTGAAAAAGATAAATTGGATGATATTGTCGATGGACTAATACGAAAACTTTAATTTTGTATCGGGGGGAGAATAATGCAAAAAAGAGAATACTTAGATTTACTTACAGAAAAAGGACAAAAATTTTATGTAAGACGAGAACCATTAATTCCTGTTTATGAGGAATTAGAAGAATTTTTGACTTTTGATCATAATATGGCTAATCTACATTTTGCTAAGAAAATGTTATTTTCGCATGAAATAAAAGCTAATAACCAAGTAGAAGGTTATGGAGATGATTTGAGCGTTATTGAAAGTGTTATAAAGAAAAAAACTGATAGAATAAAAGATGAAAGTGTAAGAAAGAGAATACTTAATTTATATCGGGGATATCAATATATTTTAAATCATCATAAAGTGGATAGAGAACATTTAAAAGAACTATATAAAATACTCAGTAAAGATCTGCTTGATTATAAAGATTTTGTTAGAATGGGAGAAAATTACTGGAATGCTCCGGTTTATATTCTTCGAGGTGGGAGATTAGATACAGAACTCGATGAAGGTGTTGATAAAGAAAATATTTCTAAGTTAATGGATTCTTATTTTGCCTTTTTTAATGAAGCAAATTTTCCTAAAACGATGACTGATGAGTATATAAAGTCGCAGATATTACATTTTTATTTTGTTTATATTCACCCTTATTTTGATGTTAATGGAAGAACATCGCGGACTATGGCTTTATGGCATTTATTAAATACTAAAAGTTATCCTTATATTATTTTTAATCGTGGTATTGGATTCGCAGGAAGTAATTATGATAGAATTATTGCTGATGCTAAAACGACTTTCGATATAACTTATTTTCTGCGATTTATGTTAGAAACAGTAAAATTAGAATTAGAAAAAGAAAGTGTTATGCAAACAGTAGCTTCAAATAGTTCATATAAATTAAGTGGCATAGATTATCAAACTTTATTATATTTCTTTTCAATGAATGGAACGAAAACAGTTGGAGATTTTGTGCATTTTTATAATGGTTTTAATGATAAGAAAAAAAGTAAGGAAGTTTTTGAGGAGATGATTTTGCCTTTGATTGATGCTAATATTTTTGAAGTTTTACGTTATACTAAAAAGATGCTTAGTGATGATTTGCCTAATATGTTTATAGATCTTAATCCAGCATTAGTTCCAAGTGAAGAAGAAATGCATTTAAAAAGATTGAAAGTTTTTCAATCTTCTAAAAAGTAAGCATAGTATTCTTCGAATGTTATATCGTGTTCATAGATATATGTGGCAATTTCTTCACCAACATAACGGAAATGCCAAGCTTCATAAGTATAACCTGTAATATCAACTTTATCTTCGGGATATCTTAAAATAAAACCAAATTTATAGGAGTTTTCAGCAAGCCATTTAGCTTCGGCGCTGTCTTTAAAAGTTTCTCTATTAGTATTAGTTCTACTAAATATGTCTAAGGTTAAACCAGTTTGGTGTTCACTTGATCCAGGTCTAGCAGCAATACTATCGGCATAGCGCTCACCACTAGAATTTTTATAATTGTTATAAACTTCCTCTTGTTCAGCATAAGATCTATAAGAAGAACTAACCATTAAATAATAGCCTTCTTCATTAGCAGCATTCCACATATCCAAAAATGCGCTGTAGGCGACTTCACGAACTTTTTGAGAACCAGCTTCACCCCAAGAGTATGTTTGAGATATTGTTACTAAATCATCTGGTGCGTAACTGCTATCTAATAAATAATATTTGTTTACTAGCATACTCGTATCTAGGCTAGTATTAGCATTAAAAGTTTCTTCATAAAAATCACTATCAAGATGAATGTTGATGTTTCTAACAATTTCATCTAAATCCATATCAGGATTTTCATTTAAATAAGAAATATATTCATAAAAGTTTTTGCTTAAGTAATATTCTTCATCGAGTAGTGTAACAATTTTACTATCTTTAGTGTTATCTAAAAGATAATTTAAATGTTCTTCGTCATTAAACTCTTTTAATATTCTGGCAACTTCAGTATCATTATATCCGTGTTCTTGTAATTTATATTCATAAGTTTGCTGATATTGATAATTTTTATAAAATTTAACAGCAAAGCAAATTCCAACTATTAAAATGATTAATCCACCAAGGACAAAATAAACTTGTTTTTTTAATTTTCTTCTAGTAGCCACTATATCACCTCTATTATCACAATTATATCACTTTTTATGTATTTACAAAATACCTTATTTGTAGTATTATTTATTTAATGGTAGGATGTGATGATATGGATAGAAACAAACAAATATTAGAATATTGCCCAAATTTTTATAAGATTTTAGATTTTACACCATATGAAGATGATAAAATCAGTGATAAGTTGATTAAGTTATATCAAAAATATATTTTTAGAATCGATATAAATGACCCTGAAGATGTCGAATCAGTTAAACAACTTGATAAAGTAGTTAGTAAATATATTGATGATTATATGTTTCGTAAGGAAATGCAAAAACAAATTCTTAATATAAAAGTACGGAGAGATGCTAAAGATTTATTAAAAGAAATTATCAAATCTATATTGCGTATTTTTGATAATTATGAAGAATACACAACAAGAGTTATATATATTTCGAGATGGATTTAGATACTATTTTGAGTATCTTTTTTCTTGGGTATAAGAAAGGTTAGGGATAATACTATCATAAGAATTAATAATACCCACGGAAATACTTTGTATATAGCCATCGAATTATAAAAGTTATTAGCAACATAATTGTTTACGATAATTAAAATGCTAAGTATCATTATGAATGGAATTACATTACTATTAGTTTTAGTGATGTTTTTTATTTTTAGAGAACAAATACTAAGATTTATAAATATATCAAAGAACCAACCAGCAGAGATAAAGTTTTCAATGTTTTCAATAAAATTAAATAGACTGATTTTTCTTAATACCGAATATTCGGGATAACTATAAATGTTGACCATTTCTCCCAAGACAATAGTTATTGATAAGACAACAATGAAAATGGTAAGCATACTGATTAAATAATATTTTAAATTATTTTTAAAAGGGATATTTTCATCAATTGTTGTTAAAAATGGAGCGGTCGAAAGAACTGTAAATATGATACTTGTTTTAAATAAAGAACTGGGCTTTATACTAAATATTGGTAGAATATTGGAAAAGTCAAATTCGTTTACTAATAGAATAGTTTTGGTAAATATTAAAACTAAACTTAAAACAAATAGTATTTGGGCAACATAAGTGATTTTTTTAATACTTTTAGAATTGAGAAATACTGCTATAAGGATGAAGGGAAGGGCAGAAACTATAGATGGAGTAAAGGGAAGAAAATAAGAATAGAGAAATGTTGCTAAAATTATTAATAATATGAATATTAGGAATAAAATATATAATAAATATATAACGCGAGTTACTATATTGTAAGAATCATTAGTTGATATTTTAGCTCCTATTTTAGAAATTAAATATATTACACCGATTCCTAAGATTGTGCCTAGAATGATAGCTAAGTAAGCATCTTTGCTACTATATAAAAATAGAGTTGATATACCACCACCTAAGAATAGACTTCTTGATAAAAAATAAGATAATAGCGCTTTATTAGTTTTCATCTTGCACCTCATAAATTAAACCTTTTTTGTTAATATAGAAAGACACATTGCTGGTAATATCTAGATTTACCCAAAAGTTTTCTTCTTTAATTCTGGTTTTTTGGTAATAACTTTCCGCTAAAAAGAGAATATCACTTTTATTTTCTTGTAAAGTTTTGATGAAGTTAGTTAGTTTTTCATTTATTAACTTTTCAAAGTCCTTATTTATTTTTTCTAGAGTTGTAAGTTCTCGAATGGCAAAATTGGGTTCATTATCCATTATTTTCCCAGTTAAATTTCCCGATAAAGATATTTTGGTGGTATCTGTGCTTATATCAGTTTTTCCAGCGGTAATAGCAATGGAGAAAAATTTATTATCATAATCTTTAGAAAAAATAGGTCGATAAAAGTTACCACTTAATATATTATAAATTGTTGCTTCTTCATTATCTAAAGTGGTTTTATATTCGTATTTATCAAATATGGCTAATCCGTCGATTGCAAATTGTTTTTCATTTAAGGTAATGTTAGAAAAGCAAGTATCTTTACCAAAAGCCAGTATTTCTTCAACTATTTGATCGAATGTTTTTAAAACACCACTGTTACTAGAATAGTTTATACTTTCTAGTAAACTGATGATTGCACTACTGGCAATTGGAGCTTCATCAGTAGTATTATCTAGTATTTTTTCAGGTTCAGTGTCAGTAGATGTTATTACATAAAAGCTTTCACGGAAGTAGGTGCTTCGCATAAAAAAGTCGATAATTGTATCAAATTTGCCATCGATAATCGATTCACTTAAAATCATAAGTTTTACGTGTGTATAATTGGCTTGGTCAGAAAGTAAGTCGGCAGTTTCTTCTAGAGCTTTAGCTAAAGAGTGATCTTTACCAGTTGTGGTGTAACTTTTTATCTTACCAGAATCCTTATCTGTTTGATCGTTTAATACTTCTAAAGTTATGATGTATTCATCATTTTGATAATCAACACCAATTGCAGATATTATAGCTAAGTCATTTATTTCTTTGTAGTCATAGCAACCAGTTAAGAAAAATAGAGTAATTATTAAGATTATCTTTTTCACAAGTCCTCCTTATTGTTTTGCTTACGCATATTTTTGTGAGTAAATAGAGTACTTCTTTTGTTATCCTTATTTAATGGTGATTTAATTACGGAATTATGAAAATATACTTTATTAAATGGGGCAAGCGGAGCAAAATATGGCTTAGTAAAGCTAGTTATATTAGTTGTGTAGACTAGAAAGAATAGTATTCCTAAAGTAATGCCATAAAGACCAAAGAAGCCAGCGAGGAGAATAAAAATAAAACGGAAGAAACGCATTGAATTATTTATTTCGACATTGCTAAATGTTAGGCTCGAGATGAATGTTATAGCTATAACTATTATCGTAATAGGTGAGGCAATACCAGCTGAAACGGAAGCTTCTCCTAAAACGATGGCTCCAAGTATGGATATAGCAGAACCATAATTAGAAGGAAATCTAAGATCACTTTCTCTTAAAATTTCGCAAACACCGAGCATTAGTAGTGTTTCAACTATTGTGGGAAAAGGAACACCATTACGCTGGATGGCAAAATCAACTAATAAATTAGTAGGAATAGTTTCTTGATTGTAATTCATTATAGCAATATAAAGGGCGGGGGCTATAATCGAAAGAAAATAAGCAAAAATCCGTAATATTTTAATAAAATTGACATTTTTACTTTTAGAATAATTGTCGATATTAGGATTGATAAAATCGATAAAAAAAGCTGGTATTATTAAAACATAAGGGGATGTATCAATTACTATGGCAACTTTACCTTCTAAAAGAGAAGTGGCAACATAATCAGGTCTTTCAGTTTGTAAGAATGTAGGAAAAACGTGATTTGCTTCTCCCCCAATTAAAAAGCCAATAGAACTAGAGTCTACTATTCCATCAATATCTATTGCTTCTAATTTTTTTAAAACATCTTGAATAATTTCAGCATCGACGATATCATCAAAATACATAACTCCAACTTGGGTACTTGTTTTTCTACCAATAACTCTATTTTCGATTTTTAAATTGTGGGATTTTAGTCTTCTTTTTATTAAGCCAACATTTATTTGATAATTTTCGGTAAATGAATCTTTTGGACCATTAATTGATGTTTCTACATCGGCATTACTAACACTTCTATTGATATCTGCTCTGGTTTCAATGCCCCAGATAATATCACCTAATATGACAATGCTAAAACCATTAGTTAAAAAATATTCTATTTTGTCAGGATTATCAATTTTTTTAGTGTTAGGTCCTGCTAGGTATGATTTTAAATTATATTTATTTATTTTATTTTTACTAGCAATTAAATTTTTCAATATGTAGTCATTTACTTTATTGCTCCCACTTACAGTTTCTAAATATAAAACATAGATAGTATTAAATAAATTTATATTTATTTCTTTAATAATTAAATCGGGAGTTTTACTAAATTCTTTTTTGATTCTTGCAACAATCTTGTTCATATAATCACCATTTATAATATTTACCAATATTTGGGATTTATTACTAAAACGTCTTTATAAATTTAAAGTATTGTTTTATAATTGTTTTAGGAGAGCAAAATGATAGAAGAAGTAGAATATGGCAGTAAGAAAAAACACGTAATAGATATGATTATAATAATTGGTAGTTATTATCTTTTAATGTTTTATTTACCACAGTTTCTTGCGGATAATGGAATAGCTAGAGTTAATAATGGAAGATGGAATGTAATCGGTGATGTTAATGAAGCATTTTGGATATATGTAGGGGTTGAATTTGCTTTAGCTTTATTCATTGGTTTATTTACAAGAAAATCCCGAGTTTACAAAATAATGATTATCAGTAGTTTTTTAATAAAAATAGTAGTATATGTCTTATATTCCGTATTTCTTTTATATTTTAAACAATTTTTTATTACTGATTTTTCAGTATTTGTAACGAGAATTGTATTAGCATATCACGCTTATAATGGAGTTTTTTTACCATCAATAATTATTCCTATGCCAACGTTACTTGGCTTAGAAATAGGGAAGTTATTTAAAAATAAAATTCAAGAAAGAAAAATAAAACGGAGGAATTATGCAAGTAAAAGTTGAAAAATTAGATGATTTAGGTAGAGGAATCGCTTTTATAGATAATAAAGTTACTTTTATTCCAAGTAGTATTCCCGGAGATATAATAAATGTTAAAATAACTAAAGAGAAAAAGAATTATAACGAAGGGGAAGTAATTGAATTTATTAAAACATCTCCTTTAAGAGTAGAGGCAAAATGCCCTTATTTTTCTATATGTGGGGGATGTCAATTACAAAGTTTACCTTATGAAAAAACAATAGAGTATAAAAAAGAAAAAGTAACTAATTTATTTAAGAAAAATAAAATAGATATTAATATTGATACAGTAGTTAATACGCATCCATATAATTATCGCAATAAGATAAATTTAAAAGTTGTCGATGGTAAAATGGGCTTTTATGTTAATAAAACGCATAATGTTGTAGAAATAGATGAATGCTTACTTGCAAGTGATGCTATCAATAAAAGTATACATTTAATTAAAAACAATATTAAAAATGGGGAAGTAACTATTAGATGTAATCAAAATAAAGAAGTGTTAATTAGTATTATAAGTGATGATTTATTGGATATTGATATTAATCATTTAAAAGAGAAAATAAAACTAGTTGGTGTAGTTGTCAATGATAAAACTTATTATGGTGAAAACTTTTTATTTGAAAGAATGAATAATTTATTATTTAAAGTTTCAAATGATGCATTTTTTCAAGTTAATCCTTATGTGGCAACAAAATTATTTCAGATAATTGAAGATAATGTAAGTAAGTCTGATAAAGTATTAGATTTATATTGTGGGGTTGGAACTCTTAGTTTGTGTGCTGCTAAGAAAGGAGCTAGTGTTTTAGGAGTAGAAGTTGTAGAAAATGCGGTGCTAAATGCCTTGTTTAACGCTAAAATTAATGACTTGGAAAATGTTAATTTTGTATTAAATGATGTAGATGAAGTTATTTCTAAAATAAGTATGGATTTTAATAAAGTTATTGTTGATCCCCCAAGAAGTGGTCTTACTAAAAGAGTGATAGAAGTATTATTAAAAATAAGACCTGATGAGATTATTTATGTATCTTGTGATCCCCAGACTTTAGTAAGAGATTATAAGTTATTAAGTGAAGTATATAAAATTAGAAAAGCTTATATTCTTGATATGTTTAGTTATACATATCACGTTGAAAGTATATTGATACTTACTAGAAAATAAATTGGGAGATGTGTAAAGTATGAAATTAATAGCAATACCAGAATTTAAAGAGTACTTAATTGATGCAATGTTTGATTGTTATAAGTGGGATCCTAAGTACTCTGATTTTCAAACTTTAGCTAAATATGCCTTAGTGTTAAGTGAAGAAGAAGCCAAGTTAATTGCAAACCTTACGGAAGATTTGGATAAAGAAACCAGAGCTGCGGAAGAGTTTTTAAATACTCATCAAGAATTAACTAAAGTTTTAAAGATACCTAGAAAAATACGTAAATATTTAGCTAGTATGGATAATTATGATAATACTAAACATATCAGACTTATGCGATATGATTTTCATCCAACTACAGATGGGTGGCAAGTTAGTGAAGTTAATAGTGATGTTCCCGGTGGTTTTGCAGAGGCATCATTACTTCCGAAGTTAGCTATCAAATATTTAAAAAGTGATAAATATAAAAGTATAGACTTTGGAGAAATACTAAGTAAAAGGATGCAAGATAAAATAAAGGAAAGTGGAACAATTATGTTTGTGCATTGTACATCTTTTAGTGATGATCGCCAAGTAATGCAATTTATCGGAGATAAAATGTCTTACTTAGGTTATAAATCATTATATGGGGCAGCTGATCACGTTGTATTTAAAGATAAAAAGGCAATAAGTATTTTAGATAATAATGAAGGAGATATCGATTGCATTTTTCGTTTTACACCGTTAGAATGGCTTAAAGATATGAAGTTTAATACTTGGAAAGGATATTTTGATACGGTTACACCTAGTTGTAATCATCCAATAGCTATATACGCTCAGACTAAAAGATTTCCTTTAGTGTTTGATATATTAGAGAAAAATAATATATCTATGAGTACGTGGAAAAAGTTATTACCAGAAACGAAGGAAGCAAATTTTGCCCAAATGGATAATAGTTATATATTTAAACCAGCCTGGGGAAGAGTTGGAGAAAAAATAGCAATTGAAGGTGCTTGTAGCAAAGAAGAATATGAATCTATTATAAAAGATGTAAAAAGGCATCCGCAAAATTATGTTTTGCAAAAGAAATTTATTAGTGTGCCACTTGATAGTGAAGATGGAGATTTTCATATTTGTCTAGGTTCTTATACTGTTGATGGTAGGCATGCTGGTTTTTATGCCCGTATTAGCAAAAAGGCTCGTATCGATTCCGATGCCAAAGATTGTCCAGTAATAATTGAAGGGGGGAGCATATGTTAGCAAAAGAAATATATAAAGTTTGGGCGAGAACTAATAATAAATGGAGTGCTTGGGTTAGACCAGTACCATTTGTTGCGCTTAATTATATAGATGTAGACAATAGTTTTATCGATTATACAATTCCTAAAATATTTTACTTAGATAAATGTTTTAAAGATACTGCCATATTTTTAGATATCGATGGGATATTAAGTATTAAAGAAGGAATTGCTTTAGCTCAAATGGGATACTTTCCTGTTCCTTTATTTAATGGAACTAATCCTTCACTTGGTAGTACGGCTACCACTGATAATGCCAGAATTTCTACGATGCTAATTTGGGGAGCTAGCGAGTTAAAAAATATTTCTATACCACTTGATGCTCCACCAGTATTCTTATTAGATGATCATAGATTAAATAGATATAAAAGTAGTCCGAAAGTGTTTGATAATAGTTGGGATATATATCACCAAGATGTACCTAGTGCCAAATACTTATTAAATAGTGGTATAACAAATATAATAGTTCATACAGATAAAATTCATAAAGACTTGGGTAAAATATTATTTGAGTATCAAAAGTATGGTCTTAATATTTTGGTTACTGATGGCTTTAGTGAACCTAAAAAAATAATTTTAAAAGGTAGCAGAGAAGGGAATAATATTGATGATAAAATATTCTGGTAGAATTGTTCAATTTGGTTTTGGAGCTGTTGGTAAAAGCTTTTATGAAAAGGTTAGAAAAGAAATATCATTTATTGAAAGTAATTATTATGTAATTACTGCTGATAATACTGAGTTTGATGCTTATATCAATATGGATGGTTTAGCTCCCAATTTTATAGTTGCTCCAGTTACTAAAGAAAACTTTCAAGAAATATTTAGTAAGTATTTGCAAGAGGGAGATTTATTAATTGACTTTGCGGATACTGTGGGAACTAAAGATATATGTACATATTGTTGCAATAATAATATTATGTATATTAATACGGGAGAAGCTGATTGGCCGGAGAATTGGTATAGTATATTTACCGAAAATGAATTAAAAAAAGAGCTAAAGAAAAAGTATGCTAATAACAAATATCCGATAATATTGCAACACGGTAATAATCCGGGATTAGTTTCTCATTTTGTTAAATTAGCAATAGAATATATTGTAAATAAACAGTTTAAGCATAATAAGTATTTAAAAAAATTATTGCAAGAACAAAAGTGGAATTTAATTGCCCAAGCAATAGGTATTAAAATGATCCATGTAAATGATATTGATTTACAGGATATCAATGAAAAATTTAACTCAGAAAAGTTAGTTAACACTTGGTGTGTTGATTCTTTTTTCTTTGAAATGCTTAGTGAAAGTACCCAAGAGTTAGGTACGCATGAAGTAGTTAAAAATTTAAAAAGTTATAATAAATTAGATAAGGAAAAAGGCTTTTTAGAATATCAAAGTATTGCTCGGGATTTTGGGTGTAAAACATATTATCCCAATGGTTCTTTTGAAGGGCTTTTAACGCCGCACGAAGAAATAATTACTATTGCTAATAATTTGGAGGTATATGAAAATAACTCAGTTATATATCGGCCTTCGGTAATGTTTATATATAAGCCTTGTTCGTTAGCTAGAGATTATTTAGATTATGCTAGAGTGGATGATAATTCAAGTGATAATAAAGAAGTTGTAAGAGGACACATTTATCCTAAAGAATGGGAAATAGTTTATCCTGAGAAAATAGATAATGGTACAGAATATGTGGGTGTTTTTATTCTAGGAGAAAAATTTGATCCAGTTTGGGTCGGTAATAGAGTAGAGTTAGCCTATTTAAAAAAAGATAAACCAAATTATTGGCAAACCCCAACAATTACTCCAGTAGCAATGTCTGCTTTAGCAGCAGTTTGTTTAATGCTCAAAAATAAAAATTTAAAAGGAATAAACTTTCCTGACGATTTAACGGATTATAAATATATCATCAAGCTAGCAGAAAAGTATATATCTAAAACGATATATAAAACATTTTCCCAAGAAGAAATAGCTAATTCTTTAAAAATAGATTTTAATACTCTTACAAGCGAAGAGTTTTATGCCAACAAAAAAGAATGATTGAACATTCTTTTTTTTAGTGTCCGCCGCCGCCACCGCCGCCGCCGCGACCACCGCCACCATAAAATGCTCCACCACTAATATGGATTCCTCTTGACCTGTAAGTAGCACGATAAGAAGAGCGACTAATGCGATGGTTGAAAGTAATAAAATTTCTTGAACGGTAAAATTGATTATTAAGCATTGGACTAACAGATAAATCTGGGCAACGAATTTCTAAAGCTTTTATTACTTTATCAGCAATGCCAAAAGCAGTTGCATAAACTAAGTATTCTTCCCATAAAACTACTTCAACAACTTCTTTTTCATTCATTAAAGTAGCACTATTTAAGAAATTATATAAAGCTCGCCATTTGATGTATTCGTCTTCTCCAAACTCAGTTAATAAAACATATTGTTTAGAACAGTGTTTTAGGATAATACCACTAATGATTAAAGTAATACTAAGTATTAAAAGGGATATAAAACTAAAGCCAACTTGCTTATTATAAATTACAAAGCTACCAATTATTAATAAAAGTATTGCCAAAATTAAATATTTATTTCCCAGACTATTGGTTGTTCTTTTTAATTTATCATAATCGGCTTTTTGGAAATACCCTTGGGATACTCCAATATCAGTAATAGACTTTTCAATAGAACTAACAAATTTTTCAGTGTTATTTATATCAGTTGAAATTTTCTTTTGAAATGCTTGCATTGTAATGGTATTGTTGATAGCATATTTAATAAATAAATTAAAGTAAGTTTCTTCATTTATTGATAGACTTTCTAATTCTTTACCATTTATATTTACTCTTTTTTCAAGAACGACTTTAGGTTCTAAAATATTTTTATCACTGATAGCTTGATTTAAAGTAGTATTATCTAGGGTAGGGATAATGTTATTAGGAATATATAAAATATTTACATTTATGTTTTCAGGTACCCAATTTTTGGTTTCATCGATCTTTTTAAGTTCGATGTAATTTTTTCTAACTAAATTTAAGAGTAAGGCTGAATAAACATCTCCCATATTAACTTTATGGCGATGGTGAGAAAATACTAGAGTTGCAGCAAAATAAGGATCTAGATTACTCGGTATATCACGGTAATAAATTATATTGTTATTTTCTTTATGTATTAGGTAATTTTTCTTTATTTTTTTGTCGCGATTTATAACATAAACTATTATTATAAGAGATGCAACAATAGTAATTATTAAAGTTATTTTTTGATTAGTCTTAGCGCTATTATAAGCATCATCATAAGCATTTATAGCAGCAAGAGCTTCTTCAAGATAAACATCATCAGAATACAAGTTATCTGGGGCATAATCAGTAAATATGTTACTATCTTCATTAAATGATAGTAGTGAAAACTCTAAATACTCATTATATCCTTTAAATTTTAAATCATCTTTATCTAGTTCAAAACTAAATGTATAATATCCGGGATTTTTAGTACTTGATTCTGTAAATGGAAATGTTGATGAATTAGTGCCATAGGTATGAGCTAAGTAGTTACCAGATGCTGGCATATCTTTGTTTGGTATAAGTATTTCGCCTTTAAAAGATTCTAAATACTTAATTGTACTATCGGAATACATTGATAAATATAATTCTGATACATCACTATAACGTAAGGCCGCATTATACATAACATATTCAATTTCAAAGGTAACTTCATCACGATATATTCCATCAACGTAAAATAACACACATTGATATCCTGTACTATGATACCATTTTCCAGGACCATAGATATTGCTAGTATAGTCTTCATCAAACCAATATAACTTAGGACTTTCTTCATAAATTACTTCTTCGCCACTTGGATATATTTGTTTTACCGAATTTACTTTATAATCGATTTTTAATCCGTCGACATAATCAACTGGTAAATCACGATATAATTCCCAAAATAAATTGTCTTTGGATGCAGCGTGAACATCATAAGTTATTCTTTCAGTTATAATTACATTGCCGCCGTTTCCAGGTTCATCAGATAGTACAGCTTGGTAATCGATATCAGTAATTCTTGCATAGTCATTAAAGCCTGTTGATTCTTCTTCATCTTTAAAAAAATAATAATTAGTATATAAATACATTCCTAATACAATACTTAATGCCACGATTACCATTATTAATCTAGCAGTCCCTGCTTTAATATTCATACAAACCACTCAACTTTCTTATCTTTATTATAACTTATTTTCATTATAATTGATATTAAAAAAATTTGATTGACATATAAGTTAACTATGATAGTTGTAAATTATTGAAATATTAGTTGCTAACTTTCCAATAAAATGCTAAAATTTTATTAATTGGAGTGATGTTATGCAAGAATTGATGATTTCTTTAATGAGTAAATATGGATATTTTGCTGTTTTTGCTTTAATAGCAATTGAAAATATATTTCCACCGATTCCTTCCGAAGTAATTCTTATTGGAGGAGGATTTTTAACTACAACAATAGATTTAAATGTGTATATAATGATTATTGCTGCTACACTCGGTTCAGTAATCGGTGCTATAGTTTTATATTATATTGGTAAAATATTTAATAAAGAAAGATTAAAAAGAATAATATCAGGTAAGATAGGTAAGGTCCTTCGTTTGAAAGCTAAAGACATTGAAATGGCTGATGAATGGTTTGATAAAAAAGGTAATGTTACAGTATTTTTTTGTAGATTTGTACCTATTGTACGTAGTTTAATTTCTATTCCTGCTGGTATGAGTGAAATGTCAATGTTAAAATTTTTGCTTTATACGACAGTTGGTTCTCTTATTTGGAATACCGTACTTATTTTTATTGGTAATAGAGTAGGTGATAATTGGGAATCTATTTTAGGTATATTCGATCAATATTCACACATAGTATTAGTAATTTTAATAGTTCTTTTTGTAGGATTTCTAGTTTGGTTTTACAAATTTAGAAAAACTAAAAAAGATAAGAAGGTAAATTAAATAAAAATTCCATAAATCAATTATGTTTATGGAATTTTTATCATAATAGCGAAATTTGTTTCTTAGATAATCCAGTTATTTTAGATATTAAGTCTAAAGCAATACCATTTTCTTTCATATTAGTAGCAATAGCTTTCTTTTCTTCGGCTCTTCCTTGAGCCATTCCCTTAGCTAATCCAGCTTTTCTAGCATCTTCTTTAATACAGTTCATTTCATATTCTCTTTCTTTTTCTGGATCTAAATTTAATACCAGCGGTTGCTTTAATTTTGTCTTAATTCTTTCTGCTTCCATCAATGTTTCATCTCCTTTTACATATTCATCGATTATTTCTTGAGGCTCTTTACTCATTATTATATAAGCAAATCTTTTCTCAAGTTTACTCAATGTAATTTTATTATACCAATTTTTCTTACTACTAGCAATGTTTATTTCTAATACTTTCATCCCTGGTGAGTATTCTTCATAGTCTTTGTTTTGTAATAAAAACTCATCACTACTTTTTCTCCTATTACCAAAGGCATTTATATTTACTAGTATTACTTCCTTTTTACTTTCAGATCCATCTTTATTAAAATAGACATTATTATATACTTCTGCTAAGTACCTTAATTTAGATGCTTTTAGGCTACGATAATTTTGTCTGTTCATTTCTAAAATTACTACATATTTACCAATTTCAATTATACAATCACTGCGTTTTATCTCTAAATTATTATTAGGAACAAACTCCGTATCTAAATATTGCATATTTTCTTTAACATAGTCATAATCTAGTTTTAGTAGATCTGATAGTACTGCTATTTGATAATTTCGAAATTCTGGATTCTTAAATAAATATTTAAATGCACTATCTAATGTAAAATCGATTTCCTCTGTCATCTTTTCAACCATCCCCCTTCATATTATTATTGAACTAAAAAGTTCATTATTAAATCTACTAGTATTTCTTTTTCTTTTGGGTTAGATTCTGCAATCAAAAGAGTAAGAGCTACTAGTGTATTATTATCAATTATTTGTTTGTTATTTTTAAACAGTATATTATAGTAATCTAAAAAGTAGATAAATAAAGTAGCAGCAATCCTTTTATTGCCATCAATAAATACGTGGTTTTTAATTACCATATAAAAGAAATTAGCGCACTTTTCTTCAATTGTAGGGTAGAGGTCTTTACCATCAAAAGATTGATAGATGGCTCCGAGGATAGCTTTTAGGCCTTCATTTCTCTCTAAGGCAAATATATTACTATTACTATTAAATTTAAGCTTGCTTATGATGCTTTTGCATTCTTCATAAGTAATTATATTATCACTAATAGTTCCTTTAGGTTTGGTAACGTTTCGGTGATCATAATCATCAAGTAAATTTAAGGCACTTCCATATCCACTTATTACTTTGATTATTTCTTTAGCTTCATCAGCAGATATTTCTTCATCAATTCTTCCAGCAATATCTATTAGCTTAACAGTTTTTTCTAAGTATTCTAATCTCTTTTGGTTTATAGCATATCCCTTTAACAAATAATCTTTTAATACATTTGTTGCCCATTTTCTAAAGATAATACCTTGATTTGATTTTACTCTATAACCAACACTTATAATCATATCTAGATTGTAATATTCTATATTCCTTGTAACATCGCGATTTCCTTCTTTTTGAACTGTCGCAAATTTTGCGACAGTTGAATAATCTAGTTCTTCTTGTAGTGCATTATTGATATGTTTTCCAATTGTTTTAATATCCCTGTTGAATAGTTTAGCAATTTGTTCACGATTAAGCCATACAGTTTCATCCTTAACATTAACTTCTAATTTTACATCTTGGTTTTCAAATAATACTATTTCATTTTTCATAAACATCATCTCCATTTCTTCTTTTTGTGAAAAAGTATTTTAAAATTTACCACATTCACTTCATATATTTACTTTTTATTGCCAATTTCCTTTTTTTATTTGTTAATTTCATAAAATTTTCACAAAAAAATTCAAATAAACTCAATTATTTGAATATAAGCAAAAATTATATTAGATATTACTTTAAAAATGTGGTATATTTATATTGCAACAAGAAATAATCTTGTGAACATAGCCGCTTACGGATGGTGCGGGTTATAAGTGATTCCGATTGAAAATGTTTAAGACTTTACCATTTATGGTAGAGTTTTTTCAGTATTATAAATCGAAAAATAGTAATTTTCGCATATTGCTTTTTTTATCTAATCTTTTTCTTTAAGAATTTTTTTATGTATCTAAAAATTACCGATTATAATTTTTTAATTCACTTTTGATAGTTTAGGTCTAGCAAAAGTGAATCCTTTGTGATATTATTATTTTAGAGTACAAGATTCGACAAGATAAATGGTTGTTACTTGTTATACTAGTTTGGAAGTTGATAAAAAGAAAAGATTGGTTATTATAGTAAGTATCCTTGTCTTATTTATTGGAGTATCACTAGCTTATGTAGTAGCCCAATTATCAGGTGGTGCATTTGGAGATGTTAATGTTACATCAGATACTACTGATAATTTAACATTTAGTGTTAGCAAAGATATAAGTTTAAACCCTACTCAATTTAATGTTACTGAAGGTGGTGGAGGTTTAAGTGATACTGCTGTAGGTACTGCATCATTACTGGCTAATTCAACTAATAATACTTTTTCTACAACCTATTATGTTTATTTTAATATAAATTCTAATAATTATATTTATACAACAGAAGATCAAAAACCAGAGATAGTATTAACTATAACGGATCCAAATAACAATCCTGTAACAGAATTACCTAATAATGATTTAACTTATGTTACAGCAGAAAATGCAGATGGTACCGCTGTAAGTGGTTTTGATATAACAATTGCTAGTGGGTTATTTAATATAGCAACACTATATCCAATATCATCAACTTCTAGCACAGATCCTACAGTTCAAAATTGGACATTTACAGTAACATTTATAAATTTAACAACTAACCAAACAGAAAATGGTGGTAAAACTTTAAATGCTGAAATAGTTCTAAGTAGAGATGTATACACTAATCCTGATACAGTTTTAACAGCATATTCTAACGGAGCATTAACTACTCATACTTTAGGAAATTATGATGTTACTTTAGATTGTTCCATGGGTAGTGTTGTATGGGATAATAAAGCAGGAGGAGTAGTAATAGACTTTTCGAATGCTAATAGAGCAAAATGTAATGTCAATTATACAGAAAGAGATAGCGTTACGTATTTAAATAACTACATTATGGGATTAGCTGGTACAACTCAAGGTACAGGACAAGTAGTAAATGAAAATGGATATCGCTATGAAGGAAAGAATCCAAATAATTATGTATGGTTTAATAATGAACTATGGAGAATAATCGGAGTGTTTGATGAAAACTCACACGGAGTAAGCGGGCAAAATTTAGTCAAGATAATTAGAAACGATTCCATCGGAGGACTAGCTTGGCATAAATCAAATACGAATGATTGGACAGCATCAAGTTTGATGAATTTGTTAAATGGAGCATATTTGAATAGTGAAAATGGAACTGGTGGAGAATATTGTTATGGATATTCAACAACAGTAGGTGCAAACTGTGATTACACCGAAACAGGAATAAATGATACATATAGACCAATGATAGAGAGTGTTACGTGGTATTTGGGAGGATATTCAAGTACAAGTGCAACAGCCGAGGCATTTTATGGATATGAAAGGAGTACTACAGTATATAGTGGAAGACCAACAAGTACAACCGGATATATAGGATTAATGTATCCAAGTGATTATGGATATAGTGTACTAGCTAGTTCATGTGCAAGAACAACAAATTTAGGTTCATATAGTAATTCAACATGTGCAGGACAAAGCTGGATGTATGGGCAAGGATATGAATGGACAATCACTCCGAACTCATCGAGCTCGGACAATGTGTTCATCGTGAACTACAACGGCTACTTGAGCAACTACAACGCGAGCGGCGGCCTTTCTGCCCGTCCTGTCTTATATCTCGACTCTAATGTCTATATTTATGATGGGAATGGTTCTATAAGTGATCCGTACATCATAGGAATGTGATGAATTATAAACCCTCGCCGTTAAATGCGGCGAGGGTCGACTTATCCACATATTTGTTGTATAATATATATAGGAAGTGATTTCTATGAAGTATGTGAAGAATACTAATATACCTTTAATTTGTGGGGCTGTTTTATTACTTGTTATTGGTTTAGTAATAGGGCTTAATATAAATAAAAAGGAAATATATACAAAAGTAGATATGGTTGCTAGTAATAGTGATGTAAATAATAATAACGAAATAGAAGTAATTGGAGATACTTTTGAAATAGAAGAAGAACAAGTAATAAATAATAGTAGTGATAATGAAGTAAGTAATAATAAAAGTAATGTAAGTAATAGTGATAGTACTAGTAGTAAGGATATTGAAAGTAATAGTAATACAGATGTTAGTTCAAGTAATGATGATACTAGTGAAGTAGTAGAATATTCAAGTAATGATGTAGTAGTTATTAATTCTTTAGAAAGTTCTTTAAATAGTATTAACAATGGAGATGCTAGTAATAAATCTTTCGGAGATTCTGCTAAAGGGGTATTTGTTAGTATTGTAGACTTTTTATTCTATGATGGAGAAATTAATGGGGTTACTTTTGATGAACTTACAGATAAGGGTAAAGAACAAGTATTAAAGCTTGCTAATAAAGTAGATGGAGCAATTGAAAGTAAGATACTGGGATATAAAGAAACAATAAGTGATACAGCAAGTAAGGCTTTTAATAAAGCTAGTGAAGTAATTAAGAGTGGTGCAAATAACTTAAACAATTTTGCTCGGGAAAAACTAGGTGAAGAAAACTATCAAAGTATAATTGATGCTAAAGATGAATTAGTATATTATACTAAGAATGCTATTAACTTCTTAGGTGATGTCGGCGGTAAAGCATTTAATTCGGTAAAAGATAAACTAGATAGTTGGTATCAAGATTTTAAAAATTAGTAATTGACTGAAAGTGACTTAGCCTAACATTAAGTTTAATTTTTTAAATGCTTATTAACAAAGTTATACACAGAAATTAATAAACTGTGTATAACTTTGTTAAAATGTGTATTTTAGAAGTGAATAAGATAAGGACAAATATTCTACATATCAACTTAATAAAGCTATTGAAAATAAAGAATTATTTAAAGTAGATATATGAAAAATTAAAATAAGCTGAAAATAAGCCGATTTTTATTTAATGGGCTATTAATATAGAAGATGTGAGTTTTTCCAAAATAACTAAAAGTTATTGAAATAGTAAGAATAATATGATATGATTTATATGCATTAGGAATAATGCATATAATAGTAATAACTACTAAATTGTAGTTGTTAAAAAGCGGTGTTTCCAGCCGTTAAATGGAGATTAACAAAGCGGTGTTTCCAGCCGAAAATGGAGATTAACAAAGCGGTGAACCCAGCCGGAAATGGGAACTAAAAAAGTTGACTGAAAGTAACATTTCAGTCTTTT
>CALVKJ010000018.1 GCA_944332675.1 uncultured Bacilli bacterium
ATACTTTATATTAGATGATAGTGTAGTATATCATTGTGGTGCTAGTATAAATAGAATAGGTTATAAAACATTTTCAACAACAAAAATAAACGATGATGAAGTATGTAAATCATTAATAAATAAAATATGAAAGGGGTAAATAATATATCTGATTTAATAACAATAAAAAAATTATAAATTTATTTGATGAAGTTTTGATAGCGATTTTAATGATTGAATATAATGAAATTCTAAGGTCCAAAGTTAGGACCTTGAACGAAAAATATTTATCTTATATCTTCACAGAGCAAGCTTTCAATCTGAAACCTTAGAGTATTAACAAATAAAATTAAACAAATTTAAACTTGAGGTTTCAAATTGAAACTTCAAAAATATCAAATTAATTGTTATTTAACTATATTAATGATAAAATTATAGTGTGGTGAGTATGAAAAACAAAAAATTAATTAATAGCTTTAAATATGCTTTTAAAGGAATTGCCTCAACGTTACTATCGGAACGCAATATGAAAATTCATGTAACAATAATGGCTCTTGTTATTATCTTTGGGGTGATTTTTAATATTAGCGTAGTAGAATGGTTTTTATGTATTATATGTTTTGCGATTGTAATTAGTGCTGAAATATTCAATACTGCACTTGAACAAATGGTAGATATTGCTATGCCCGAAAAGGATCCAAGAGCTAAATTTGTTAAAGATGTTGCTGCTGGTGGAGTGCTAGTTATGGCTATAGCATCAGCAATAATTGGACTAATTATATTTGTACCAAAGGTCTTAGAATTTTTAGAAGGAGTATTATGATTACTTTAAATGATTTTAATCGCATAGAAATGCGAGTTGGTACAATCACCTCAGCTAGTATAAATAAAGGTACAAGAAAACCAGCATACAAATTAAAAATTGATTTTGGAGAATTGGGTATAAAAAACTCATCTGCTCAAATAACGGAACTTTACCAACCAGCTGATTTAGTAGGAAAACAAATTTTTGCTGTAATGAATTTCGAACCAATTAGAATATCTGAGATAAAAAGTGAAGTAAGAATCTTGGGTGCAGAAACATCTAGTGGTATAATTTTATTATCTTTAGATAAAGAAACACCAAACGGAGCATTAATATCTTAAGGAGTATATATGCAAGAATACATGAAAAAAACACTGGATTATTATGAGGTTAATGCCGAAGAATATAAAAATCAGTGGACTGATGACTTTTTAGCAAATTATGATTTCACAATTCCTGATATTTTTTTAAAGTTTTTACCAAATGGAGCATCTATATTAGATTTAGGTTGTGGCACAGGCAGAGATAGTAAATATTTTTTAAATCGTGGTTATAAAGTAACAGCAGTTGATGGTTCTAAAGAATTCTGTAAAATGGCATCAGCATTTTTAAAAATGCCTGTCCGCAAATTAAATTTTCTCGATATGGATTATAATAATGAATTTGATGGTGTATTTGCTTGTGCATCACTACTGCATTTAGATACTAAAGATTTAATCACTGTTTTAGAAAGTATTCATAAATCTTTGAAAAATAATGGAATATTATATTGTTCATTTAAATTAGGTAGTGATACTAGATTTGATGAAAAAAATAGGTTTTATAATGATATGACCGAGGAAAAGTTTAATACTATATTAAATATGTTAAATGTAAAATATAATTTATTAAAAACTTGGGAAAATAATCAATATAAATCTTCAACTAAGTTTATTAATTTTATATTAAGGAGTGCATGACATGAAAAAGATAATTGGGGTATTTCCAACTGTTAGAATAGAAGAAGAAAGCCACCCATATCATAAAAGATATGAGTTTATCATCCATTATTCTCATAAAATATATGAATGTGGTGCTATTCCTATTGGTTTAGTACTAGATAATGGCCATATTAATAAAGACCAACTAGCACTGTGTGATGCTTTTTTACTTCCTGGAGGTCAAAGAATTGATAAAAGTGTTTATGAACTTTTAATTTATGCTTATAAGAATAAAAAACCCATTTTAGGAATTTGTATGGGAATGCAAACTTTAACAATTTTCTCAATAATTTTGGATAACCTAAAAGATAAAGAATTAACAATAGATAATGTTTTAAATACATATTACGAAATTACTAAAAATGATCCTATAATAACTAAAATAAGTAATGGTGAAATTCATGAAGTACTACTTGATAAAGAACCAATTAGTAAAGCTCATCATAAATTAAAAATTTCTGAGAATAGTTGGCTTTATAAAATTTATCAAAGTAAAGTTATTGATATAATTTGTCTACATAACTATCAAGTTAGTAGAGTAGGAAGTTTATTTAACATTGTAGGTAAATCTCCCGGCGGAGTAATTGAAGCAATCGAATCAACTAATAAGGATTTGTTTTGGATAGGTACCCAGTTTCACCCAGAAACTAATCCAAGTGATAAAATAGTTAAATACTTTATAGATATTATAGGTGATAAAAATGTCTAAAGTTGAATTTGCTAAAATAGGTGAAATTGAACCTAGTAAAATTACAAAAGCTAAATTGAAAGTAACTGATTATGTTTTTGAATACAAAGGTAATGACTTAAATAATGCCTATCTTGAATATTACTCTGATAAAGCCAAATATACCGAATATAAGAATGGTAAAAAAGATAAAGAGTATTATTCTCCGATTATTTTTTTTACTATAAAAGCTAGCTTAGATAATAGCGAATACTCTTTTGATTTTGCCATAGAAAAATACGCAGATATTTTGAATAACTTAGAAGTAAATAATACTCGTGATATAACTGAATTTATCAATGAAGGAGAAACAAGTTTTCAAGGTACTGATGAATTTGAATCAATTTATTTTCCTAGTAAAGATAATTTCTATAGTTATGATCCTGTATTTAAAGTTACTAAACTAGATATAAATAAATTTTTATTTAAAATACAATGTCAAAATGTTTTTCTATGGTTTATCGTAAATTTTGATTAAAGAAAATAATAACTTGATTATTCCATCAGGTTATTTGTTTTTCTCACATTCTCTTGACACCATAATAATTGCGTGGTATTGTAAGAGTACTCAAAATCTTAATATTATATTTTAATTTGTTAAAACTAATTAAGGAGGGGATAACTATGTTTGATTTGGTATCGAAATTTGCACCATCTGGAGATCAACCAGAAGCAATAAATGAATTAACTGTTGGTATAAATGAAGGCAAAAAGGAACAAGTTTTACTTGGAGCAACTGGAACCGGTAAGACTTTCACTATAGCTAATGTCATAAAAAATGTTAACAAACCAACTCTTGTTTTAGCTCATAACAAAACTCTAGCAGGTCAACTTTATGCCGAATTAAAAGAGTTTTTTCCCAATAACCACGTTGAATATTTTGTATCGTACTATGATTATTATCAACCAGAAGCTTATGTTCCAAGTAGTGATACCTATATTGAAAAAGACGCCTCAATCAATGATGAAATCGATGAATTAAGACACGCTGCCACATCTGCTTTAATCAATCATCGTGATGTTATAGTTGTTGCTTCTGTTTCTTGTATATATGGTATTGGTGAAAAGTCCGAATATGAAAAAAATATGTTAATTTTAAATATCGGTGATACTATATCTCGTAATAAAATTTTAAATCGTTTAATTGATATGACTTATGAGAGAAGTGATTTGGATTTTCACCGAGGAACTTTCCGTGTCCGAGGAAATAATATTGATATTGTACCAGTTAATGAACATGCTAGTGGCATTAGAATATCCCTAGAAGATGATACTGTTGAATCAATTGCTTTGTTCGATCCCCTAACTGGAGTAGTAACCCAAAATAAAAAAAGTATTACTATTTCCCCAGCATCGCACTTTGTAACTAGTAAAGATAAACTAGATATAGCAATTACTCGTATTGAAGCAGAATTAAAAGATAGATTAAAAGAATTACATGATCAAAATAAATTAATCGAAGAACAAAGATTACGTGAAAGAACTAATTATGATATTGAAATGCTTCGCGAAACAGGCTTTTGTAATGGCGTTGAAAACTATTCAAGGCATTTAGCTTTAAGAGAAGCCGGGGAAACTCCCAGCTGTTTAATCGATTTCTTCCCTAAAGATTTTTTATTAGTTGTTGATGAATCCCACGTAACATTACCCCAAGTTCGTGGTATGTATAACGGGGATAGACAAAGAAAACAAACTTTAGTTGATTATGGGTTTCGTCTTCCTAGTGCGCTAGATAATAGGCCCCTTACATTTGATGAATTTAACCAAAAAATTAATCAAGCAATATATGTATCAGCTACTCCTGGTGATTACGAACTAGAAAAAACGGGTGGAAAATTTGTTGAACAAATCATTCGTCCAACAGGTCTTCTTGATCCAATTATTGAAGTAAGACCTACGGATGGTCAAATCGATGACATCATCAGTGAAATAAAAGATAGAATTGAAAAAAATGAAAGGGTATTAATTACAACTCTTACCATTAGAATGAGTGAAGAACTAACCAATTATCTAAAAGAAATGAACATTAAAGTTGCTTACTTACATAGTGAGGTAAAAACACTAGAACGTCTTAAAATAATTCAAGACCTACGCCTTGGGACTTACGATTGTGTAGTAGGTATCAATCTTTTGCGGGAAGGATTAGATATTCCTGAAGTAAGTTTAATTTGTATTTTAGATGCTGATAAACAAGGATTCTTACGAAGTAGCAGAAGTCTTATCCAAACAATAGGTAGATGTGCTCGTAACGAACACGGAAAAGTAATCATGTATGCAGATACTTATAGTGAAGCTATGGATGAAGCTATTAAAGAAACTAAAAGAAGAAGAGAAATTCAAGAGCATTATAATGAGGAACACGGTATCGTTCCTAAAACAATTATTAAAGAAATAAAAGAAGTAGTAACAAATAATATGGTTACTGATGAAAAGAAGAAAAAAGTAAGTAAGAAAGAAAAAGAAAAGATGATTTTACAAATCGAAGAAGAAATGAAAGAAGCAGCTCGGAACTTAGACTTTGAACGAGCAATGGAACTTCGAGATATTTTATTTGAAATGAAAGGTATTTAAAAATACGTAATGATGTGGTAAAATCAAAAAAAGTATAAAAAGTAGTGAGGTGTAAAAATGACAACATTTATTTTTGGACATAAAAATCCTGATACTGATTCAGTTTGTTCAAGTATTGCTTTTTCATATTTAAAAAATGAACTTGGAGGAAAAACTGTTCCTAAAGTATTAGGTAATATAAATAATGAAACAAAATTTGCTTTAAATTATTTTAAAGTTCCAGTTCCTAGTTATCTAAATGACGTTCGGGTTAGAATCAAAAATATCAAGTATGATAAGAAAGCTTATATTAGTGAAACAGCTTCAATTAATGCGGCATTTAAATTGATGCAAAAACAAAATATAACTGCTATTCCTTTAATTGATGATAAGAAAAAATTAACTGGTTATGTAACCTTAAAAGAAATAGCACGTTATTTAATCAATGGTAATAAAGAAATTGTTCACACAAAACTTGATAATATAATCGAAACCCTTAATGCTAAAGTAATAACTAAATTTGATGATTATATTTCTGGTGATATTTTAATTGCTGGCTTACAATCTAAAACTATTCAGAAGGAAGTTGACTTATCTCCAAGAGATATTTTAATTGTTGGAGATCGTTATAAAGTATTAGAATATGCAATTGAATCCCACGTTAAATTAATTATTTTACCTTTAAATGTTAATTTAGATAAAAAGATTATTAAAAAGGCAGAAAATAATCAAATAAATATTATTGCTTCAGAACTTGATAGCTTTCAAATTGCTAACAAAATATTGTTAAGTAATTTTGTTAAGAGCATCAATATTAACAAAAGTCCCATAACAATAAATAATGAAGATTATTATAATGACTTTAAGAATATGATTCACCGTGTTAATCATTCTAATTATCCGGTAGTCAATAATAAAGGTGAGTGTCTTGGTTTAATAAAGCTTACTGGACCAAATGAATATGAAAAACAAAAAGTAATTTTAGTGGATCATAATAACTTTGCCCAATCAGTTGATGGTTTGGATGAAGCGGATATTTTAGAAATTATTGACCATCATAATATTGGAGATATTGGTACAACATTACCTATTAATTTCCGCTCTAAACCAGTAGGTTGTACATCTACTATGATTTATGAAATGTATAAAGAAAATCATATTAATATTCCTAAAAATATGGCAGGCTTAATGCTATCAGCTATTCTTTCGGATACATTACTTTTAACTAGCCCAACAACCACTGAAGATGATAAATTTGTAGCAGTAAAACTTGCTAATATTGCTAAAGTAGATATAGATAAATATGGTTTAGAAATGTTAAAAGCAGCAAGTTCTATTGAAGGTAAATCAGTTGAAGAATTGATTAACACTGACTTCAAATCTTATGTTGTGGGAGATAAACTTCTAGGAATTAGTCAAATTATGACTATGGATATTGAAACAGTTGAAAAAAATATTGATGAATTTATTGCTAAGTTAAATGAAATGGTATCTAAAGAGTATAGTATAGTTACTATATTTATAACCGATATTATAAAGAATGGTTCTTATGTTTTATATAATGATGCTGCTGCAAATATTATTCAAGATAGTTTTGGTCTAAAAGATATTCATCAATGTATGTTTTTGTCAAAAATTGTTTCTAGAAAAAAACAAATACAACCTAACATAATAAGTGTTCTTGAAGGTGATTAAATGAAAGCTTTAGTAACTGGATCATCAAGTGGCATTGGTAAACATATGGCTTATTACTTAGCTAGTAAAGGAATCGATTTAATACTTGTTGCCCGTAATAAAAAGGAAATGGAACGTATTAAAAATAGTGTTAAAGTAGATGTAAAAATATTATCTCTTGATTTAACTAAGGAAGAAAATGTTTATAAATTATATGAAGAAACTAAGAAAGATAAAATTGATATTTTGATAAATAATGCGGGCTTTGGCCTTTTTGGTACATTTGCGGAAACTAATTTAGATAGAGAACTAGAAATGATTGATCTTAATATCAAAGCTTATCACATATTAACTAAATTATTTCTTAAAGATTTTATTAAAAGAGATTCTGGTTATATTTTAAATGTTTGTTCAAGCGCTGGTTTTATGGCAGGACCTCGTCTTAGCACTTATTATGCCACTAAGAATTATATAACTAAATTAACTATGGCTATCAATGAAGAATTACGCCAAGCGGGAAGCAACGTATCTATTTCTGCATTATGTCCTGGACCAGTTAATACCAACTTCAATAAAGTTGCTCACGGAGAATTTTCCATTAAAGAAGCAGATCCGGCATATGTAGCTAAATATGCTATTGATAAAATGTTTAAAAGAAAAATGTTAATAGTTCCAACACTACGTATGAAACTTACATTATTTTTAACTCGTTTTGCTCCATATCGTTTAGAGTTACTTATTGCATATCATATACAAGGTAAAAAATTAGGTAAATAATTAGCCAACTAATGGCTTTTTATTTTGTTCTGTGATAAAATATAAATAGTAAGGGTGAGTGTGATGCGGAAAAAAATTATAGTAAATATTATTTTAGGAATTTTTATAATATTAATTATAGCTAGTGGATCTTATATATTATATAAGGATATAGAAAAAAATAACATAGTCAAGGTATAATTGCAAATAACTTATAAGCTTGATTCATTAAATAATTATTATTGGTATAGTACAGAATATATTAGCAACTAAAATTCACCAAAAAGAAACCCAAAATTGGTAGTAAATTACTATCAATTTTTTTAATTTTATATTGGGTGAGTTATTTATGTATAAATTAATTACAGAAATAAAAGAATTAATTAAAGTAATATTATACATATGTGTTGTAATATTAATTCTTATTTTAGTATTTTTCTTTATTAGTTACTTACCTTTATGATATACTAATTTTAGGTGAAGTAAATGAAAAAATATCTTATAATTGGTAGTATAGTTATTGTTTTATTAGTAGGGGGTTTCTTTCTATGGCAATTTCTTCGAGTAAAATTTGCAAATGTTGAACTTATTTTAAAAGATGATTTGCAAGTTGCATTTTTAAGTGATGTTAAAGTATCCGATTTTATTGAAAGTATCAATGGTGAAATTGTGGATGATAAAAGAATCGATACAACAAAGATCGGCGAGCAAAAAATAGAATTTGAATACATCAACGATGATGGAATTAAAATTAATTATTCATATAACATTGAAGTGGTTGATGTAACACCACCAGTAATTTGGTTGAATAGTTCTTATAATGTAAATGTTGGTAGTACTATAAGTTTAGTTGATGATATTTTATGTGGTGATGATTATGATCCTAATCCGGTGTGTGAAGTTATCGGTGAATATAATATGAACGAAGAAGGATCCTACGACTTAGTTTTTAAAGCAACTGATTCTAGTGGCAATGTAACTGAACAAGAATTTACATTAAATGTTCGTGCGCCTTCGGGTGGTGGTTCTTCAAGTTCTTCAAGAACTAGAACTGATTTTGCTGATGTAATTAGGGAGTATAAAAATGAATCTACGGAAATTGGTATCGATGTATCCCATTGGCAAGGAGATATTGATTTTGATGCTCTAAAAGAAGCTGGCGTAGAATTTATAATCATCCGTGTTGGAACCGCCGATGGTATTGATGGCGATTATGTATTAGATAGAAAGTTTATTCAAAATATTGAAGGCGCTAATAAAGTTGGTATTCCTGTTGGTATATATTTTTATTCCTATGCGGATACTAAAGAAAGAGCGGTTGCTGATGCTAATTGGATCCTTGAACAAATCGAAGGCTACGATGTTGATTTGCCAATTGCTTTTGATTGGGAAAACTGGAGCTTTTATAACGATTTTAATTTAAGTTTCTTTGGTCTAACGGATATGGCAAATAGTTTCTTGAGTGTTTTTGAAGATGCCGGTTATGAAGGAATGCTTTATAGTAGCAAAAATTATTTAGAAAGAATTTGGCTTGATACTAATTATCCAATTTGGCTTGCACATTACACGAGTCAAACTAACTATGAAGGGGACTTTGACTTCTGGCAACTTTGTAATAATGGACGTGTCGATGGTATTGATGGTGATGTTGACATTAACATTAGATATTTGTCAACCGAGTAGCAAAATAAGAAAAAGCGCGCAACAAAGTTGCGATGCAACCAAATTTCTACAAAAATCAACCGAAAGTTGGTAGTTAAATTACTAAAATTTTAATACAATTTATGGCGAGGTGAGGAAAAATGAAGTTTTGTGAAAAACTCCAAAAATTGCGTAAAGAAAAAAATATGTCGCAAGAACAATTAGCAGATTTACTTGATGTATCTCGTCAATCTGTATCAAAGTGGGAAAGTGGTACAACCTATCCCGAAATGGATAAGTTATTAAGTTTATGTAAAATATTTGATGTAACTCTTGATGACTTAACTAACGATGAAGTAACTGATAAAGACTTAAAGGAAAAAACTAAAAGTAATTTTAGTAACTTTGTCTATGCAATCATCGATATGATTAACAAAAGTGTTGAAATGTTTAAAAATATGAGCAAAAAAGAAATAGTTAAATGTATTTCCGAACTATTTATTTTAGCAATCATTTTACTATTATTTAAAATACCATTTAGTTATATTGATTCACTTGCTAGAGATATATTTGTTAATTTTTCCGATAAAACATTTTATACTCTAAATAGTATTTGGCTATTTTTATCGAATATCATCTATTTAATTCTTTTTGTTACTATATTTATTTATGTTTATAAAATAAGATTCCTAGATAAATATAATTATGAACAAAGTATTGCTAAAAAAACTGAAGCAAAAGAAACAGAAGAAGTTAATGTAGAAAAAGTAACTGAAGAACATAAACCTAAAGAAAGACATTCCTTTATATTATTTGACTTTCTTGGTTCACTATTTAATATATTTATTAAAATATGTTTAATATTTTTAGTAATTCCTTTAATTATTGCTTTTGTCTTTTTAGTTATTTGTACAACTATAGCTTTAATTGCACAGTTTATTGGTCTACATTATATTGGTGTATTTATTGCTCTTCTCGGAGCAACTATATCTGTATGTATCATTATGGAACTATTTATTAGATTCTTACTTAGTAGCAATATTCCATTTAAGAGAATGTTTCTAGTATTCTTAATTGGTCTAGTATCATTTGGTATAGGATCAGGATTATCTGCTTATGAATTTTCTAAAGTAGATTTTATCGATGATGTACCAGAATATGCTAAGTTAAATAGCCTAACAGAAAATTATCCAATGAGTAATGATTTATATATCATCCCTAATCTTTATTATGGTGATATATCTTATGTTGTCGATGAAACAAAAACTGAAGAAGTAGAACTGAATATTGATTATTATAGTGATTATATTAAAATAGAAACAAATATTCACAATAACGAGCTTGCAATTCATTCGTATAGTATTTGGGATAATACCATAAATTTACTGGATATTGTAACTAATGATTTAAAGGACCAAAAAATATATAATTATGATTTATTAAGTAGAGCAAACATTATAATAACCACTAGTAGTGCTAATATTGAAATAATAAAAAATAATATTGATGCTTATTATCAAAGTTTAAAAGAACAAGCTGAAGAATACGATTACTATATTAACGAAATAGATAGATTAACTGAAGAATTAAATGAGAAAGATAATCAAATATACGATTTAGAAGAGCAACTTCAAGATCTCCAAGACCGCTTAGATAATATATATAGTGCAATAGAGTAGGGAAACCTACTTTTTCTCTTTTAAAAAAGCAAAAAAAATATTATAATTAGTACAAGGGTGGTTATATGTGGGTTAATATTGATTTAACTATAAGTCTTGAAGAAATAATCAGCTATTTAAAGAGTTTAAATTATTCTGGACCAATTTATATTTCTTTTAATACTTTATGTAAAGGAACAGATATTTTAAAACTTATTCCAAACTTTATAAGTAAATTACAAGAACAAGGCTTAAATGTTCAAGAAGGCCCCCATTTTGTTGAAGAAGGTTGTATTTTAAATAACGAAGTAAAAGTATTTGATGAATTATATTTTTCCACACCTGGAGAAAAAATAATTTGGTATACTAAGAATTTTACTTTACCACTAGAAATAACTACGATAACTTTATTAAGTTCAGATTTAGGTATTGAACCAATAATAATTGCTAGAAAAGATGAATCAAAAGAATATCAATATTGCTTTGTTCAAAAAGAAGAAGTATCCTCAGGCATTAAAGAAATGCTTAATGATAGTAACTATAAACTAATAAGAATAAAAGAATGAATTGGGTGAATTTATGAAAACAACTATTAATATTAATTTAAAGAAAAAAGATGATTTTTATAGTAGGTATTCTAATCAAAAATTGAGTTCGGAATTAACTGAATTTATTTATAATGAGTGTTATGGTGAAGATTATAAAAATAATATTGTTATAAATATTTATACTAAATTAAAAATAAGTAACAAAGAAAAAAATGCTATGATGGATACTATCCGAAGAACTTTTGGTCTAAAAGTCCAAGATGAATTATATTATTATGAAAAAGCCAAATTCAAAAAAACTATCCTCTTTTTAATAGGGATAGTTTTAATAGTAATTTATTATTTATCCTTTATTGAAGTATTAAGTGAAATTATTTTAATATTAGGTTGGTTAGCAATTTGGGAATCCGTTTATAGCTTTTTAGCGGATTCTAGCAAAGACTATATCAAAATATATCGTCTTCGTCGTCTTGCTTCCTCCCGAATTTATTTTGTTGATTCTTCTGAACAAGATTCTAACTCTTGAGATAAAGTTTTTATTGCTGACTTTATCTTTTTTTCTTCTTCACTTTCTAAAGTATAGTATCCAAGTTTATATGCTAAATCGAATACTTCTTTAGTTTCTTTATTTATTTCCTTAAACATACTTAGATATTCTTTATATATTTTATCACAACTTGCTTCATTCATCGCATAAGTCATATTTACGGATAAACATTTTAAAGTATCTAAAGTGTCCATCAAATATTCTTTATCACTCATTTGTACCACCTTCCAACAACTTAATTAAGGTATTACAATTTTGAAAATGCATCTCTGCTAACTGATCTAATTTTTTAGCTATTTCTTCATTTTCAATATTATCTAAATAATCATCAAATTTTTTCATTGCCACAAAATTCCAGTTAAACATATCTTTGATATATGCCGAATCTTTTGTGGATATCATTTCAGGAACATTTTTCATTTCTTTACCTCCCAGTAATATTGTTGACTATTTTTTTATTTTATAAACTGTAATTTTTTGGTATAATCAAGATAAGGTGATTTATGAAAAGAACAAATAAAGCATTTACATTTTCCCTTATGGCAATTTATACAATGTTTTTAATTTTTATATTTATGGTAGCATATTTTGTATATGATGGTTTAAAAATAGAAGGTAAGTTAGATGCTGAATTTAGTGAAATAGAATATATTATAAATAATGATGGTTTAAGTAATAACTCCTTGGACATTAAATTAAATAACTATGTTGCTGAAGGTGATTATCTTTATGTTGAAAAAGCAATTAAACAATATTTTAAAGATCTTTTAGCTGAATGTCGTCGTCTTGAAGACGTTTATAATAACACCCAATTAAATACAGTTTTATATTTATATAATTTTGATTCTGATGCCCCACACTTTGAAAATTCCCAAAAAATTATTAATGATACTCGCACTAACTTAGAAGATATTAAAGGACGTTTATCCCACTATTTTGATACTAATACTATACTTTCTTATATTGATGCTTATGAATTAGATTGGTACTACATTGATTATTATAAGGAAATGATGCTTGATGAAGAAATAATCAATGAAAATAGAGAAGAAGTTGAAAATAGTATCGATAATAGTATTATTATGCTAAATACATATACAGATTTTTTTACCTTTTTAAGTGATAACTCAGATTATTGGATAATGGATGAAGATTACATTTATTTTGATACAGATGAATTATTAGAAGAATATAATTACTATCTTAATCTTATAAATAATATGGATTTTACAACAGATATTGAATCTTTTGCTTAAATTTATCAAAAGTCATTTAATAGTCATTTTAAAAAAATATACTTAAATTGAAAGGACTGATTAGATGGAAATTTTAAAAGTTAAAAATTTATCCAAAACTTATGGTAAAGGAGAAAACAAAATTAAAGCTGTCGATGATATTTCTTTTAGTGTAGAAAAGGGCGATTTTGTTGCTATCGTCGGAGCTTCTGGTTCAGGAAAATCCACACTTCTTCATTTGCTTGGGGGAGTAGATAGGCCAACATCTGGTAAAGTATATATTGATGGCGTTGATATTTATGCAATGGATAATGATGCTCTAGCAATTTTTAGAAGAAGACAAGTAGGGCTTATTTATCAATTTTATAATTTGATTCCTATACTTGATGTTGAAGAAAATATTACACTTCCTGCAAAACTAGATGGCCAAAATGTCGATAATAAACATTTGAAGGATCTGCTAGAAACATTAGGTTTAGAAAATAGAAAGAAACATTTGCCAAATGAATTATCTGGTGGCCAACAACAAAGAGTTTCAATTGGTAGAGCTATAATTAATAATCCTGCCCTTGTTTTAGCAGATGAACCAACAGGAAATTTGGATTCTAAAGCTAGTGATGAAATAATATCACTGCTAAAAAAATCTAATGAAAAATACAATCAAACAATTATTGTTATTACTCACGATTTAGAAATTGCTGCAATGGCTAATCGTATTATTACTATCGAAGATGGTAAAATAATTAGTGATGTAAGGAACTAATCATGAATATACTTAATAAATTAACAATTAGAAATCTTAAATTAAATAAAAAAAGAACTATTGTAACAATAATTGGTATTATTTTATCAACTGCTCTTATTTGTGCAGTGGCAGGAATGTTTAGTAGTCTGCAAGCAACCCTTATTGCTAGCGCTAAAGAAAATAATGGAAATCAGCATATAACGGTTGAAGGCATCAAAAGTGATGACTTAAAATATTTTGAGAACAATCGCCACGTTGAATCAATGTACATAATTGAAAATTTAGGTTATGCTCCTCTTACAGGTAGTAAAAATCCATACAAGCCATATATGTATGTAATTGCTTATACTAAAGAAGCTTTTGATAATACTAAAATAACTTTAGTAGATGGAAGACTACCCCAAAATGCATCAGAAATAATCATTTCTAAAAGTATTATTGATAATGCTGAAGTAAATATTGATATTGGTGATCGTATTTCTCTTGATATTGGATCTCGCATTTGTAGTGATGGCTCAATAATGACTCAGAATAATCCATACTTTGTTTATGAAGAAGGCTATAACGAAATTGATGAATGCAATGAAACTCTAAATTACGAGTATACTAAAGAATATACTGTTGTAGGTATTATGGAACGTTTGGATTATAATATTGAATCATACAATGCTCCGGGATATACTGTTATTACTTATACTGATAATTTATCAAGTAATTCATATAATGTATCACTTTTATTTAAAGATCCAGGTTATTATAAAGATTTCATAAACACTTTAGCTAACAGTGATGACTTAAAAGATTATAACTATACTTTAAATGCCGATTTACTTCGTTGGGAAGGAGTAGGACTTAGTGATTCTAATGCCGCAATGCTTTATACAGTGGCAGGTGTTGTAATAGCTATAATTATAATTACTAGCGTTTTTGTTATTCGCAATAGCTTTAATATTTCAATAACAGAAAAAACTAAACAATATGGTATGCTTGCAAGTATCGGAGCAACCAGTAAACAAATTAAGAAAAATGTGTTATATGAAGGATTTATTTTAGGTTTAATAGGTATACCCATAGGTATTTTGTGTGGAATACTCGCTGTTTTTATCCTATGTAATGTTGTCAATTTCTTAATGCCGGAGTTTATTCGTGATACCACATTTGTCTTTAGTGTACCAATATTGCCAATTCTATTAAGTATAGCATTAGCAATAATTACTATTTATTTGTCAGTTATTTCTGCAGCTCGTAAGTCTAGTAAGATTTCTCCGATTGAAGCAATCCGCAACAACAATGAAATAAAAATTAATCCTAAAAAATTAAAAACTCCTAAAATAATTGGTAAATTATTTGGAGTAGGGGGAGAAATTGCTTACAAAAATTTAAAAAGAAGTCGCAAGAAATACCGTACAACTGTTATATCTTTAGTAGTGAGTGTTGCTGTATTTATCTCTTTATCATCTCTTTTAAATTATGGTTTTAATTTAACAGGAATGTACTATAAAGATTTAGCATTTAATATGGAAGTATCAATTTACCCTAAGACTACTGATACCGAAACTACCAATGATGATATAGCATCAACATATAATGAAATACTAGATTTGGCAAACATTGAAGATTATTCACTCCAAAGAAGAATCCAACTTAATATTGATGGGAAAACTTATATGACAGATATGGGCTTTTCTGATTATTTCGGAGGAAATAAAACTAGTTATACAGATGATGATACTGTATATGTTGAACTTGTTTCTCTTGGAGATGCCGAATACGAAAGATTCCTAGAACGCATCGGCGGTAATAAAGAAGATTATCAAAATGGTGGTATTTTAATCGATGATGGTTCAACGTATATCGATGAACATTATGAACACTTCAATATTTATAATGTTGATCCTGGTGATACCATTACTGGAACCCTTGAAAATGGTACAGAGTATTCTTTAAACATTGTTGCCAGAGCTGATGAAAGACCAATGGGATTAGAAAACCTATATTCATCAAGTGGTTATATTATCATATCTGATAGTATGATGGATAATTTAGACTATTCTTATAGTAGTTTATTTATAAATAGTAGTGATACAACTAAATTAGAAAATGAAATTACAGACTACTTAGAAAATACCGATTATGAATATTATTTATATAATGTTGAAGAAGAAGTAAATGCTCAAAAATCTATGATCTTAATAATTTCTATATTTCTATATGGATTTATCATTGTAATAAGTTTAATTGGTATAACTAATATATTTAACACTATAACTACTAATATGAATCTTAGAAGTCGCGAGTTTGCTATGTTAAAATCAATTGGTATGACTAAACGTGAATTTAACAGAATGGTCCACTTAGAAAGTATATTCTATGGAACAAAATCTTTACTTATTGGTATACCTCTAGGTTTACTTGGCTCATTCGGTATTTACAAAGCATTTGCTGTTGGTAATGATTTTGGCTTTATTATTCCGTGTCTTGCGATATTAATTGCAGTTGTAGTAGTCTTCCTACTAATAAGTATAATAATGCACGTTTCAGTTAAAAAGATTAACAAACAAAATATAATTGAAACAATTCGTAATGAAAACATATAAAAATAAACTTACCGTTAGTTTGGTAAGTTTTTTTACTTATAATAATTAACCATAACTTAGTTTACGATATTCTAAATTATACATCTTTATAATCCTCCGCTCTAATATCATAGCGCATTACTAATGCATCCCATTCTTTTTTAGTAATCATACCTTCAGCATAAGCATTTTTAGCCAGTACATCTAAGTGATCGCAATAATCAAAATAAAGTATATTTTTTTCTTCATCCAATTTTTCTAATTCTTCAATTTGATGCTCTATAGACCTAGGTACTTTAAAATCTATCTTTATTTCATCATTTACCCAATTATACTTTTTCATATCCACTTCACCTAATAATAGTATAGCATAAAATATGATTATATCTAATAAAAACAAGCAATTTAGTTGCCTGTTTTACTTCTTATCTTCTTTCTTTAATTGTTCCAAATATTGTAATATAATTGTCGTTATTAAGTTATTTAAGCTTCTATTTTGTTCTAAAGCTAATTTATCAAGTTCTTTTTTTAAATCTTCACTTAATCTTAAAGTTGTTGTAACACTGTTCATAATTTCCCTCCAAATATATGATAGCATTTATAATACAAATGCGATAGTTTCACATATGCTCATTATGCTAGCGTTTGTGCTTGATTTTACAAGCACATTAATTAATAGTAGTTTCTATGAAAGAAAAATAATAAGTGATAAAAAAACAGAGAGCATTTTAAATACAAATTCATTAACGATGATGTATGAAACTGATAAATCAAACTTATCAGTTTTAATATACCTTAATTTTTGTTACAATATTACTGGTGGTTACTATGTATAGCATTTTATTAATCGAAGACAATGATTATATAATTAAAGGAATAAAATATTTGCTCGAAGCAAATAACTTTAAAGTAACTGTTGCTAAAAATTTGCAAGAAGCATCAAAATTAATTGAAAATAAATATGATTTAATAATTCTTGATTTGATGCTTCCTGATGGAGATGGACTTAAATTTTACCAAGAAAATCTAAAAAACAAAGCAACCCTTGTATTAACAGCGAAAGATGACGAAGATATAATATCAAATTCTCTAGATTCTGGTATTGAAGACTATATTATTAAACCATTTAGATCCAAAGAATTACTTGCTAGGATTAATAAAATATTAAAAAGAAATAAAGATAATGAAATAATAACTGTTGATAATGTTACTGTTGATACTGAAGCTGGTAGAGTGTTTGTAAATAATGAAGAAATAAATTTAACAAGTTTAGAATATCGTATTTTACTTCTTTTATTTCAAAATTTAAATAGAATAGTTACTCGCGAAATATTGATTGATCGTATTTGGGATATATCTGGTAAATTTGTTGAAGATAACACTCTAACCGTTTATATTAAAAGAATTAGAGAAAAATTGGGTAATGATGACATTATTAAAACAATCAAAGGGATAGGTTATAGGGTGGATAAATGAAACACAAAAAATGGACAATTACTTTAATCATTATTACATTATTTGCAATATTTATAGCTATTACATTTAATATTTACTATAATTATAGCAATTTAACTAATTCATTTATTGCTAGTACAGTTGAAAACATTGCTAAAAACTATCCAGATGTAGATATGACGAGCATCATTGAAATTATTAATAATTCTGAAAATGTCGACAATTCTGAGCTTCTAACTTCATATGGTTTTAGCGAATCTGATTTAAGCATATTAGCATCTTTTGAAAAAGAATTTCATAAACAATTGTTATTTAATAGCATTCTTTTTCTAACTATAACGATAATCATCTTATTAGGAATATATTTATCTAGTAAAAAAAGAAAAAAAGAATTAAAGAACATTATTAAATACTTAAAAGAATTAAATCGTGGTAATTACGATTTAAAAATAGATCTAAATGATGAAGGTGAAATATCGATTTTAAAAAATGAAATTTATACAACAACCATTATGCTTCGTGAACAAGCCGAAAAGGAATTAGTTGATAAAATAAATTTAAAAGATTCTCTAACTAATATTTCCCATCAATTAAAAACACCACTTACTTCGATATCATTACTTGTTGATAATCTTATCGAAGAGCCAACTGATGCGAAGACGCAAAAAGAGTTTTTACTCGATATTAAAACTCAAGTGGAAAGTATAAATTATTTGATAATTGCTTTACTTAAATTATCTCGCTTTGATGCTAATGTTATCACTTTTAAAAAAGAAAATATTAATGTAAAAAGTTTATTATTAGATATATTAAAACATATCGATATTTTAAGAGAAGTTAAAAATGTTGATATTCATATAACAGGTAATAACGAAACATCCTTTGTTGGTGATTATAAATGGGAATTTGAAGCATTAACCAACATTTTAAAAAATTGTTTAGAATATACACCATCAGGTAAGAATATATACATTAATTATAAAGAAACCAATGTGTATACAGAAATTTTAATTGCTGATGAAGGAAAGGGAATGAATGAATATGATAAAAAACATATTTTTGAAAGATTTTATAAGGGTGAAGAAAGTAATAATTTAAATTTCGGAATAGGATTGTCTTTAGCTAAAGAAATTATTACTAAAGATAATGGTAAAATCACAGTTGAATCCAAAATAAATACTGGATCAACTTTTAAAATTAGATATTACAAATAGTTTACTTATTATAATTATTTAAGTATAATTTATAAAAGAAGGTGATAAGGTGAAAAAGAGTAGTATTTTATCTCAAATAGCTAAGCCTAATAAGGTACTCTTAATAATTGGTATTGTAATTGCTATTATCGGTTTATTCGGTGGTGGTTTATTAAGTTTTCTAATAAGTAATGAAGATGCAACAAACCTGCGAAAAGTAGATGAAGAAGGAATTTATTCTGAGATTGATGTTGCTTTAGTAACTAGCTACTTTGCTACTCTGGAAACAAATTCTTCATTAGAAAAATATTATTTTATAACCGACTCTGAAGGCTATACCTATATAGCTAAAATTGATGATGAAACATTTGCTGAATTAAAAGCTAATTATGATTACAACTATAGTACTGATCCTACTCTTGAAGCTCCAGATGCTGTGTTAATATATGGTATGTCTTCAGAAATACCTGAAGATATTAAAAACTTTGCTATTGAATATTTACAAGAAAATTTAGGCTTAGAAGATGTTAATAATGATAATTTTAATAATGTAATTTATCCTTTTTTAATTAATACCTATGTTTCTAAAACAGATACTATTATAGATATTGCTATTATTTTTGGCATTATCACCGTAATAGGCCTACTTATCATAATGTTTTATATGAATTATCAAACCAAAAATAATAAAGTTATGTTTAAATATAAAAGCATTTTAGATTCTATTGAAGAAGAACTACAAAGTCCTGATGTTATATCAAGTCCATTGTGTAAAACTTATATAACTACTAATTATGTAGTTAGTTATAATAAAAATATAAATATAGTTAATATATCTGATATTATTTGGATATATCCAATTGCTTATCAACAAGGTTTAATTACCAGTTGGAGTATTTGTCTAGTAACAAATGATAAAAATAGCACATATATAGGCAAACTAAATATTACAAACAAAAATAAAGAAATAACCTTTAATGAATTGTATGAAATTTTACTTAGAAAAACACCAAATGCTTTACACGGCTATTCGAAAGAGAACAAAGAAAAAATAGAAGACAAATAAAGGTAATTGCATCACTTGACTTTACACTATAAAAGAGGTACAATACTATCACTTCGATTAAAGAGGTGTATTATGGAACGAGTTGCGGCTTTAGTAGCCCAAAAACAACAAAAAATTCAAAATTTAGAAAATAAAAGAAATAAAACTGAAGAAGAAAAGCAAAAAATAGAGCTTACTTTAGAAGATCTTGAAGGTAGATTAGATTTAAATTATCAAGAATTAGATGAGCTTTCAGATAAATATCAAACAGGTATCGATGCTAGACTTAATTTAATAAAATTATTTGGAAAAAATGTGTTAGGTATTCTTTTATTAGGAGTATTAGGAGCTTGCGTAAATATCACGTTCTTCTATTTTATAGTAGCATATATCTTATTTAATACTCCTAAATATATTAAATTAATAAAAGAAATGCAACAAGCTTGGGGAATTAATATAAATAACATTAAATCGTTACGCTTGGAAATTAGCAATTTAGAAAGTGATAAAGATAAAACACAAGCTATTTTAAGAAAGTTAGAGTATACTCTTGCTGATATAGACTCTGAAAAGAAAATAATTGAAGATATCTTGGCTTTCATTTTGGAAAGTAGAGAAAAAAAAGGTAATAGTTTGAATATTACAAGAGATTTAAATCGAACTCGTATTAATCCTAAAATATCATAATGGGCAGAAATGCTCTTTTTTCTTGTCTAAAAATAGATTTTTGATATACTAAGTATGTGAGTAATATTTAAATTTGCACATTCTAAAGAAATAAGTTGAGGTAATTATGGAATATATATCATATTATAATTCTTTGATTGGTGATATTCTTCTAGCCAGTGATGGCGAAT
>CALVKJ010000019.1 GCA_944332675.1 uncultured Bacilli bacterium
GTGCTCAAGCTGATAAAATAACTTAGCCTAAAAATATGCAAGAAGCTTTAATGCATACTCCAAATTTGACAATAAAAGAAGCAATGATCGAAGATTTAATTATCGAAGATAATACAGTTTTAGGTGTAGTAACTGCTGATGGTGAAAAAATAAATGGTAAAACAGTTATTTTAACCACCGGAACATACCTAAAAGGTAATATTTTAATAGGTAGTGAAAATACTCCCGGAGGTCCTCACGGAGAAAAGAGAAGTAACCATCTATCTGACAAATTAAAAGAATATGGTTTAAAAATAATTAGACTTAAAACTGGAACACCCCAAAGAATAAAAAAAGACTCAATCGATTTTTCAGTTATGCAAGAAGAAAAAGGGGATTCTACACCTTGGACATTTAGTTTTGATTATGAACCATCTTATGATATAGATAAACAACAATCTTGTTATCTTTTATATACTAATGAAAATACGCACAAGATTATTCGTGATAACTTAAATAAATCTGCTATGTATGGTGGCTATGCTACCGGTGTAGGGCCTAGATATTGTCCATCAATTGAAGATAAAATAGTAAGATTTGCTGACAAAGAAAGACATCAATTATTCCTAGAACCAGAATCTCTATATTATGATGATTGGTACTTACAAGGATTCTCTACTAGTATGCCAAGAGATGTACAAGAGAAAATGGTTCATAGCCTTAAAGGATTGGAAAATGCTGTAATCACCAAATATGCTTATGCTATCGAATATGATGCAATTGATCCATTACAAATAAATCCATCATTGGAAAACAAAGTTATTAAAAACTTATTCACAGCGGGTCAAATAAATGGCACCTCCGGCTACGAAGAAGCGGCAGGTCAAGGTATTATCGCGGGAATTAATGCTGCACTAAAAATTGATAATAAAGATCCTTTAATTCTAAAAAGAAGTGATGCCTATATTGGTGTACTTATTGATGACTTAGTAACTAAAGGGACTATTGAACCATATCGTATGTTAACTAGTAGAGCTGAATTTCGCCTTATTTTAAGACACGATAATGCTGACTTAAGATTACGTGATTATGCAAAAAAATGTGGTACAATTTCTGATGAACAATACAATCGTCTTCAAGAAAAAAAACAAAAAATTGCTGATTTAACTAAGTATTTAAAAGAAAATCACATTAAAATAACTGAAGATAATAAATCAATTTTTATGGAAAATAATATTCCAATACCTAGTAGTAATTTAACTTTTTATGAACTATTAAAAAGACCAGAAATAAATCTTGCGTTTTTAGAAAATTTTATTACTTTAAATTATTCTAAAGAAGTAAAAGAGCAAGTTGAAATCACTGTTAAATATGAGGGATATATTAAAAAAGCATATAAGGAAGTCGAAAAATTACTAAAACTAGAAGAAAAAGAAATACCAGAAGATATAGATTACTCTTGCGTTACCAACTTAGCAAGTGAAGCTCGTCAAAAACTTGCTAAAGTAAGACCTAAAACAATTGCTCAAGCATCTCGTATAAGTGGTGTAAATCCTGTCGATATCTCTGTATTATCAGTTTATTTAAAGAAGGAATATAACAAATGAATATAGAAAAATTTATTATTGAAACAAAAAAATTAGGAATTGATGTAACTAGGGAACAGCTTGAAAAGTTAGAAATATATTGCACTTTTTTACTAGAATATAACTCACACACTAACTTAACTGCAATAAAAAATAGAGAAGAAATCTATTTAAAACACTTTTATGATTCTCTAACTTTAGTAAAATTTATTGACTTAAATAAGGAATCAACTTTACTTGATATTGGATCCGGTGCTGGTTTTCCAGGAATGGTTATTAAAATATTTTTCCCTAATTTGCAAGTATATTTAGTTGATTCTAATAATAAAAAAACCAAGTTTTTGCTCGAATTGAAAGATAAATTAAATGTTGATAAATTAGAAGTTATCAACGACCGGATTGAAAATATAACATCAAGATTTATTAATAATATAGATATGGTTACAGCTCGAGCAGTAACTAATTTACCAGTATTATTAGAATTAGCGTTACCAATTGTTAAAGAAAATAAATATTTTATTGCTATGAAAGGAAATGCTTTAGAGGAATTAGAAAATAGTAATTATGCAATTAATTATCTTGGAGGTAAACTTAAAGAAGTAAAAGAATTTGATTTACCACATAACGCCGGTAAAAGAATGCTTATTTGTATTCAAAAAATTCAGAAAAGTGATTTAAACAAATTGCGACCTTACGAAAAAATTATAAAAAAACCATTGCAAAAAAAGGTTATATAGGATAAAATTATAAGAGAATAAAGGGTTGATTTTAGTGAATAATACACAAACAGAAGAAAAAATACTACAAGTCCCTATTGAGGATATAATTCCCAATCGTTTTCAACCACGATTGGCTTTTGATGATGCTTCTTTAGCAGACTTAGCAGCATCAATAAAACAACACGGTATAATTCAACCTTTAGTTTTAAGAAGAAAAAATGATAAATATGAAATAATTGCAGGAGAACGAAGATATAAAGCAGCTCGTATGGCTGGCTTAGTTTCTGTGCCTGCTATAATCTCAAATTTAAGTGATGCAGCAAGTGCTGAAGTTGCAATTGTTGAAAATGTTCAAAGGAAAGATTTATCAGCCATTGAAGAGGCTAGATCTTATCAAGCATTATTAGAAAAAGGTTATATGACCCAAGAAGAATTAGCCAAAAAAATGGGATTATCTCAATCAGCTATTTCTAATAAACTTCGTTTGTTGACACTTGATGAGTCAGTTCAACAAGCAGTTATAAAAGAACAAATTTCTGAACGCCACGCTAGATCTTTATTAAAAGTTAAAGATCACGAAATGCAAAAAGTTCTATTAAATAAAATTATTACTGAAAGATTGACTGTAAAACAATTAGAAGATGAAATAAAAAAAGTGGTTGTAGATGAACCAGCCACTCCAGCAGTATCTGAAACTACTCAACCAACTTCTTCATCCACAACAACAGAACAAACAATTGATCAAAATACTGCTAATGCCATTGCTGCAATTAATAGTCTTATGAAAAATTCTGCTGATCAGTCTAATCAAAGTAATAATCAAACTACTCAAACAACACCACCAGAAAAACCAGAGCAACCCAATGAAGTATTGGACATAGATGATATACCGATAATTAATAGCAATCCTAATATAGAAAGTATTGTTAGTAATGCTGTTGATATCTCTTCGTTAAATCAAAATAATAACTTAGGAGGAAGTACCGTGAATAATAATCAACCAAATAATGAAACTGTAACACCTTTTTCTCCTGAACCCGAAAAGATGCCTAATAAATTTTTCAACTTTTTGGAAAGCCAAGCGGCAAATTTGAATTTAGATGAAACACCAAAAACATTTGAACTTCCTGCTGCTGAAGAGCCACCTAAACCTGTCGATTTATTGAAGCAAACAGATAATATTGAAATGCTCGACGACTTTATTATTCCATCGACTCCAACTAACAATAAATTACTAAACAATGATTATCTAGATGAAGTCATAAAAACAGTTCGTGGCTTAAATTTTGATAGTGATAAAGTAGTAATTGAAGAAAAGAATTTACCAACAGAATATCAAATAACTATTAAAATAAAAAAAGATAAAATTTAAATATTGATGTATTTTACGTCAATATTTTTTATTTTTTCTAAAAATTTAATAAATAAAAATTAAATGTGATAAAATGTAAACAGAAAGGAGAAACTTATATGACTATAGAGGAAATTAAAAATCAATTAAGGAAAAAGGCGGTTATATTTAAAACTGGTGGAATACGACCAACCTCTGAAATTGGAGAAAGTTGGATAGGAAAAGTGGATTGGCAATTACCTAATGAAACTCAACCTCAAGATGAAACAGGTAAATTAATGGAACCAATAATGACTTTGTTTTTAGAGGGTTTAGATTATATCCCAGATGCATTAAAAGGAATAAAATTAATTACCATCTATTTAAGCAATGAATTTTGGAATAACATAGGTGGAGGAGAATATTCTAAATGGTTTACTATAAGAACTTATGATAGTTTAGATAATTTAGTACCTTGCAACTATATATCTAGTGTGATAAATCCTTTTCCGCTAGTTCCTGAACTTAAAACTGATGATTTTCCATCATGGGATAATGTACCAGATACATTAACTTCTGCTATAACTACTATTGAAGACCAAGAAGGACTTGATTACTATGATGTAATTTGTGAAAATATTTATTGTGAACATAAAATCGGTGGAAATCCTGCAAGTATTCAAGGTGGAGTAGGTTATGATGAAGGCTTTGAGTTTGTTTTAGAAATTGTATCTGATGAAAAAGCTAACTTTAATATTGTAGATTCTGGAAATTTCTATTTTGGATACAATCCTCAAACTAAAACTTGGCAAGTTAGATGTGATTACTATTAATAAAGAGCTAAAAAAATACTGAAAAGTTACTCAGTATTTTTTTCTTCTTCACTACTTACATATACCTCAGTTGTTACTCCTGGTTCAGAACCTTTAACATAATAGTAGAGAGCCGCTTTATCAGTGTCATTAGTAACACTTCCTGTAATAGCATCAAGAGGAATTGCTACTACATTTTTAGGAGTTTCATACCAACTTGTATCAACATCTTGTAAAACGTATTCAATAGTTTCGGCCCAAGCATTTTTAGAGCTATTTCTAACTTTGGAAGTTATTGTCTTATTATCATCATAGCCCATCCAAGTCATTACTAAAGCATCTTTATTATAACCAACAATCCAAAAATCTGTATTAGTAGATCCTGTTTTAATTGCATATTTATTTGTCAATTTTGAAGCAATAGTAAGGGCAGTAGGTGTAGTATAATCAACAAATGCTGCATTACTAGTAGTATTCATCATTTCATTTAATATATATGTATAGTTTGGATTTAAAATTAATTTTTCTTTATCTTCGTGTTCGTATAAAACGTTTCCTTCCATATCTTCAATTTTTTCAATGAAATATAAATCTTTTTGATATCCACCAGATGCAAAAGTTGTATATCCAGTTGCAAAATCTATTAAATTAATTTCGCTAGTTCCAAGTGGTAGTGAAGCTACTTCTGCTAAATCAGCCTTAATTCCAGTTCGATGAGCTACTTCAATCATTGCATCTACCCCTAAAAATAAATTAGTTTTCACAGCATAAATATTATCTGATAAAGCCAAAGCTGCTGCCATAGTTATATTTTTATCAGCATATAAATCACTAGCATTGGCGGGACTATAAGTTTTACCGTTTGCTAAATTAAATGTCGTTGGTTCACTAGAAAAAGTTGAAGACATTGTCATATTATTTTCTAATGCCGCGTAGTAAAGGAAAGGCTTCATTGTTGAACCAACCTGTCTAACACTATCTAAGGCTCGATTATACTCACTAGTAGCATAATTCATCCCTCCTGTTAAAGCTTTTACAGCTCCCGTATTAGGATCAACTATTATGCTCGCTACCTGTATTTCTTCATCTACCTTATTATTTAATATATTTTCTTCCATATTTGTTTGTATATCTATATCTAAAGTTGTATATATTTTTAAACCTCCAGCATCAATTAATGATTCAGGTATACCAGGTATATTTGCTAGTTCATCCAACACTGCATCTTGATAATACATAAGCATTTGTAAATTATTAGTTTTATTTTGCCCATATATTTGAATACGTTCTTGAAATAAAGAGTTATAAGTAGCTTCATCAATATAATCATTATTTAACATAGCTGTTGCTACTATCCAAGCTCTATCTATACACGCATCATAATCAGATACTGGGTTATAAGCCGCCGGATTTTTAGAAATACCAGCTAGCATTATTGCTTCTTCTAGTGTAAGTTCACTAGGTTTTTTATTAAAGTAATAAGCAGATGCATTGACAATACCCATATTACCTTGACCATAATTAATTGTATTTAAATATCCTTCTAAGATTTCATCCTTTTCATAATGCACTTCAAGTTCGAGTGTTAAAAAAGCTTCTTCAATTTTTCGCTCCCAAGTTTGATCAAAATCTAAATACAAATTCTTGATATATTGCTGTGAAATCGTCGAAGCCCCTTGCACAATCGTTCCACTTTTAATATTTAAATACATTGCTTTAACAATCCTTAAGTAATCAAATCCGTGATGTTTATAGAAATTTTTATCTTCAACTGCAATCGTTGCATCTATTAAATAATCACTAATATCTTCAATATTAGCCCATTCATTGTTTCTTGAACCTTGATAAATTAATTCATTGTTATTATCATATAAATAAAGACTACCACTAGTTTTTAAATCTAGTCGAGGACTCAAATAAGCATAGGTATAAAGTCCGATAATTACAACGATAAAAGATATAAATCCAAAAAGCATTAACTTGAATAAAAATCGTACTTTCTTCAATTTATATCACCTGTAGTTTATTATGTTAAAAAAAATGTAAAATATAAGTGCAAAATTCTATATATTATGCTATAATTATCAAGAAAAAAAGCGGGGTGAACTAAAATGCACCAAAAAATAGATTGGCAACTTGCTGATAACAACGCTATTTTAGTTGATTTAAAGGATGTCTATTGTAAGTATGAAAGGGATAAATATATAGAATTTATTGAAGCAAATATAACAAATTATATTGACTTAGAAAAAAGAAAGTATAAACGTACATCTAATGAATATACTATGGAAATAGATTTTTTAGATAATGTTTGCAAATTTACTTTTCCAACCCAAGGCGATTGTAGTTTTGATTGTTTAGCTACATTGGATATAAAAGATAAAAATATAATATTGAAATATAAAATTGCTGATGAAGAAAAAATAATAACTATAATTATGAAAGAGGAAAATATATGAAAGAATTAATTATTGCAGCTTTAAAAGAAAGCATTAAGAATTTGGATGTTACTTATGAAGAAGAGATCGAAATAAGTCGCCCTAAGCAAAAAGAAAATGGTGATTATTCCAGTAATATTGCGATGAAACTGGCCAGAGTTATCAAAGATAATCCAATGAATATTGCTAAAAATATAGTTAATACATTTAATTGTTCTCAAGTAGAAAAAGTCGAAATAAAAGCTCCAGGATTTATCAACTTTTTTGTAGCAAAAGATTATTTATTGGATAATCTAAAAAAAGTTTTAACAGAAAAAGAAAATTATGGACGTAGTAATATTGGTAATGGCAAGAAAATAAATATTGAATTTGTCAGTGCTAATCCAACAGGTATTCTTCACTTAGGTAATGCTCGTGGTGGAGCTTATGGGGATTCACTTGCTCGAATAATGCGCTTTTGTGGCTATGATGTAACTGAAGAATATTATATTAATGATGCCGGAAACCAAATCAATAATTTAGGGGAATCAATTAAAGCTCGTTATTACGAATTATGTGGCCAAGATTATCCAATGCCTGAAAATGGATACTTTGGTAAAGAAATAATTGCTATGGCTGAAGAAATTTATGCTGAACATCAAGATACTTATTTAGATAAAGATATCGAATTTTATAAAGAATTTGGAACTCAAAAAATGATTGATCGTATCATCGCTGACTTAAAAGAATATGGTATCAATTATGATGTATTTACCAGTGAAAAAGCCATTAGTAAAAAATATGATTTAAATGGTATTATTCAAAAACTAACCGATAATGGCTATACCTATGAATCGGACGGAGCTACTTGGTTTAAATGTAGTAGCATCTTTGATGATAAAGATCACGTTTTAATTAAGGAAGATAAAACACTTACTTATTTGGTGCCAGATATAGCATATCATTATGATAAATATAACCGGGGATATGATAAAATGATCGATATCTTCGGAACTGATCATCACGGTTATGTTGCTAGACTTAAAAGTAGTGTTAAAGCCCTTGGCAATGATCCAGATAAACTAGAAGTAAAATTATTACAATTAGTACGTCTTGTTGAAGATGGTCAAGTTGTTAAAATGAGCAAACGTACCGGTAAATCTGTTACTCTAAAAGAACTAATTGATGAAGTTGGAGTTAATGCTGCAAGGTATTATTTTTCAAGATATAGCCTAGATACTCAAATGGATTTTGATCTTGGTTTAGCTAAAAGTAAATCAAATGAAAATCCCGTATTTTACGTATCATATGCTTATGCTAGAATATCTTCAATTCTAAGTGAAAAAGATATTACAAAAATACCAGATAAATTTGAAACATTAAATGATTCTGATACATATAATGTGTTAGAAAAAGTATATGCATTTCCTGAAGTAGTAGAAAACGCCGCTTTAAAAGAGTTACCACATTTAGTAACTAACTATGTATATGAACTTGCCAATATGTTTCACACATTTTATGCAAGTAAGAGAATACTAACTGATAATGTTAAAGAAACTGAAGAAAATATATTATTAATAAAAGCGATAAGACAAACAATCTATAATGCATTAAATTTAATTGGGGTAATACCACCAGAAAAAATGTAAGGAGGACAATTATGAAATTAAGTGAAATACCAAAAGAAGAATTAGAATTAATGGGTTATGATGATATTGCAGCTCTTATACTTCAAGAGTCCGGCAAAAAGATGAAATTACAAGATATTTTTAAGAAAGTCTGCAGTGTATTAGAATTACCTGAAAGCACAGTAGAAGACCAACTTATGGACTTTTTTGAGCTTATGTCAATCAATAAAAAGTTTATAATGCTTAAAAATGGTTTTTGGGATTTGCAAACTCGTCATAAATTAGACATTGTAATTGAAGATGAAGAAGAAGACGAAGAAGAAATAGAACTTGAAGAAGAAGATATTGATGATATCCCTGAAGAGGAAGAAGACGATATTTTCTATGATAAAGACGATGAAACCGAAGATGTCGATGATGATGACCTAGCGGACCTTGTGGTAATTGATGCTGATGACGAAGCTAATCTTTAGCTTTGTTTTGCTTATAAATTGTTACAAGGAGGATATTTATGTTTAATAGATTAGATGCAATAGTAAAAAAATATGAAGAAATAAAAGAAGAATTAGTTAAACCAGAAGTATTAAGTGATTTTAATAAATTAAAAGAATTATCTAAAGAAGAAAGCGAATTAAAAGAAACTGTCGATGTGTATAACGAATATAAAAAAGTAAAAGATAATTTGAGTCAAGCCAAAGAAATGATTAATGATCCTGAATTAAAAGAAATTGCTGAAGGAGAAATTAACTCTCTAACAACTAAAGAAGAGGAGTTATACAAAAAATTAGAAATTCTCTTAGTTCCTAAAGATGAAAATGACGGTAAAAATGTTATTATGGAAATTCGGGGTGCTGCCGGAGGAGATGAAGCCAATATTTTTGCAGGAGATCTTTTCAGAATGTATTCCCATTATGCGGAAGCTAATGGCTGGAAAATCGAAGTCATTCACGAAGTTGAAGGATCGAGTGGTGGATATTCTCAAATTGAATTTATGGTTAAAGGAGATAATGTTTACTCTAAATTGAAATACGAAAGTGGTTCTCACCGTGTTCAAAGAGTACCAGTTACAGAAACGCAAGGAAGAGTTCATACATCTACTGCAACAGTTTTAGTTATGCCCGAAGTTGAAACTTCTAATATTGAGATTAAAGAAAGTGATATCAAGATGGACGTTTATCACTCAAGTGGAGCTGGTGGACAATCTGTTAATACTTCCAATTCCGCTGTAAGACTTACCCATATTCCAACAGGGATCGTTGTAACTTGTCAAGTTGAAAGAAGTCAACTTAAGAATCGGGAAAGAGCATTAAATCTTTTAAAAATAAGAATTAATGAAGAAGCTCGCCTAAAAGAAGAACAAGAGCTTGGAGCTCAAAGAAAAAGTAAAATAGGTACAGGTGATCGTTCGGAAAAAATAAGAACTTATAATTACCCACAAAATAGGGTTACAGATCATCGTATAAATTTCTCTATTATGAGTCTTGACCGTGTTATGGATGGCGATCTTGAACCAATCATTGAAGCATTACAAACTGAAGATTTAAAATTAAAACTTGCGGGAGAAAAATTTGAATAGACCATCAAACATAAGTCTAAAAGATTGGCATATTTTAAAAGAAAAATATCCGAATAATTTAGAAGAAATTTTAAAAAAAATAGAATCTGGGTATCCCATTCAATACATAATTGGCAATGTCGAATTTTTAGATTGTCTAATTAGTGTAGATGAAAGAGTTTTAATACCGCGCTTTGAAACCGAATATTTAGTATCTCTAGTAATTAATTATGCTAAAAAGCATTTTACTCACAAGTTATCCACAATCGATTTAGGAACTGGTAGTGGGTGTATTGCCATTGCTTTAAAAAAACATTTAGATACTTTTGTTACAGCAGTTGATATTTCTAAAGATGCTTTATCTTTAGCTAAACTTAATGCTAAAAACAATAATGTTGAAATAAATTTTCTTAAGCAGGATATGCTAGATGACTTAGAAAAAAAATATGACATTATCATTTCAAATCCGCCATATATTCCAGAATATGGATATGTAGAAGAAAGTGTATTAAAATATGAGCCACATTTAGCTTTATTTGCAAGTGATAATGGTATTTATTTTTATAAACAAATTATTAACAAGCATTTAAAAAATTTAAATAAGCCAGGCTTACTAGCATTTGAAATTGGAGATAATGAAATGCCCCTTATTAGAGAATTTTTAGATGCAAAATATAATCTAAAATATGAATTTATTAATGATTTAACAGGTAGAATTAGATATTTATTTATCTATAATGAATAAAAAATAGGACGATTAACCAATATTATTTTAGGTGAGAATATTGAAAAAAATAATCGTTCTTTTATTTTTTGTTACAGTATTAATTTATCTAACAACTGGTAATACTAGTGGAATACTTATACCTAGTGATGCTATAAGATTTCGCATTATTGCCAATAGCAATTCTCTAGAAGATCAAGAACTTAAAATGAAAATTCGCGAAGAAATAGAACCTGTTTTTGCCCAAATAATGGATTCATCAAATTCAAAAGAAGAAACTAAAAAGTTAATTGATCAAAATATGTCAAAAATTGAAGAAATAATTGAACAGTATAATGTCGAATATACCATTAATTATGGTAATAACTACTTTCCTGAAAAAGAATATAAAGGCATAATTTATCCCGAAGGAAATTATGAATCTCTTGTAATTACTTTAGGTTCCGGTTTAGGAAATAACTGGTGGTGTGTTTTATTCCCTCCACTTTGTTTACTAGAAGCTAGTGAAGAAGAAAGCAGTAATGCAAATTATACTTTTTATATAAAAGAAGTTCTAGAAAGATTTTCTTAGAAACTGCATATATTTTCTTAAAGGTGATTATATGCAAGAAATAGTATCCATTTTGTTAATAGGTATCTCTCTATCGATGGATACTTTTTCTTTGTCTTTATCCGTAGGATCGATTACTAATAATGAAAGCAACATAAAATATCTTCCCATATTTGTTGGAATATTTCATTTTTTTATGCCTTTACTAGGTAATTTTGTAGGTTTAGGTCTTATTAAATTATTAAATTTAGCTAGTAATGTAATATTAGGCTCCGTTTTAATAATCCTAGGTATAAATTTAGCAATTCATTATATTAAAGATGAAAAAGCTGATATAAAATTAAATTTATTGGGAATTATCATCTTTGCTCTAAGTGTATCAATTGACAGTTTTTCTGTAGGCCTTGGTATAAACGATATAACTAATAATTATTTGCTAGCTAGTATTATTTTTGCTTGTTGCAGCGCAGCATTCACCTATTTAGGTTTAATTATCGGTAAATATAGTAGTAAACTTATCGGTAAATATGCCATAATTTTAGGTATTTTACTACTAGTTTGTTTAGGAATATTTCACCTTTTTGTATAAAAATGGTATAATTACCTTGGTGGTAGTATGACTACATTTGATGAACTTTTACAAGAATTATGCCTAGAGAAAAATGTTAAGTTGACAAAAATATCTAAAAATTGGATTAATGTTTTAGAAAAATCTAACCAAATTCATTATATTATTGCTCATAAATTTGATCTTAATAATAATTCTACTTCTACAATATTAGATGATAAATATGCCTTTTATGAATTAATGGAATTAAAGAATAATCCTATTATAAAACATCATATTATTTTTAAAAATTATGAATCAAATTATATAGAAGAATTATATGAAAAATACAATCACGATCTAGTTATAAAAGCTAATTTAGGAACCTGCGGCAAAGAAGTTTTTCATGAAACTTCTTTAGCTAATATCTATAAATTATTAGATAAGTTATTAATAAAAAATTATTCTCTAAGTATTTGCCCTTATATAAATATAAAAAATGAATATCGCGTTATTATTTTAGATGGTCAAATACTCTTAATATATGGTAAAATAAAGCCTGTCGTCTACGGTGATGGTCAAAAATCAGTGGCAGAATTGCTAAAAGATTTTAATCCGCATTTTTTCCAAAATAAGAATAATTTGCCAAAAACTATTTTAAAAAATGGTGAAAAATACGAATATAATTGGCAATTTAATTTATCCCAAGGGGCAAGTATATTTATGGATATTCCCGAGAATTTACAATTAAAAATTAGCAACTTAGCTTTAAAAGTTGCTAGAGAAATTAATGTCAGATTTTGTAGTATTGACATAATTGAAGATGCTTGTAATAATATATATTTAATGGAAGCAAATAGTGGGGTTATGCTAGATAATTTTGCAAGTATCCATCCAGAAGGTCAAAAGATAGCTAAATTTATTTATGGAATTGCTATAAATAAAATGTTTGAAAAATAAAATTATAGTGGAGGTTAAACATGAAAAAAATTATTATTGAAGGAAATCATACTTTAAGTGGAACAATTAAAATTGGAGGAGCCAAAAATAGTGTAGTAGCTTTAATACCAGCAGCAATACTTGCTGAAGGAACTGTTAAAATATCTAATGTTCCTAATATTTCTGATAAAGATGCTTTGATTGAAATTTTGAAACTATTAGAAGTTAAAGTTAAAAAAAGCAGCAGTATTATTGAAATAGATGCTAGCAACATAAAAAATTGTCTAATACCAGAAAATTTAAGTAATAAATTAAGAGCGTCCTATTATTTTATGGGGGCATTACTAGCGCGATTTAAGCACGTTGAAATGTATTTTCCCGGTGGCTGTAACATCGGCTCACGTCCTATTGATTTGCATCTAAAAGGCTTTGAATCTTTAGGAGCAACCATTACTAAAGAAGATAGTAAATATATTATAGATGCTGAAGAATTAAAGGGCACAAATATAATGCTTGATTTTGCATCTGTTGGAGCAACTATCAACCTAATGATTGCTGCCACAATGGCCAAAGGTATAACACATATATCAAATGCCGCTAGAGAAGCTGAAATAAGTAATATAGCTGATTTATTAAATAATATGGGAGCAAAAATTACCGGAGCAGGAACTGAAGAAATCACTATTGAAGGAGTAGAAAGACTACATAGTGCCGAAATAAAAGTAATACCAGATCGCATTGAAGCAGGAACTTATATAATTATGGGAGCATTACTGGGAGATAATCTAACTATTGAAGGAATGATTCCCGAACACAATATTTTGCTTTTAAATAAATTACAAGAAATTGGAGTAAATTTTAAACTGCAAAACCATAAAATAATTTTAAATAAAACTAAAAATTTAAAGCCAACTAATGTTAGAACCGTTGTTTATCCAGGATTTCCAACAGACCTAGGTCAACCAATGGCTGTTTTACTTACCCAAGCTAATGGTATTTCTTTATTCGAAGAAACGATTTGGGAAAATAGAATGGGACACGTAAAATATTTAAATATGATGGGAGCTAACATTGAAGCTGAAAGACAACACGCTAAAATTACTGGCCCAACTCCTTTACACGGAGCGGAAATTACTGCAACCGACCTTCGAGCTGGAGCAGCCTTAGTAACTGCTGGCTTAATTGCAACTGGTACAACTACTATTAGTGATGCTGAACATATTCTCCGGGGATATGAAAGAATTATTAACAAATTATCCTCAGTTGGTGCTAATATTAAAATTGTTGAAGTATAATGTAAAGAGCAATCTTTACTTTTTTCTTGGGGGTAAATATGAAAAGAAGATATAAACTATTACTAATAATTTCCATTGGTGCCTTAGCAACAATTCTAATAAATTTTGTTACATTTAAAAATAAAATTAGTTTAGTAAGTTTAGGAGATGGCTTTAGTTTAGGTATGACTCCATATAATGTTGCTGGCCCAAGTTTTAATGACTATCTTAAAGAAAACTTAGAATCCCAAAAAAAGCTCGATAGTTACAATAATGAGTTTTCGCAAGCCCATCTTCGTATACACGAGCTTAATGAATATTTAGAGGAAAACACTTTAGGTAAATTCACTAGAACTCCCATTAAACAAACTATAGCATCTGCTGATATAATAACTTTAAGTATTGGCTTAGATGAATTTGCTGATCTATCTATCCAAAATAATTTATCTAAAGAAGCAATGGATAATTATTTAATTGAAGTCGAAAATTTAATAAAAACCATTCGAGAATTTTACGATAAAAAGATAATAATCATTGGCCTTTATCCGGCCTATAAGTTTGATCAAAAAGATGCAGTTGAAGTAAATTCTTCTTTAAAAAAAGTTGCTGGAAAGTATGATTGCCTTTTTTTAGATATAATTGCCTATTACTTAAATGATTCTTATTATTTAGATAAAACAAGTTATTACTTGAATTATCAAGCCCATGAAAAGATTGCGGAAAACTTAACCAAAATGTTAAGTTAAATACTTAAGTTATATTAACTTGCAAATAATTGTGATTTATGTTATTTTTAATCTGAGGTTAATATGAAAAATAGTTTTAGTAATTTTATCAAAATAATTTTAATAATTATTAGTATTGTTTTAGTTATTTGGTTAGTTTTCTTTTTAATAACCAGAAACGACTATTCTCAAAATCATCAAACTCCTTATCAAACTACACCAGATAACAATATTTCAATTATTGAAGAAGAATTAACAACAATATTTTCTTATATCAATAACACAAAAGATAGTAACACCTTAGCTTGCACTACCTTAGGAACATATTTGGGATATGATATTACAGCTAATGATAATTTTTTTGATTACTATGCTCCGGTCATTATGGATTGTTTATATGAAAAAAATTATCCAACTATAATTTATGATGTTAATTTAAGTTACAAAATAATAAGTGAAGATGAATGGAATACTTATGATAATTACTTTATTTCCCTTAAAAATCTTACATCTATTAAAGATGTTTATACAATTGATATATTAAATAGTTATAGTGCATCGGAAATAAGTAATGTGGAATATTATATTAATAATAATTATAAAATTGCCTATGCAATTGCTGATAATCAAAGTAATAACATTACTTATAAAATTAATCGAATATTTAAAGAAGATGACCATTATGTAGCCAAGTTGACTGCTACTCTTAATAATCGAGAATATAGCGGAGATTTAATTATTAATATTGTCGATGGCCACTGTCAATATGAACCTTTATTTTTCTATTAATCAACAATTTTACTTGTCATAAATAAAAATTATGATATAATATTAAAAGCAAATGATTACTATGCCATGAATTTGGCATGGCGGAAGGAGAGAAAAATGAAAGCAAATATCCATCCAGAAATGAAAGATGCTGTAGTTACTTGTGCTTGTGGAGCAACATTTACTACTCGTTCAACTAAGGACAAAATAGATGTTGAAATTTGTAGCGAATGTCATTCATTCTATACAGGAACACAAGGAAAAGCAAAAAAAACTGGAAATGTTGAAAAATTTAATAAAAAATTTGGTTTAGATAAAGAACAAAAGTAGTAATTGCTTTTGTTCTTTTTTAAAAAATCTAGTATAATTAATTTAAGGAGATGATTAAAATAAAAATATTTTTAGGAGTAGATCACCAAGGAGTAAAATATAAAGATGATATTATTGCTTATTTAAAAAGTAATGGTATTGCAGTTGAAGCATCGTCGATTAAAAATAATCCTACTGATGATTATACTGATTTTGCTTTAGATGTATGTAAAAAAGTATTAAGTGAAAATGGTTTAGGTATTCTTGTTTGTGGCTCCGGTATTGGAATGAGTATCGCCGCCAATAAAGTTAAGGGAATTAGATGTGCTAGAGTATTTGATGAAAATGATGCTTTCACTGCCAAAAATCACAATGGAGCTAATGTAATTGCTTTTGGAATTAATTTAAGTTTGGATACAATTTATAAAATAATTGACACTTTTATTGCTACTAAAAGTCCAAGTGAAGAAAGACACTTAAGAAGAATTGCCAAAATAGATAAAATCGAAAGTGGTAATTATGGATTATAAAATCATTCTTTACATAGTATTTACCTTTGTTGCGGCTTTTGCTCTATCTGGAGTAAATTTTAATGCGATTATAAAAAAAGATAAAGTAATTGAAGCCCGTGTTTTAGTAGTAATTTTAAGCCTATCTCTAGGATACCTTTTGACAAATTTTGTAGTAGCTTTTGTAAATTGAGAATTTTTTTAATTAAAAAATCATATAATTATTGAGGCCAAAATATGCAAAATAAATATTTAATTATAGTAATAGTTGTTTTAAGTATAATAGCCATAGTAAGCAGTCTTACCAAAAAAAAGACTGCTTATTTTAATGATGAAGAAATTGATGTAACAATTAAAGATGCCGATAGTAGTGAGGAAACAACACTAAATTTAGAAGAATATATAGTTGGTGTTGTTGCGGGAGAAATGCCTGCCTCATTTGCTGAAGAAGCCTTAAAAGCCCAAGCTATTGCTGCAAGAAGCTATGCTTTATCCAAAATAAACTCCGCAACTACTAGTTATGACTTAGTAACTGATATTACCAATCAGGTTTATATTACTCCGGAACAAATGCAAGAAAAATGGGGGAGTGATTATGAATATTACTATAATCGTGTAAAAAAAGCTGTAGAAGATACTAAAAATTTAGTAATGGAATATGAAGGTGAAATTATAAGTGCCTACTATTTTGCTATGAGTAATGGCTACACTGAAGATGTTTCTTTGGTATTCGGAGAAAATCGCGATTATCTAGTCAGTGTTGATTCAACTTGGGATGAAGGTGTAAAAAATTTTACGACAACTACTACTTTTTCTAAACAAGACTTTTGTACCAAATTAAATATAGATTGCACCAATATAGTTATCGGCGATATAGTACGTAGTGAAACAAACCGAGTTAACACTATAACAATAAACGATCAAGAATTTAAAGGAACAACTTTTCGAACTCTATTAGGTCTACGTTCAACAGATTTTACTATTGATATTTCTGATGATGTCAAGATAACTACTAAAGGTTATGGGCATGGCGTTGGAATGAGTCAGTATGGTGCCAATGCTATGGCTAAAAATGGCTCTAACTATGAAGAAATACTGCATCATTATTATAAAGATGTTGATATCGTTGAAATAAATGTATAAAATTAATCAATAATTCTCATACTTTAATTAGGATGGTGAATTATGAAGAAAAGAAAGTTAAAGGGATTTGTCTTACCAACCGTTTACGTTTTAGTAATAGGTATTTTATTTATCAGTATTTCCTTTTTAGGAAGTGCTCTCCAAAATCAAATTAAGTATGATGACAACTTATCAGTAAGTGCCTTAGAAGATGAGGTAACACCGGTAATTAAGAATGAAGAAAATGTAAGTGATGTAAAAATAGTAAAACCATTTTCTTCCGAAAAAGTAAGTGTTAGTAAATCATATTATAACAAAGACGATGATGAAACAACTCAACAAAGTTCTTTAGTATATTATGAACAAACATACTTACAAAATAGTGGAATACTTTATTCTTCAAGTGAAGTATTTGATGTTTTAAGTACTTATGATGGAACAGTAACTAATGTAAGTGAAGATGAAATATTAGGTAAATTTGTTGAAGTTACGCACAATCCTAATTTAAAAACAGTTTACTATAGTTTAAGTGAAGTAAATGTTAACAAAGATGATGTTATCTCTGCTGGAGATATAATTGGTAAGAGCGGCGATAATCTACTAGATGGTGAATCAGAAAACTGTTTGCTATTTGAAGTATATTATAATGGTAATACAATCGATCCTGAAGAATTTTACTCTATGAATATTGCAGATTTACAATAAAACATAATTTCAATCCCTTAATAATATAATTTATTAAGGGGTTGTTTGGTTATGAATGAAAACATTAAAAAAAGAGTTTTAGAGGAAGCTAATCACATTTTAAAAACACAAGATACTATCAGAAATACTGCTGGTATATTCTCTGTTAGTAAAAGTACAGTGCATAATGATTTAAATACTCGTTTAAAAAAGATAGATGAAAATTTATCAAATGAAATTTCCAAAATATTTAAAAGCCACGAAGAATCAAAACATATTCGTGGTGGTGAAGCAACAAAAGAAAAATATAGAAGAGGTAATAATAATGAAAGTAAACAATCTACTGTATATGACCGACGATACAATATATCTGAAAAATAAAAAGCAAAAAAATATTATTAAACATAAAATAAATAAAAATATAATTAAATATGGAAAAATATATAATATTGCTAAATTTATCAAAGAATATAATTTATTTTTAAATAAATATCATTTAAATAACAATTTATTTGGTGATACGATAAAAATCATAATTAATCCACTATATTCTCCTGCTGATATTACATTTTTAAAAACTATAATGGAAAAACTAAATTATCGTCGAATAATTTTTGAAAATGAAATAAAAAGATATAAATTAAATAACGAAAAAGCTTATTTAAATATTCAAGATAATTATTTATTTTTAGGTTATATTGATGAATATAAAAAGGTAAATAGTTTATTTATTCCTAGTGATTTTTTTGCAACATTCTCAGATTTACTAAATTATATAAAAAGTAAAATTAAAGAAAAAGATTTATATTTAATTGGTAAATGTGAAAGAGTTGATGAAATATTTGCTGTATTTGAAAATAAATATCATAATAAGACTTATCTCTTTACAGATCACGAATTATATTTATTAAATAGTGTTCATTCGATGTAAACAACATAAATTTTGTTTGCGTCGTTTTTTCTTATGGCGTATACTTAAAATAAGTGATAGAAATAATTTTAGTTGACAACGATGAGCGAAACTATCTAACCTTGAAAAAAATTATTAGTAAGTTAGATTTTTTATACAGCCAAAAACTTATTGTTCGGTGGTATAAAACATATAGCAAAGAATTAGATAACATTATTAATAATATAGAACGTAAAAAAATATATTTAATAAATATTTGTTACAATTTAGCAAATCATATTCGTAATAAAGATTATCGTAGTGAACTAATATTGTTAGGTAATACATACAAAAAATGGGTAAAAAATATATTCGATTTTATTCCCAATATTTATTCATATCCTAAACAAATATTGATGGATATAAAAGAAATTCTTGATAATTATTATATTGGCAATATGTTTTTATACCAAAATAGCAAATATAGTTTAAGAATTTATTATGACAGTATTTTATATATTTATCACGATACAACAGAAAGAAAAACAGTAATAGTTACTGATAAAAATACATATTATTTAAGAAAGTCTTTAAATGACATCAGTAATTTATTGGATAATCGTTTTAAAAAAGTGCATCGGGCTTGTTTACTAAATATATGTCGTGTGCAAAAGTTTAATTGGGCCCAAAATTATTTTGTTTTAGATAATGGATTAAATGTAAATTTATTATCCAAAAAATATCGTAATAATATAACTATCCATTAGTTTTGAACTCAAAAGTAGCTATTTCAAACACTTAAGCAAATATAAGCTTTAAATTTTGTTAATATGTATGCAAGCAAAAAATTTAGTGTCGAACTTTGTCGTACTAAAATCGTTGCTTCTGCATAGTTTATATGTTAAAGTTAAAGAGAAGAAGGAAGGAGTGAGTGTGATATGATGCAAGGGCGCGTCAAATGGTTTAATAATGAAAAAGGATATGGATTTATTGAATATGACCAATTATCTGATATTTTCGTTCATTATTCTGCTATCCAAAAAGATGGCTACAAAACATTAAACGAAGGATCTTTAGTTAATTTCAAACTTATTGAAACTGCTAAAGGATTACAAGCAGTTGATGTTGTTGAAGAACAAATGACTACTATTGCTTAATTAAAAGGTTAATTGTCAAATAGTGTGTGTGGCACAAGATAATTACCATACGAGGTAGCTTAAATAGCTACTTCTTTTTTAAT
>CALVKJ010000020.1 GCA_944332675.1 uncultured Bacilli bacterium
AAATATAATCGGGAATTTATTGATGATTATAATGTTGAAGTAGTTGATTATTTAATGCATAAAAATATAACAGAAAATGCCTTAAGTGCTTCCATTATGAATTTAATATATAAAAAGAATATAAAGCTTGAAAAAATAGAACAAGTAAAAGATGGATATATTTTTACTCTTTTAAATAGAGATAATCTAAATGAAACAGAAAATTCTCTAGTAGACTTTTTGTTTACAAAAGTTGGTAATGGATCGACATTTACAACAACTGCTTTAAAAAAATATGCAAGTAGCACTAAAACTTGCCAAACATTTATGAATACTTATTCTAATTGGAAGATGATGGTAATAAAAGATGGAGAGGCTCAAGGATTTTTTGAAAGTAAGAAAAAATATGTAGTAATACCTATTATATTACTAATTTATTCGATATTATTAACAAGCTTTATTGGACACTACAATATCGATTTAACTGCAGGTATAATTTCTTTATTATTTGCTATATTCTTCTTAATTTATGTCTTATCTTTCAGTAAGAAAACACAAAAAGGTATTGAACACTATGCTAGATGGCAAGCATTTAAAAATTTCTTAAATGACTTCGGTAATTTTAGTGTTAAAGAATTGCCTGAAATAGTTTTGTGGGAAAGATATTTAGTTTACGCAACAGTTTTTGGCCTTGCCGATAAAGTAGAAAAAGCAATGAATGTTAAGATTAATGAAATAGGAACATCTGATATTGATTATTTTACCCTAAATTATATAACTAATATTCATATTGCTAATTTGATAACTTCATCAATGCATCAAGCAATTAATTCTTCTCAAGTAGCAATAAACCAAATGAATGCCACATCTAGTATGAGTAGTGGTGGAGGATTCGGCGGTGGATTCTCATCAGGCGGTGGCTTCGGTGGAGGCGGCCGCAGTGGTGGAGGATTTTAATTCAATATTGCATAATTTATGAATTTTTGATATATTATAATTGTAAGTGTTACCCCTAGTGGATAATGCCTGCAAATTTTTGGTTTGAGACACTATGCCTGAAGGCTAGTGTCTAATTTTCTATATTAAACGTAGTATCACTACAATTAATAAGATTATTATTACTAAAAGAGTACTTATATTTTCTTCTTTGTTCATATCTTTGGCCCCTTTCATTCCAAAACCCCCAAAGTTTGAGTAGTAAAGAAATTACTCGGGTGCATCAGCACTACCACTAGCAGGTAACGGTTAATTATTCTAAAGTTAAAATAATATAATTACAAGAAAAATCGTGCGACAAAATTCGACATTGAAAAGAAGAATAAGGTGTTATATTTAGGGACTTAACAAAAAATATATAGACAAATAACTAAAAACATATTAATATATAAGCGGATTTGTGAGGAATTATTATGAATATTGAAGTTTTAAAAAGGCACAAGAACATATTGAAAAAATGGCTCAAGGGATAAATCCTTTAACAAATAGTTCTATTGAAAATGATAGTTTGCTAAATGACATTCGTATTTCTAGATATTTGTTTTATGTTAATGATATTTTAAAACAAATTATATCAAATGGAGGAATTAAACCAGATAAAAAGAAAACTGTGCCTTTTGATTTAACTAATGATGAATTGAAAAAATATGAATATACTGAAGAATTACCACTTTCTAAATTAGTCAAAAAAATTAACGATTTAAAAAGTAATATGGATATGAAAGATTTAAAATTAAAAGATGTTGGGGACTGGTTAATACATATTGGTGTTTTACAAATTGTTAATATTAATAATCATAATTATAAAAGACCAACAGAAGTTGGTAAAAATATGGGAATAAGTGTAAGAAGAATATTTAATAATTATGAAAATTATGATTTAGTATTATATGATTTATCTATGCAAAGATATATTATTGAAAATTTTAGAGAAATGCAAAAATATATATTTGAAAAAAATAGTTAGCTACATAACAAACAAAACAAATTCATTGATATTTTATGTAAAATTTGATATATTATAAATGTAAGTGTTACCTATGTGGGGTAACGCCTACTAGGTGTAGAGCGCTATTTTCAGCGCTTTTTGGTACTATACTCTAGTAGAGATGGTACTCAAGAAAATCCATTTAGGATCGGATTATAGCACATTGAAAATAAAAACTAACTATGCTATAATGAATATGTCAAGGAAATATGAATAAAATAAAAAAGGAACACTTGATTTGCACATGTTGAGTGTTGCCAATTGTATTTTAGTTTCCACCTAAATCATTGCTGAGTTAGGTGGATTCTTTTATATTAATACTATGAATAGAAAGAATAATAGAATAAAGATGGAATAGAAAAGTAATTCAAATATCACAATCAAATAATTATTGCATAAACTAATGACTTATGTTATAATTAAATGGACCCAAAAGGTATATAATCCGCTGTATTTAATATAAGATTATAGGTAAAAATAATAAGGAGGTAAGAGTATGGCTAATCTTGTAGATAAGATTAATGCAAAACACATTCGTAACGATGTTCCTGAATTTCGTGTCGGAGATACTGTTAAAGTTGATGTTTGGGTAAAAGAAGGTAAAAAAGAAAGAATTCAATCATTTGAAGGTTTAGTTATTGCTAAACGTGGTGGTGGAGTTTCTGAAACATTTACAGTTCGTAAGAAAAGTGGTACTGTTGGAGTTTCTCGTATATTCCCAGTTAATGCCCCAACAATTGATTCAATAACAGTTGTTAAAAAAGGTAAAGTTAGAAGAGCAAAACTTAACTTTATCAAAGGAATGCGTAAAGAATACAAAGTTAAGGAAAGAAATTAATCTTTCCTTTTCTTTTTGCCCAAAATGGTGTAAAATAAAATGGTATTATGTTAGGAGAATCAGCTATGAAAGTAAAAAAAATACTTTGGGAACTTATTCCCTATATTGCTATTGTTATTTTAATAATTATTATTCGTATATTTATTATTACACCAGTTAGAGTGGATGGATCTAGTATGTATAACACCTTAGAAGACGGCGACATTTTACTTTTATATAAAATGGCTAAAATAGATCGTTATGATATTGTGGTTTTAGATGAAGAATATGATAATGAAATTATTATTAAAAGAATAATTGGTTTACCTGGTGAAACAGTTGAAATAAAAAATAATAAAATATATATAAATGATGAAGAAATTGCTGATGATTATGCTTTTGGGGATACCGGTGATTATGAAAAAATAACTCTGGCAGATGATGAATACTTTATTTTAGGAGATAATCGTCTTATTAGTAAAGATTCAAGATATTTTGGCCCAGTAAAAGAAAGTGATTTAATGGGTGAAGTAGTATTTAGAATTTGGCCATTCAGTGGCTTTGGTAGTGTGTAGGAGGTTTATATGAAAGTTCCTTTAAGATTTCAAGTTACAGAATATGATTGTGCAACAACTACTTTGCAAAATGCAATAAGTTTTTTATTTGAACGTGAAGAAATTCCTGCTGAAATAGTTCGAACTATTTCTCTTTATACTTTGGATTGTTATGATAAGGAAGGAGATATTGGTGAAGGCGGAACTAGTAAAGCTGCAATGGCTTTGATGTCTTCTTGGATAAAAAATTATGCTAATAGTCATAATTTTGCCTTAAAATCAGAACATTATTTAAATGAAGAAGTAAATATCGATATTATAACCAAATGTCTTAAGAAAAATGGTTGTGTAGTTTTAAGAACTTATCAAAATTGTGAACATTATTGTTTAATAACAGGAATTGATAATGACTTTGTGTATTTATGGGATCCATATTATATCGAAGAAAAATATTATGACACTGATAAATTAATTGAAGTAGTTTTTGATGAATTATTTAAATTTAATCGGAAAGTTGCAATGTCGCGTTTTTTATCTTCAACCCATAATGACTTTGCTTTGGGACCAATTAAAAATAGAGAATGTTTATGTTTATACACTAAGGAGAGGTAACTATGGCAAATTTAACTTTGTATTATGGAACAATGGAAACTGGGAAAACTACTAAACTTATACAAGATCACTATAATTATTCTAAATACTTACTTAAAGTAATTTTGTTAAAACCTAAAGTAGATACTAAAGGTGGAGATACAGTTATAACGAGAATTGGGGAAAACATAAAATGCGATTTATTAATATCACCGAGTGCTAATTTATTAAGCCAAAAATATTTTAATAAATACAAGTTTATGCAATTTATTTTGGTTGATGAAGCTCAATTTTTAGCTAAGAAACAAGTAGATGAATTATGGTTTATAGCTCACAAATATAATATAAATGTAGTTTGTTATGCTCTAAAAAGTAATTTTAAAGGAGAATTATTTGAAGGAAGTAGTCAACTTCTTGCCAGAAGCGATGAAAAACACGAACTTACTGTTAATTGTTCTTGTGGTAAGCCTGCTATGTTTAATGCTAGGCGTGTCAACGGTAAATATATTTATAGCGGTAAAGAAGTAGTAATCGATGGAGCGTTTGATAATGTTGAATATATTCCACTATGTAGTGATTGTTACTTAGATTTCGTTTTAAATGGCAAAATGCCTAAATAGATGATATAATAATGAATTAGAAAGAGGGATACTATGAAAATTACTATGGAAGAATTAGTAAATTATGCTAAACAATATGGTTTTATATTTCAAGGAAGTGAAATATATAATGGTTTATCTAATACTTGGGATTACGGTCCAGTTGGAACAAATTTAAAAGAAAATATAAGGTGGGCTTGGAAGAAAAAGTTTATTCAAGAAAATCCTTATAATGTTGGGTTAGATGCTGCAATTTTAATGAATCCCCAAGTTTGGGTAGCTTCAGGTCATGTAGCATCATTTGCCGACCCATTAATCGACTGCAAGAAATGTAAAAGTAGACATCGTGCTGATAAATTAATCGAAGATGCCACTAAAGGTGAAGTAACTGGTGATGGCTGGGATAATGAAAAACTAGAGAATTACATTGCTGAAAATAAAATAAAATGCCCTGTCTGTGGTGCTACTGATTTTACTCCAATTAGAAAGTTTAACTTATTATTTGAAACTTCTATCGGTGTAACTGATGACACTAAAAACACTGTATATTTGCGGGGAGAAACTGCTCAAGGTATTTTTGTAAACTTCAAAAATGTTGAAAGAAGTATGCGTCTTAAAGTACCATTTGGTATTGCTCAAACCGGTAAAGCATTTCGAAATGAAATAACTCCTGGTAACTTTATTTTTAGAACAAGAGAATTTGAACAAATGGAACTTGAATTTTTCTGTAAACCAAATACTGATTTAGAATGGTTTGGTTATTGGAAGAATTTCTGTATGGATTTTTTAAAAACACTTGGATTAAACAAAGAAAATCTAAGATTTAGAGATCACACTAAAGAAGAATTATCATTCTACAGTAAAGCAACAACTGATATTGAATTCTTATTTCCAATGGGATGGGGAGAACTTTGGGGTATAGCTGATCGAACTGATTATGATCTTGGGGTTCACCAAACTCATAGCGGTGCTGATCTTCGTTATTTGGATCCTGATACTAACGAAAAGTATTTACCATTTGTTATTGAACCATCAGTTGGGTTAGATCGCTTATTTTTAGCAGTATTAACAGATGCTTATACTAAAGAAGAAGTTAATGGCGAAGAAAGAGTAGTATTAAAAGTTCATCCCGCACTTGCACCATTTAAAGTATCGATACTTCCATTAATTAAAAAAGTCCACGCCGATAAAGCAAATGATGTTTATGCCATTCTTTGTAAACACTTTGCTTGTACTTATGATGAATCAGGTTCAATTGGTAAACGTTACAGAAGAAGTGATGCAATTGGTACACCTTTTGCAATTACCATTGATGATGCAACTTTAGAAAATAATACAGTAACTCTAAGGGATCGTGATACAATGGAACAAATAACTTTGAATATTGATGAATTAGTAGATTACATAAATAAAAAATTAGAATTTTAAGTATTGCTAAAGTATTAAAAATTTGATAAAATGAAATAGTAGACTAGGGAGGAATCACAAATGGCTTTTAACTTAAAAAATATTTTTAAAGATGATGGCGATGAAGATAATTTAATTGGTACTGAAGACGAATACTATAATATGAGTGAAGAAGAAGCAATAAAAGAAGCAGATAAATCAGGCAATAAAATGATTTTGCTTGAACCTCGTGCTTATTCAGAATCCCAACAAATTGCTGATCACTTAAAAAATCGTAATAGTGTAGTTGTTAATTTAAAACGGGTAACTAGTGATCAAGCTAAAAGAGTAATCGACTTTTTAAGTGGGGTTATCTATGCCATTGGTGGTTCTATGCAAAAAATTGGCGTTGGTATTTATTTGTGTACACCAAAGAATGTCAATGTTCAAGGTAAAATAAGTGATGAATCAGAAAAAGTAAGTAAAAATAATACAGATGAAGAATTAGACTGGTAGTGTAGGGGTGGCCTTATGGTAAATAAATTTAGTACAAGTATTCAAGGCTATAAAAAAGAAGAAGTTAATGATTTTGTTAAAGAAGTAACTAAAGAATATGAAAGTATGCTTCAAAAACTTAAGAATAGTTGTGAGGTAATTGAGTCTTTAAGGAGTGAGCTAAAACATTATAAAGATATTGAAGCAACTCTAAATCGCGCTATTTTAGTGGCTGAAGAATCAACTTCTAATATAAAGAAGGCCGCATATGATGAGAGTAAAGTAATTGTTGAAGATGCTAAAAGAAATGCAACAAAACTTATTAATAATGCTTTAACTAAAGCGGATCGTATCGAATCAGAGGCGGAAGCTTTAAGAAGAAAAGTTTCTGTTTATAAAAAACGTTTTAGAGAATTAGTTGAAGATCAATTAGATGAATTAGAACAATTTGATGATCGTATTTAAGAACATAATTTATATTTTTTTGATTAATTGTCAAATAGTGCGTGTAGCACAAGATAATTAACATACGAGGTAGCTTAAATAGCTACTTTTTTTTAACTTAGGCTGGTTAAAAGTTTCTAAATATGTTATCATATATATGATAGTATTATGAAAAATAGAGGATTTACATTAGTTGAATTAATCGCTGTAATAGCCATTCTAGCAGTAATCTTACTGCTTTCTTTTGGTGTTTTTAATAGTGTTCAAAAAAGTATTTTAGAATCCCAATATAATAATTTAATTATTGATATTGAAGCCAAGGCTGAAGATTATGCTAGGGATATCGGTACAACCGATGTCTTATATATTAATGTTGAATTTTTAATAACTAACGGCTATATCCAAGCGGACGATGACAATTATATTTATGACCCTCGCGATAATTCAATTATGAATTGTTATAAAATCCATATAATGTTTTCTGATGGCCAATACATTGCTGATTTTTTAGAAGATGAAAATGATTTAAACGAATATAACACTTGTGATACTGAAGAATTAATTACTGGAGAAATAGACATATTGTGTAATGGTGGCAAATGCAGTACTGATTGGGTAAGTAATGATTTGACTCTGACACTTAGTGGCAAAGATGCAGATGAATTATTAAATAGTACTGTTGAATGGACTAGTTTACTTGGAACTTATGTTATTCAAGGCCCGGGAGAAGAAAAGAAAATTGAAGTAACCCCTGAAATGGTTTTAGATACCGTTTACAGTGTAACTGTCAAAATTGGTGATAAAGCTTATTATACAAATAAAAATATCAAAATAGATAAGGAAGGTCCCCATTTAATAAAAAATACCCTTAGTATTGATGCTGATCAAAAATTAAGTATTGATGCTAGTGACTTAAATGGCTCCGGCATCACTGGTATTGCTTTAACTAATGGTAGTTGCGATAAAGTTACTTATAGCATGGAAGATATTCCTATAACTTCATCTGGTAAATTTACTTTATGTATGCAAGATGCCGTAGGCAATATTAGTTCCCAAGAAATTCAAATTAATAAAGTAAAATTTAATTATAATGATTCATCTAATCCTAATCCTCGAGAAGAAGATATTTTCTATTTAGCAGATAACCCTAATATTAATCTATTAACCCCCACAAGACCTGGTTATACGTTTGAATATTGGACTGATGCTAATGGTAAACGAGTTTATTCATTAGAAAATATCCAAGATGGCGCGGTAATTAACGGCAAATGGCAAATTAATGATATAGCTGTTCCGGTTGATAAAATTGATACTGCTTCTGTGGGAGTTACTATTCAAAATCAAGTTAATCTTTTCTTACTTTTAGATACATCAGGAAGTATGGGGTCTGGTAGCAAATCGTCGCAATTAAAAAATGCCGTTCGGAATACTATAAATTCAATGAATTTTTCTAACGGATCAACAATAACTATATTACAATTTACCACCTATATTAAAAGCGAATTAGTGGCTTCCAACAACCAAAGTGCGGCCCTAAATTTCATCAATTCTTATAGTCCTGGTGGTGATGAAGACTTTGCTTTAGCTTTGAATAGAAGTAATCAAATTATTCAAAATTATAACATGGAAAGAGATAAAACTTATATAATATTTTTTACTGATGGAAATGACGTTGCTAGTACTTCTGCCGAAAGACAAGCGGCATATCGCAATATTCGAAATAAAGTAGCAGATATCTATGCTGTTGGTCTTGACTTGCAAGAATCTTGGAAATGGAAAATACTTGAAGTTATATCTTCACCAGCCAATTATTTTGATGCTTCATCTGCCCAAGCCAATCTAGAAGATATATTTTGGCAAATCCAAGAAGAAATAAGAGAAGAAGTAACTATTAATTCAACAAATGGCTTAATAAACCTTCCTAATTTATATGTAAGTAGCGAGTACCCATTTACCGTAATAGTCAATAATAAAGAATATCAATTTACTTCAATTAGTCAAATTAGTGATATTATAACAGGAACCTATAATTTGGATTTAGCTAAAATTGATAATAAGTATAAATTAAATGGTGATTTGTCTAGTTTTAAATTTACTTATTATTACAATTGATTATTTACAAGAAATATGATATATTTTATGAGAGGATAGTGTATGAAAAATAAAGGATTTACATTAGCAGAATTAATTGCAGTAATAGTAATACTAGCAGTACTTACATTACTAGCAACAGGAATATTTATAAATATACAAAGGAGTATTTTAGAAAATCAATATCAAAATTTAGTAATAGATATTGAAAATAGAGCAGAAGAATATGCGGAAGATATAGGAACAACTGATGTTTTGTATATAAATGTCGAATATTTAATTACTAAAGGATATATCCAAGCAGATGAACAAGATAAAATATATGATCCACGAGATGATTCTGTAATGAACTGTTATATGATTCATATAATCTTTGAAGATGGGGAATATAAAGCAGATTTCATGGAAGATGAAAATCTAATGACTAATGGAGTATGTGATGAATCAAGTATCGATACAGGAACAGTAGGATTACTTTGTAATGGAACAAGTTGTAATAATGGTTGGTATAATGATGATTTGGTTTTAAGTATAAGGGGCCTTACCGAAGAAGACTTAATAAATAGTCAAGTAGAATGGACAAGCTTACTAGGAACATATGAATTACAAGAATCTGGAACTGAAAAAGTATTAGAAGTAAATCCAAGTACAGTATTAAATACAACATATAATATAACAATAACCACACCTGAAGAAACATATAAAATAAGTCAAAATATTAGAATTGATAAAGAATTTCCAGTGCTAATATCAAGTAATTTGGAAGTAGATTATTCAGGAAACCAAACATTAGACATAAATGCTAGTGATATGGGAGGATCAGGTATGGCCGGATATGCGATAACATCAGGAGATTGTGCCAGCCTAAATGATAGTCAATATACGAGCAGTAGTGTGCCGATTACCCAAGGTGGATCATTAAATATTTGCATTAAAGATAATTCTGGTAATGTAACAAACGAAGATATATATATTAATACTGTAACCTTTAATTATGATAATATATCTAGTGATACTAAAACAGAAATACCAGTATATTACTTAGATGAAAATGCCAATTATCCATTATTAGATCCGGATCGTAATGGTTATACTTTTGATGAATGGGTTGATTCAGAAGGCAATAGAATATATAGTTTCGATGAACTAAATGACGGCGATGTAGTAAATGCAACTTGGGATATTATAGATGTTTCTTTACCGGTAGACAAAATTGATAAAGATACAGTTGGAGTTACAATTGAAAATAAAATAAATATGATTCTAGTGTTGGATGTATCCGGTAGTATGAGTGGGAGTGATCTATCCAACCTAAAGGAGGTTTCTAATAATCTTATTAGTAATATGTCTTTTGAAGTGGGATCGACAATTTCAATAATAGAATTTGAATCAAGTGCAAGTATATTGCTAGAAAATGGTAAAAGTGCCAGTGGAGCACAAAGTGTAATCAATAGATTAAGTGCTAGTGGAGGAACCGATTTTGACAATGCTTTAAGTAAAGTCAATACTCTTTTAAATAGAAATTCATTTGCTAAAGAAGAAACGTTTGTAATATTTGTTAGTGATGGTGTTGATAGCGGTTATAATGGAAGATACGCTTCTGAAGTTCAATCTATGGTTAATACTGTTTATTCTATAGGAATTGGTAGTGGAGCAAATGCAGCTAAACTACGTATGATAGCTTCAAGTGGTTGTTATTTTAATTCAAATGATGGTTTAGAAAGCTTAAGTCAAATATTTACTAAAATTCAAGATGAAATTCGTGAAGAAGTAACAATTAATTCAAATGGTGGATTAATAGAATTGCCTAATCTTTTTGTAACAGTTGATTATCCATTTATTTTAAATGTTGGTGGTGAAGATATGGAATTTCCTTCAATAAGTAGCATATCTGATATTTTAACTGTGGTAAATGGTGTATACTACTTAGATTTAGTAAAAGTTGATAACAAATATAAATTAGATGGCAATGTCGCTGACATTAAATTTACATACTATTATAGCTAGGAGGAATATCGTGCAAAAGATTAATACAAAAGTTGTAATATCAACAATTTTAGCGATTATTTTGATAGGAACAATAACATTTATCTTTATATATAAAGCTAATAATAAAAAAAATGAACCATTGATTGCAATTGATAATGTAAATTTTACTTTAAATAACATTAAAGAAAAATTTTTAGAAAGTGAGTACTCTAATAATAATAATTGTAATGGCTATGTTTATGACAATGGTATAATGATTACTTGCAATAAAGTACAATATGATTTTTTATTTAATGGTTTTGAACTTGAACTTAGCACTAATCAAAATGCTAATGAATTATTCAAATATTTTGTAGACAGTATTGAACAATTGCACGGATATGCTCCAGATGAGTATCTAAATACAATGGATAAATTTTTTTCTGGAACAACATCTATTATTGGATTAGATTTTTCAAATAATAATGGAAATAATTATTACTCAGTTTATGTTTTAGAACCACTAGAAAAATACAAAGAAAAGGATATTGTAACGGAAGAAAACATTAAAAATCTCGAAGACTATAACTATGAATTTCAAAGCCTCGGTTATACAATAAATAATATAGAACTAAAAAAAGATTCAGAAGAATACTTAGTAATTTTTTCCGGAGTTATTGGTGGTCAAGATAATTATGATGTTAATTTTACAATAAAATTTTATGATACCGCTAATAATTTAGTAGCTAGCGAAACCCTAGATTTAAGTTCATACGACTCTTTTGGCAGACCAAGCATGGGATTTGTAGCAACTGCTAGATTAGATAACCAAGAAACATTTAATTCGATTACCAAGTACAGTATTAGTTTATCAAAGTAATACGGAGTAACATATGAAAAATAAAGGATTTACATTAGCAGAATTAATTGCAGTAATAGTAATACTAGCAGTACTTACATTACTAGCAACAGGAATATTTATAAATATACAAAGGAGTATTTTAGAAAATCAATATCAAAATTTAGTAATAGATATTGAAAATAGAGCAGAAGAATATGCGGAAGATATAGGAACAACTGATGTTTTGTATATAAATGTCGAATATTTAATTACTAAAGGATATATCCAAGCAGATGAACAAGATAAAATATATGATCCACGAGATGATTCTGTAATGAACTGTTATATGATTCATATAATCTTTGAAGATGGGGAATATAAAGCAGATTTCATGGAAGATGAAAATCTAATGACTAATGGAGTATGTGATGAATCAAGTATCGATACAGGAACAGTAGGATTACTTTGTAATGGAACAAGTTGTAATAATGGTTGGTATAATGATGATTTGGTTTTAAGTATAAGGGGCCTTACCGAAGAAGACTTAATAAATAGTCAAGTAGAATGGACAAGCTTACTAGGAACATATGAATTACAAGAATCTGGAACTGAAAAAGTATTAGAAGTAAATCCAAGTACAGTATTAAATACAACATATAATATAACAATAACCACACCTGAAGAAACATATAAAATAAGTCAAAATATTAGAATTGATAAAGAATTTCCAGTGCTAATATCAAGTAATTTGGAAGTAGATTATTCAGGAAACCAAACATTAGACATAAATGCTAGTGATATGGGAGGATCAGGTATGGCCGGATATGCGATAACATCAGGAGATTGTGCCAGCCTAAATGATAGCCAATACACGAGCAGTAGTGTGCCAGTTACACAAAATGGAATAGTTAATATTTGTATGAAGGACAATTCTGGTAATGTAACAACCAAAGAAGTATTTATAAATAAAGTTATATTCGATTATAACAATACCTCAAGTAATACAAATACTGAAATACCAGTATATTATATAGATGAAAATGCGAATTATCCACTATTAGATCCTGAACGAAATGGTTATACATTTGATTCTTGGGTTGATGAAAATGGTGATAGAATTTATGGATTTCAAGATATAAGTAATAATGAAAAAATAGAAGCTACTTGGGATATTATAGATATTGAAATGCCTGTAGATAAAATTGAAAAAGATAGTAAGGGAGCAATAATTGAAAATAAAGTTAATTTAATCTTAGTAGTAGATTATTCCTCGAGTTTAAATAGTTCTAATATGCGAACGATTAGAAGTGCTGCCAAAGAATTTGTTGATAGAGTATCTTTTGAAGCTGGATCTACCATTTCTATTGTTACTTTTGCCACTGGTAGTCAAATTCACCTTCGACCAACCAATAGTGCTTCTCAAGCTTTGTCTGCTGTAAACTCGATTCCTGAACCAACTGGAATGACGAACTTTCCTGCTGCTTTAGAAAATGTTTTATCAATACTTAATTCCCTTGATGATCTAGAAAATACATATATGATCTTTATGAGTGATGGATATAACAATCAACGCCCTGATAGCGAAGCTTATTCTCTAGCGAATCAAATTAAAAGTAAGGGTGTAACGTGTTATTCAATTGGTATTTCCGTAATAGATAATACAACTTTGCAAAATATTGCCAGCACTCAACAACATTATTTTTATATAAGTAATTTTGAATTAATATATGATATATTTGTAAGAATTCAAGAAGAAATTCGTGAAGAAGTTATTTATCAATCTTTTGATGGTTTAATGGAATTACCAGATTTAATAATTACAGCTGATTTTCCATTTACTATAACTATTGCTTCAGAAGACTATGTTTTCAATTCTAAAAGTTCTATGAATCATTTATTAACAATTAAAAATAATGTATATTATTTGGATTTAAAAAAGGTAGATGATTTTTATAAATTAGATGGAGATTTTACCGATTTTAAATTTGTTTATTACTATGATACTTAGCGAGGTGGGAAATGAAAAAATATAAAGTATTATTAGCTATAATATGCATTGTTATTGTGGGAATAATTAGTGGATGCCTTATATATTATTTAAAAAATAACCAAGAGCCGATTGTATATATTGAAGATACTGAATTTACATTGAATGATATTCGCAATCGTTTTTTAGAAACAGACTATGCTAAAGAAAATTCTTGTAAAGGACAAGTTTCTGAGAACAAAATACATTTAAAATGCCAAGATAGCTATGATTTTGTTTTAGATGGCACAACCCTTACTTTGCAACTAGCTGAATCTGCTAATAAAGAAGTTTTTAAATATATGGTAGATGTAATCCAAACATTTTATGGTAATGAAATGGGAGATTACTATGAATCAATGGATATGTTTTTAAATAAAGAATTTTTTCCTTCAAATCTTTTTTATAGAATATCTGATGATTTTGTTACATTATCTCTCGACTTAACTGAAAAGTTAAAAACATACGAAAAAAAGGATGCAGTAACAACAGAAGATATAATTAGTATAAATAAAACTGATTTTATATTTGAAAACAATGATTATAAAATAGATAATATTGAATTTTTATATAATCCAGATATAAATTGGATTACATTCGGGGGAATGTTATATGGTGAAGATCACAATGTGATACTTAAGTTACAGTTTTATAATCAAGCTAATGAATTAATATATGAAGTAGAAGATGATTTAAGTTTGCTTCAGGATTTTGGCTATCCTTTTTATGGCTTTGTAGTAAATGTAAATTTAAATGACATAAATATTGATTATCAAAGCATTAGCGGGTATAATATTGAATTGAATAAGGTGGTTTGATCAAATGAAAAAAAGAATAATTAGTGCCATTGTTGCAGCTGTAATTGCTATACCTTTAATATTTTTAGGGGGGTATTTCTTTGCAGCATTCGCTTGTGTCTTAGCGGCTTTAGCTTATAAAGAAATTGTGGATCTTAAAGAATCTCATCATAAATTTCCGATGTTGATGACTTTCTTAGGATTTTTGGTTATGATAATTTTAGTTTTATCTAATAATGTTGATGCCTCAATTTATAAAGGAATAACTTATCAAACCATAACTTTAATTTTACTAGCATTGTTATTACCAACCATATTTTATGGTAAAAATAAATATAATACTAGTGATGCCTTTTATTTAATTGGTGTTGTATTATTATTAGGTATTGTGTTTAATACATTTATCGTTTTAAGAAATAGAGGTTTAGAATTATTTTTGTATCTTTTAATTGTTCCTATGGTTACTGATATATTTGCTATGCTCGGTGGAAAATATTTAGGTAGCAATAAAATGTGCCCTAAATTAAGCCCTCATAAAACTTGGGAAGGATCAATATGTGGTTTACTAGGAGGCTCAATTATCGGTATAATATTTTACTGCATCTTTGTAGGAACATTCAGTGTTCGTATTATTCTTGTAACATTCATCTTATCAATTATTGGTCAAATGGGCGATTTAGTAATGAGTAAAATAAAAAGAGAAAATGAAATTAAAGATTTTTCAAATATTATGCCAGGTCATGGGGGAATATTAGATCGTTTAGACAGTGTCATATTTGTATTTTTAACATATATGTTTTTGCTTATCATTTAAAGGAGGATTAATATGTGGTTTATTTCGTTATTAGTTTTGATATTTATTTTAGGTATTATCATTTTAGTTCATGAATTTGGTCATTTTATTTGGGCTAAAATATTTAAGGTGCATATTTATGAATTTTCTATAGGTATGGGACCAATCATTTTCACTCATAAGGGTAAAAAAGATAAGATAGATTATAATATTCGAGCTATACCAATTGGTGGTTTTGTTTCAATGGCTGGTGAAGTCTATGAAGATGATGAAAAAATCGATAAAAAATCTTTTATGTGTAATAAGCCATGGTGGCAAAGAATAATCATATTAGTTGCAGGAGTAGTAAATAACTTCATTTTAGCTTTATTGCTTCTTTTCTTAAGTGCTCTTATATGGGGAGCTACCATTTCACTACCAGAAGTCCGTGAAGTGGTTGCTGATTCGCCGATGGCTGATGCGGGCATTGTTGCTGATGATGAAATTTTAGCTATCAATGGTCGTAATGTATCTAATTGGGATACTGCCCAAATCTTGCTTATTATGGAAAGCAAAGATAATGTTTATACATTTACGATAAGACATACTGATGGAACAGTTGAAGATATCGATGTAACTCCAGAAATAACTGAACTAGAAGACGGAACTGAAACCAAAACTTTTGGAGTATATATTAAAACAGAAGAAGTTAATGGATTCCTTGATTCTTTAAAATATGCATTTACTAAATTTGGTAGCATAGTTCACTCAATGGCTCTAACTATCGAAGGCTTATTTACAGGTAAAATTTCCTTGCAAGCTTTATCTGGCCCAGTAGGTATGTATGAAGTAGTTGATCAGTCTATTGGTTATGGTATAAGCTATATGCTTTATTTAGTAGCTTTCTTATCAATTAATGTTGGATTCATTAATATTTTACCATTCCCAGCATTCGATGGTGGTAGAGTACTATTCTTGATAATCGAAAAAATTAAAGGAAGTCCAGTTAACTCTAGGGTAGAAAATATCTGCCATATGATTGGTTTTTTCCTACTTATCTTGCTAATGATTTACATAACTATTCAAGATATATTCAGGTTTTTTTAAAGGATATTGAATTATCCTTTTTTCTTTGTTAAAATGTTTTTAAATGGAGGAGATACGATGAATCGATTTTGTGCAAATTGTGGTAACGAAATAGCAGCGGGAAGTAATTTTTGTAGTAAATGTGGAGCTAGTGTTGAAGGTAATAATCATCAAGAATTAAACTTTAAAATTCCCGAAAGAAATATAGCTTTATGTCTTATATACACAATAATTACTTGTGGTATATATGGTGTATATTGGTTTATTTGTATTACTGATGAAGTTAATGCAGTAAGTAAAGAAGATGGTACTTCTGGTGGTATGTCTTTCTTATTTACTATTCTTACCTGCGGTATATATGGATTTTATTGGGCGTATCGTATCGGTCAAAAGCTAGGTGTTGCTGGAAAATTATATAACAAGGCTATTAATGATAATGCCATTCTTTATTTAATTTTACATATTTTTGGCCTAGGTTTAATAAATTACTGCTTAATGCAACAAGATCTAAATAGGTTTTCTAAATAATGCTAGCTAAAAATAAAGTAAAAGCACCTATTGTTTTATTTGTCATTTTTCTTTTTTATTATATATTAAATAAATACTTAAATATCAGTATCCCTTGTTTATTCCACGAAATTACTGGCTTTTTTTGCCCAGGTTGTGGTATTACAAGAATGTTTTTTTCATTGTTAGAATTAAATTTTTATCAAGCTTTCAGATTTAATCCCCTCGTATTTATATTAATTATACTTGGAGTTATTTATTGGTTAATAAAATTATTAATTAAAAAATTTCTAAATATTTCAATAGTAATTCCTAATAATGTATATTATATTTTACTTATTATTGTAATTATTTTTGGAATATTACGTAATATTCCTGGTTTTGAATTTTTAGGTCCAACAAAAATATGATAAACTGTTTAAAAATACTTGTAAAATAGCATAATATTTGGTAGAATTGAAATTGCTGTAAATGCAAAAAAATAAACATCAATATGGATTATTTTTACGAGTGCCGAGTAGGTGTAAAGATAAGTTGAAGTATTGAGAAGTTATAACGAAGGAGGGAATTTATTTATGGCAGTAGTTTCTATGAGTTATTTATTAGAAGCTGGAGTTCATTTTGGACATCAAACTAAAAGATGGAATCCAAAAATGAAAGAGTATATTTTTACTTCTAGAGATGATATTTATATTATCGATCTAGAAAAAACAAAAGCTTGTCTTGAAGAAGCATATGCAGAAATTAAGACAATTGCCGAAAATGGAGGTAAGTTCTTATTTGTTGGAACACGTAAGCAAGCTGCAGAAGTTTGTCGTGAAGAAGCAACAAGAAGTAATTCTTACTATGTAACTGAAAGATGGTTAGGAGGAACACTTACAAACTTCCGTACTATCAGAAGAAGAGTTAAAAGACTTGAAGAAATTGAAAAAATGGAAGCAGATGGAACATTTGAACTTCTACCTAAAAAAGAAGTTATTGGTCTAAAGAAAGAATATGAAAAGTTAAACCGTGTTCTATCAGGTATCCGTTCTATGGAAAAACTTCCACAAGCAATCATTGTTGTTGATCCTAAAAAAGAAATCAATGCAATTAAGGAAGCAAGAAAATTAAGAATACCTGTATTTGGTATTGTTGATACTAACTGTGATCCAGATGATGTTGATTTTGTTATTCCTGGTAATGATGATGCAGTAAGATCAATCAAAGTTATGCTTGGAGTACTTACTAATGCTATTTGTGAAGCTAATGGTCTTGAATTAGTTGATTATGTTTCTGAAGATGATAAAAAAGATGATAAAGAAGTAAAAAAAGAAACTAAGAAAGACGATGCAGTTGAAAAAGAAGAAGTTAAAGTTGATGAAACTGTATTAGAAGAAATCAAAGAAATGGAGAAAGTTGATGAACTTGAATCTAAAACTTTAAGTGAACTAAAAAAATTAGCTAAAGAAAATAAGATTAAAGGTTACTCAACTATGAAAAAAGACGAATTAATCGAAATATTAAGTAAATAAGGAGGAAATTATGGAAGTTACTGCAAGTATGGTTAAAAACTTACGTGAACTAACTGGAGCAGGTATGATGGATTGTAAAAAAGCTCTAGCAGAAACTAATGGTAATATGGATGAAGCCGTAAATTATTTACGCGAAAAAGGTATTGCTAAGTCTGCTAAGAAAGAAAGTCGTATTGCTGCTGAAGGTCTTGCTAATATTTATGTTGATGGTAATAAAGCAGTTATCTTAGAAGTAAATAGTGAAACAGACTTTGTTAGTAAAAATGAAGAATTCATTAGTATGATCGATACTATCGGAGCTACTTTACTAAAAAGTGATGTTACAACTGTTGAAGAAGCTAAAAATCTTGCAACACCAGATGAAACAATTGGTGAATTAATAGTAAATAAAACTGCTAAAATTGGTGAAAAGCTTTCTTTAAGAAGATTTGCAATTGTTACTAAGAATGACGATGAATTCTTTGGTTCATACATCCATATGGGAGGAAAAATTGCTGCTTTAACTGTTATTAAAGGAGCAAGCGAAGAAGTTGCTAAAGACGTAGCAATGCAAGCAGCAGCTATGAAACCATTATATTGTTTCCCAAGTGAAGTTCCTGCAGATGTTCTAGATAACGAAAGAAATGTTTTAAAGGAACAAGCTATGAATGAAGGAAAGCCTCAAGACATTGCTCTAAAAATGGTTGAAGGAAGAATTAAAAAATTCTATAAAGAAATTTGTCTTGCTGAACAAGCTTTCATCAAAGATGGCGATTTATCTGTAGAAAAATATGTAACTAACAATGGTGGAGAAATCGTAAGTATGATTCGTTATGAAGTCGGTGAAGGAATGGAAAAACGTAATGATAATTTTGCTGAAGAAGTAATGAATCAAGTGAAAGGTAATTAATAAGGGTTAATTGTCAAATAGTGTGTGTGGCACAAGATAATTACCATACGAGGTAGCTTAAATAGCTACTTCTTTTTTAAT
>CALVKJ010000021.1 GCA_944332675.1 uncultured Bacilli bacterium
GCACTTAATCTTTCACAGTGCTAAATACATTATAATATTATGCTTAGCACTTGTCAATATATAACTGCTAATTTTTTGCAAATTTGACAAAATCACCAAAAAATGTTAGAATACTCGCATAAAAAAAAGGGGGAAATATTTATGCAAAGTAATAATTCTAATGATTTTTATATAGAAGTCCCAGTCCAAAAAGTCGATGGTACTGTATCAATAGATGCTGACTTTTTAATGTATTTAATGGACTTCTTAAAAGATTTAGGTGAAAAACCAAAACAAGACGCTAATGTAACCGAATTATTTATGGAAAAAGTTAAAGACATTTGGAAAGATTGTTTAGCTCTTGGACCTAGACCTTGGGAAAACAAAGAAAATATTATCGGTGAAGCTTTATTAGTTGATTATCCTTTTGATCCAGAAAAACTAGAATCTCATAAAGAAGAAATATATGAACTTATCAAAATGGTTCATTTAGCAACAACTTATGAAGAAATGAAGTTTTTAAATACTGGAGAAAAATGGAGTGAACTAAGACAACCAGTAAGTTTCTTAATGGCTCTAGGCAATGCTCTAAACTTAGTAGACTTCAAAAACAAACGCCAAGATTGGAGCAAAGAAGAAACTAAAAATCCAGAAATAATATTTACATTAACAAAATAAGCCGCAGAAATGCGACTTTTTTTATGTAATATTTTTTAAAGCGAAAGAACAAATGGATCTGTACTCGTTCCTGTACCTGAAGAAATTTCCACAGTGGATGCTAGACTAAAGGACGGGCGAACAGCATTCGTATTGTTCAAAGAGCCGCCAGTCACGCCACCGCCGTGGAAGGAAGACACGTAGAACGCATAGCCCGAGCTACCCGCATCACGGGAAATTAACCATTCATAAGCGCCTAAATATAGCCAATTATCTGTTCCATAATTTTCGCCATCAGGATATACTAATGCTGTTGTCCATTTCTCCGGATTTGCTCCAAATCCATAATCACTTACGTACATTAAGCCTATTTTCATTGTTTCTTCATATCCACTTTGTCCTGTTCCTACTTCTACATCGTAATATTGTTTGGCTGTATTTGTATTACTGTAATCCATTCCTCCGACTTGCCAAGTTGACTCTGCTATTAGATTTTGCCATTCACTTCCTAGTGTATTATAGTATGTTTCATTTAATGTGGTGTATATATCTGGTTTTGTTGTTTCATCCCAAGTGTTAACTCCACTTGACGCCCAAGCATAATCTCCATAACTTGTTGCCTTAATTAGTTTTACTTGATTATTAAATACTCCAATTATTCGATATTGATTATTTTCATTTTGACAATCTGCTCCGGTTGCTCCAAAACATACGTAATTATTTGGATTTGCTCCACTATATCTATAACTATTATCTTGTGCTCCATTTGCTAAATCGGCATCGTGATAATATAATCCATTTATTTCTGGATTAGTTTCATTATATGTTCTGGCAATATCACACGCCATTGTTCCAGGTGTACACGTTTCGTGATAGGCTAATCCTTCATCTTCCATTGGTTCTTCTTGTATTATTAAGTTTGCACTAAATGTCTTGCCAGTATTCGCATTTTGATCACTATCTAAATTTGCAAATATTACTTCTATTTGCCATTCTTGTGTTACTGTTCCAGTAGATGTTATTTCATAATTATCTGCTATGGTGATTAAGCCTGTTTGTGTTGTTATATCAAATCCTGTTACTTGATTTGCTCCACTACCACTTGTTTTTCTTTCTAAAGAACCAAGTGTTGTTACTTCACTTCCGTCTGGTGCTGTTACTTTTAATAACAATTCTGCTTGATTATCAACTGTAGTATATTCAAAATCATTACTTGTAATATCTAAATATACATAATAATTTCTTGTTGCATTATTCGTTGCGTTGTTTGCAGTTAGTGTTGCTCTTGCAAAAGTACTACCACTTTTATTATCTGCACCTTGATAGAAATCTTCTTGGTTCGCTGTTAAACTTATAGCACTTCCCGTTTGAAATGATAAGTTATCGGTAGTTGCAGTATTTGCATTAACATTAATATTTCCTGTTCCTCCACCTTGCGCTGTGAAATATGCATATGTTGCTCCAACTACTACTGCTATCAGCGTTATTACTCCAAAAAATGATAACGCTAGTACTTTTTTCTCATTATTTTTTGATTCCATAAAATCTCAATCCTCTCTACTATAATAAAAGTATAAACGATTTACCAAACAAAAACAATCCCTTATGGGATTATTTTACATAATTAGAATTTCACTAATTTAATTATTTTCTAAATTTTCTATCGCCCTTAATATACCAATTTTACCATATTCATATGTAAGACTTCCTTGTAGATAAGCAATATATGGCGGACGTATTGGTCCATCACAAGATAGTTCAATTGATGAACCTTGAGTAAATGATCCCGATGCCATAATTATCTTATCATCATATCCTGGCATATCTGATGGTACCGGTATTGCTGATGCATCAATGGCACTACCCTTTTGAATGCCTTGCACAAATTTAATCAATTTATTTTCATCATTGAAAGTTATCGTTTGCACTATATCTGCTCTTTCTTCATTCCATTTAGGACTTACTTGATAACCTAAATTTTCTAACAAATAAGAAGCTAAAACTACTGTTTTTAAACTACTAGCAACAACTGATGGCGCCATATAAAGGCCTTGAAAAAAACTTTTAGTAGCCCCAAGAGATGGACCAACCTCTTTAGCTTCACCTGCAACATTTAATCTTTCACTGCACAAATGAATTAAGTCTTTTCTCCCTACAATATATGCCCCATTCGAAGCAATACCTGCCCCTAGATTTTTAATTAAGGATCCCACACATATATCTGCTCCAACTTCTATTGGTTCTTTAATAGAAACAAATTCGCAGTAACAATTATCAACCATAATAATTACATCTTTATTTACTTCTCTTATTACTTTGATTACTTTTTCTAGAGAATCAATACTTATACTTTTACGCATAGAGTAACCAATAGAACGTTGTATTTCAATTACTTTTATATTATTTTTAGCTACTCTTTTTTTAATTAAGTCATAATCAAAATCATTATCAATTAAATCAATTTGTTCATACTTAACGCCAAATGCTTTTAAACTACTAGCATTATCATTAAATCCTATTACAGAATCTAAAGTATCATATGGTTTACCAGTAATTGATAAAAGAGTATCTCCAGGTCTTAAAAGAGCAAAAAAAGCTGTACTTAAAGCGTGAGTTCCTGATATAAACTGATTACGTACTAAAGCATCTTCTGATGCAAAAACTTTAGCATAAACTCGTTCTAAAGCATCTCTACCTAAATCACCATAACCATAACCCATTGTACTATTAAAGTGCGCTTCACTTATATTTTCACTCCAAAAAGCATTGAGTACTTTTTTACTATTAAAATATGCTACATCTTCAATTTTCTTAAAAACACTTTGAATACTATTTTCAGCTTCACTCACTAAATTATCAAACATTTCTACCACCATCAATTCTAATAATTGTATCATTTACATAACTTGCATCATCACTTGCTAAAAAATAAATTACTTTGGCAATTTCTTCTGGATCAGCAAATCTTTTTAAAAGTATTTTACTTTCTTCCTCTTTTTTAAAATTCGGATTTAAATTACTAGTCATATCAGTATTTATCCAACCTGGGGCAACTGCATTAACTCTTATATTAGGAGCCAACACTTTCGCAAAATCGTGAGTTAGAGCAATAACTCCAGCTTTTGATGCATCATAATCAATCGATTCAATATAACCGGTATCAAAAGCATTAGTACTAGCAACATTTATAATTGCCCCACTATCAAATAAATCTAGAGAATACTTCGTAACTAAATAAGTACCTAATAAATTTACATCTAAAACTCTCTTAAATTCTAAAGCATCTTTACTTACTAAGTCGTTATCTAAAGAAATACTAGCATTATTTATTAATACATCTATTTTAGGATAATGATCAATAATACTTTGAAACATTTTCCTAACTTCTTCTTCACGAGATATATCAGCCCTAACTAATAATACTTCTACATTATAATTACTTTCTAATTCTTTTTTTAAATTATTTGCCAAGATATCACTTTCTTTATAATTAATTATTACATTGTAATTATACTGGGCAAAAACTCGAGCTATACTTGCTCCCAATCCTCGTGATCCTCCAGTAACTAAAACTGTCTTTTTCATCAAATCACCAACAATAATATATCATTTTTTAAATATAAAAAAAAGAATAACTTTCGTTATTCACTAATTATTACGCCATTTTCATCAAATCGATAATGTGGCATTTGAAATTCATCTTTTTTAGGTTCTTCTTTTGCTTGTTCAGTAGTTGGTTTAACATTCTCTTTTAAAGTACTATCACCAGTTACAATTCCATTTTCATCGAAAGTATACTTTGGTATAGTATCTGTAGACTTGGTTGCTACATCATCATTTTTATTCTTTTCTCCAACTACAAAGCCATTTTCATCAAATAGATATTGAAGATCTCCCGCTTGTTCTGAAGTACTTGTTTCATTAGCATTACCATCAACTATTTCTTCGCCAATAACAAAACCATTTTCATCAAAAGTATATCTAAAATTACTTTCAATATCCTTTTTATTTTCTTTTATAGTATTATCTTGTGTAACTACTCCATTTTCATCAAAAGTAAAATCTTTAGCTACCACCGGAGTACTAGTTTCTGGTGTTTCTGTTGGAGTTTTAGTTTCAAAAGGATTAGTTACTTCGACATTTCTTTTAACAATTTCTGGAGTCTTTTTTACATTACTCATTTCGTTATATATAACAACTCCATTTTCATCAAATTTCAAATTCAAGAAATTACTAGGTTGTTCTAAGTTTTCTGGATTTGCATTTTGTTGACTATTTAAATTACTATTTAAAACTTTAAAAGATTCATCCTGATATCCTAAAAAATCACAACTAATAATATCTGAATGATTAAAAGAAAATGTATTATTTTTTAAAAGCATACCTTCCGGATAACTACATCCCACATAATCATATAATTTCACCGAATTTTTATACTCTAAAGAATAATAACCAATAATCATTAATTTTTTATTGATATCTTTAACAGTAACTACTGACCCAATAGGTAAATACTTTTCTTCCATGCTTACCTCCTTTTTATTCTTTTATTTTACTATTATTTTTCTTTACATTTATATCTTTTATTTTATTTACATCACTAGTTAAATCATTTAATAAATTCTGATAATCATTTTGACTATTAATAAGCCATTCATTTAAATTATTTAATTTATTTTTAATTTTATTTATATCATTTTTATATTGCATAGTTTGGCTTCTGTAAGCAAAATCTCCTGGAATATCAATGCTTTGATTAACAATATTGCTTAAATTATTTATTGCTTCTTTTAAATGTTCACTTACCCTTTTATCTGTAACATCGATATATACTTTTGGCATTATTACCTCCGATACTTAGAAGCTAAAGCTTTTGTTCTTTCAGCATACTCTTTTAGTATTTTTCCGTATTCTTGAGCTACTTTAACGAACGCTTCCAAATCTTCTTTTTCAGCATTGATAGTGCTTTGATAACGCATTGCACTAACGCCTTGCCAACTGCCATCAAGAAAAACTTGCTCTAAATCAGCATAAACATTCGCCAAAATGCTTTCTATTTCCCTACAAGTTTTAAGGTAAGTTTCGCTAGACTCCAATAGTTCATCTGTATTTACTTTAATGTCCATTTTTCACCTACAACAAATTTAAAGCTTCTTTTGCTTCCTCATCAGCAATTTGTCTTTCCAGTCTTCGAATTTTAGCATCAATGCTTGGCATAATATTGCTTTCTAAAGAAATTAAAATGTTATCAAGATTACTTACTAAAGTCCTTATTTCATAATTATCCGCACTAGCATTATCATATTGATAAATATCCCCTATATAATTTTTAGCTAAATCTAAAGACGCGGTAGCTTGTTGTAACTCGCTTACCCAATTATCAATATCTCTTCTAAATGCTTGATATTTTTGCAAACTACGATATAAATAATTTAAATTTGCCATTTAAAAGCCTATTGAAGTTCTTCGGTATATTGCGTACCAGTTGCAAAACTTCCACCAGTACTACCAATTTGTTCTCCCATTGAAGTAGTAACATTTTTCCATTGAGTTTCCACATCAGTAAGTTTATCATTAAATGCTTTTAAAGTACTAGTTAAGTTATTGCAATATGCTGCAACTTTCCCTAAGTAACTTTTTAATTCTGCATCTATTCCTTCACCCTTATAAGCATTAAAGCTATCGATATCAGTTTCCATTTCTCCTAGTTTAGCCCCAATTGCATTACACATATCAGTAATTGCTGATTTCATTTCTGGAATTTTTGTAGCATTTAAACCAATTACATCATCTCCAAAAAATCCTCTAGATGGAGCTGTAGTTCTGTTTTCATCACGAGATGATACTCGATCATTATACATTTTGTTATAAGCTTTATTAACATCAAAAGTTGATGCTTGTGTTTCTACATTAAAATTCATTGCCATTTTACATTCCTCCTTATTCTATAAACATTCCTGCATCTTGATTGATATAGTTTGTTGTAAGTTCATTTAATCTACTTTCCAAATTATAATATTCGGAATCCAAAGCATCAACCAATTCATCGCATCTTTTGTTGAACAATTCCTTAAACTTCTTTGCAGATTCACCGTTCCATCCTGCATCAATTGCCTGACGAACTAAAGCACTATGTTCCTCAATTAAATTTTTAACCTCTACCAAACATTTACTTTTAATGTCTTCTTTGTATTGTTCAATACCTGAATAAGAAATACCATAAGTAACATCCCCAATATTTAAGTCTGCCATTTTACATTCCTCCCTTACTATGACTTCTTAAATAATCACTTGCTATAACATCAGTATGCTTAAAATTATTTAAAACTCTAGTTAAATCATCGCCATAATTATAAACATTACTTAAAACAATAGCAAAATTAGTTCTAAAGTTACGGAACTTCCCAAACATGTTTTTAGATGCATCACAAATGATGTAATCTTCAGCATTTGACATTATTTCATCAAGCTTAGCCAATTTTTCTCGAAGTAAATCAGCACTGTCGTAAATTTGACTAATTGTTTTTTTGATTTTGATATCATTAATACCTATAACATCATTTTTTTGTGTTATTGCCAAATCCTCAAACATTCTAGTCCTCCTTTATCCTAATCTACTATAATTTTAATACATTAAAGGAAGAGTGTCAATCATTTTGCAAAATTATTAGTAAACATTGTGTCATAAATTTTAAATATAGCATCCCTTTTGTTTCCCTCTCTACTAATATTGATATAGTTAAGATAATCATTGATATTTTCATTAAGCCATGGAATACTTATATTTTCAATTTTTACATCTCGGTTATATATGTAATATAAATTTTGTAAGTAATCTAAATCACAATTCATACATCGAGCTAATACCGCCCAAAAGTTATTTTGCATATTCGTATATTCTTTTAAAAAGCATTCTAAATCAACATATTTTGATTCATACCATAAAAACCTGCTTAATTCTAATTCGAAAACTGATATAACTTTAAATAAATCATTTAAAGTTATATCCTTATTAGCTATATTTTGCACTAAATTTTGATAAAACATCTTACTTAACTCTAAAGCAATTGATCCTTTTACTTCGGATTCAAAATTATCTATTTCAGTATAGTGAACACCATAACCCAGATTATCTAAGGCATCATAAAACCATTTACCTTCTTCACCAGGATTATCATTATATACAATAGTTAGAGCATAAAAAAGCCTATTAATGCTTTCTTTTTCTTCAGTAGTTGTAGCCCCAAAATAATTATAAAAAGGTTCAATATTCGAACTAAATAAGGACTTTTCTAATTCCTGATTAGGTTTAAAAGAAGCAAATTTGATAAATTCCAAAGCTTTGATTTCACTTCCATAAACATAAGGTTCATCCAAACCTTGATAAGTATAACTCAATGATTCTGCTGCTGCTTCACTAAACCAAAGCCAATTATAAGGATTTATTGCTCGCTCTTCTTTTTGATATAAAAAGCCATTGCGATTTACATAATTACCATTTTTCACTTCCTCTGGGGTAGCACTTTGTAAGATATGAACCACTTCATGAGTAATAATATCTTTTACTATACTATCATCTGTTCCTTCTAATGCCGAAACACTAATTCCCAAAATCCCCGATTCTTGATTATAATACCCATAACCAAAACTAGTATAAGGTAAAACGTGTAAATTATTTAACTTTATATTTAACTCAGTTAAATTAATATTAGGATTATTTTTTATCTCTGAATTGATATATTCCTGAACAATATGACAAACACTTTCTACAAAAGATTTTGATGATTCATAATTATCTTGTAAATATTTTCGATTATTTTCTAACACCTTATTTAAAAGCAAACCATAATCAACTTGCCCATTTACAATTATTGCTATTTCTGAATCATCAAAAGCATCTGCTACATTCAAATCATACTCTTTTGTATATAACTCTTGATAAGGATAAACGACATCCATATTATTCAAATACGCTGTAAAACTACTCCAATCAGCAATATTAACTTGCCGATTTAAAAATTCTTCATCAAACTGAGTCATAGCTAATTCATCATACACAAAACCATCAGTTATAACATCATCGGACGAAGGAGTAACTATATCTTCTTGATAATTATCTATTTTTCCATCATTCGTATCTTTATTATTAGTATTAGTTGCCACTTCTCTTGAACAAGAAGTTAAAAAAAGATTTAAAGCGATTAATAATGAAACAATTCTTTGCTTATTCATTTATGTTCACCATCAAAATTATAACATCAAAAAAAAGAAAGGTCTACATTCATAGACTTTCTTTACATAAACACAACACTTACGCCATTTCTAATATTCGTATTCCTTACTAAATCATTAATTTGATATACTCCGGAGTTTTCCAAATTATATAAATTACGATTATCTCGTGGCTGATATATTCCATTAGTAAGTTCTACTAATGACTTATTGAGTAATTCAATTACTGTACCAATACGAATATTTATGGGAATAAATATATCATATTCTTGATCAATTTCGGGAATTAATAAATGAACTAAAACTTTATTCTTCATCATTATCCTCCAAATCAGTTACAAACTTAATGAATTCATATTTTCCTTTACTTATTAACAAAGCCATCTTTGGATATTCATATCGTTTTTCTTGATTATCCAAATCATTTATACTTATAAGAGTTTGCAAAGCAAAGTTTTCTCCAATCCAAATACCACTTCTGCCATCAAAAGCATCATTGTACCAATCTTCGTAAGTAATTGTTTTGAAAGAATTAGATACATCGACAAATATTATATGAACGTTTGGATATTCCTTAAGTTTTGTAAATAATTTAGTAATACCATTATATAGTTCTTCTCCAATATTATCTTTAATTGTGCTAGTACCAATTACAAAATAATACTTTTGTAATTCTGTTTCATTACTCTTAACTATTTCATTATTCATTTCTACAAAAGCAGAAGCATACTCTTCCTTTTTTCTATATGCCTTAACATTTTCCATTTCTTTAGAAAAAGCATTAGCAAAGTCAATTACCGTAACTGTATTTTCCTTTTGCATCGCTAGCATTCTAATAATTGCATGAACAAATGATATCTTTGTTTCATCTATATTGGTAGCTAATATTGGAATAATTTTACTTTTCTTAAAATCATAATACGTAATAGCTTTGGTATCAATATTATAACCTACTGGTAAAACACTATCCTTTATTAGGCTATAGAAACTATCAACTACTATATTTTGTGGAATCGTAGGTATACTAGGTGCTCTAGTAGTATAAGCATCATTTAATATTGTTTTTAATTCTCTAAGAGAATTAGTAAATTCCTTTTCACTAGCAAATGCTGCAGTTTGAAACTCATATCCATTTTCTCCAATTGCTACTATACCACGACCAAATATCTTCGCCGGTGTAATTCCCCGTGGTGCATTAGTTATACTTCTGTATTCACTTTCTTCAGCAAGTTGCAAGCATATTCTATTACCAAAGAATTGAAGTGCTCTAGACCTTACTGCTGATGTGGTAATACAACTTAGTATAAACACTACCCCGTATTTATAACCATCTCTAAAATAAGCTTGAATGCTATCCGCAAGTCGAGAGTAATTTTCCGAAAAAATATCAAAACTATTTATGATTACCACCATCATCGGTAATTTATTACCACTATTAGTAATATAATCAGTATAACTTCCAGCATAATCGACAAATAATTCTTTTCGCTTTTCGATTTCTCTTTCGACCATTACAAATAAATCATTTATTTTTTCACTTTCTTCAACAGTTAAAACATCTCCTACATGAGGCATTCCACTAAATATCTTTAATGACTCAGAACCACAATCCAAAATATAAATATTTACTTCATCTGGTGTATGATCGATTATTAAAGAACGAATTAAAGTAGAAAGCAATTTTTCTTTACCACTACCCGGTTGCCCAAATATTACTAAATTACCATTAACAGTCAAATTAATTGTCAATAAATCTTGAATTTGATTTACTGGGTCATCATATTCTCCAATTAAAACATCCATCACATAAGGTTTAGCATGATAGCCATACTTAGCTCTTAAGTCATCGACATAAATAACATTAGGTATTGGATCAAGCCATAATTTTTCAGTAACTAGTTCTTCTTTTTTACCCAAATTATAAATATATTTAACTAAATTAGTTAATTGATCCCCATAGTCTTTTGTAGCAACTTCTTGTACCTTAACATCTTTTACTGACTTTACTACATACCCTACATTGTCGATAAAATTTATGGATTCATCAACCTTCATTAAAATTCGATCAGATGGAACATATTTAGCACCTGACCAACCAGATTGACCAATATCAAATAAATCATTATAACCTACTTGTAGGTAGAAACGCCCTGCTTCCTTTATCGATGCCGCTTCTGGTCTTTTAAGCATTTCCATACTATCTGACCTATCTTGAACTTTCAAACAAACTTTAAATTTAGAGTTCGCCCAAATTTGATCATTTACCACTCCACTAGGCTTTTGCGTAGCTAGTATTAAGTGAATTCCTAAAGAACGACCAATTCTCGATGTACTAATTAGTTGTTGCATAAATTCCGGCCTTTGTTGTTTTAATTCCGCAAATTCATCACAGATGATAAATAAATGCGCCATTGGCTTTTTAACAACACCTTCGCGGTAAAGTTTTTGATATTTATATATATCGATTGTTCCTTCTCCCAAGGAATCTCTAACCTCATTAAATACTCTCTGACGTCTTGTAAGTTCACTTTGAATAGATACTAAACTTCTATTCATTTCACTTACATCCAAATTAGTAATTGTTCCTACTAAATGCGGTACCTTTACCCCAGTTTCTTTATTTTCAAAAGCTCCAGCTAAGCCTCCACCTTTATAATCGATCAAAACAAACTGTACTTCATAAGGATGGTAATTTAAACACATTGACAAAATATAAGTTATGATAAATTCTGATTTACCACTACCAGTAGAACCAGCAATTAAACCGTGTGGTCCATGAAACTTTTCGTGCAAGTCTAAATTAAATTTATCGCCATTAGCGTGAACCCCAATTGTTGTATCCAAACTGATCACAGGATTATTTGTTTGCCATCTATTTAGAATATTTAACTGCTCAATTTTGGAAACTCCAAACATATCTAAAAATGAAAGTGAACTTGGTAAAACTGAAGGGCCATCTTTAGTAACAACAGGAACATCTGCCAACTTCAAAGCAATATAATGCATATCCAGCTCTTTTTCATTTTTATCTACATAAAATATTGTCTGTGAATTTAAACCAGTAGTCTTTTGAATAACTACCCCATCTTTTTCATTTAACTCAATAAAAGTCTGACTAGCAATTGGCACTTGTTTTATTGTATCTTCAATAACAAACAATGAAAAACCAAATTCATTAACATTTTTATTTACTATATCATCAATTATCGTAATATTTTTATATTTTTTATAATCATCAGTAATAATTAAAAAATAAGGTATTGGCTTGTATTTATTATTTTCTCCTTCTCTAGCTGAAGACTCTTTGCGATTCTTAAGTTCTTCTTCCAAATAATTAGATACTATTTTCGCTTCCGCTTCATCAGTGGCAAAAAAACGAATACTTTTATCATCAGCAAAAATATGTGGCAAATACTTGGCAAAATCCCAACGGCTAATATTATCTTCATTAGTAATAATAGCTATCTTCAAATCCAAACTACTATTTAATATTAATATTTGGGCCAATAATGAATTAACATAGCTATCTTTAACAGCACTATTACATATTAACGAAGTAACATAATTGTCCCTAAGAGATACAATTATTGGCATTCCTTCAATATAATCATATTTAGTTCGTAATTTACAAGATTCATCTAACAAATTATCTTCTTCCAATGTAAAATGTTCTTCTGGAGCATTAACTATAACATTAGATCTTCTTCTTCCTACCCCTACTCTAATAGTCAAAAATTCACTATCTTCGTATTGGCACCACCAAAAATTACGATTCTTTTTTTCTAAAGCTAAAAGACAATTATCTGTACTTAAATAATTATCATTTAAAATTTGTATTTCATTTTTAACTATTAATTGAATTTCTCTATCTTTCTTCTGTAAATAATCCGTATATTTTTCTTGTCTTAATGTTTCTTTTTTCTTTCGTTGCTTTTTTTGCCAGCTACTAGCTATCCTTGGCAAAATTAAACTACCTATAAGCATTGCTACACACATTATAAGCTGTGGCAACACACTCCAGATAGTTCGACCACTATATAAACCATAAACGACATTATATCCCATAACAAAAGAAGCGGCTAGCATAACTAAAGTTGACCCAATAGTTAAAATAAATGGCATATTGCTTTCTTTGTCTTGACCTGGTGGAGAATCGACATCTATTTCTTTATTTTCTACTGATTCTCGAATCGCTGGATAATGAGCAAAATAATCATCTTTATCATACAATTCTGTATATTTATCATCTTCACTAACTGGTAATATCTCTTTATTCTCTCTTTTTTCATCTTGAATCAAATCCATACCAGTTATCTTCAAAATATTTCTTGGATTATTGACACAAATAAAATGTCCCATCCAAACAATCTTTAAACCAGCAATAAAAATGATATCACCAATCTTCATTCTTTTAATAGTTACTCTACTATTATTGACACAAACTTTATATGCCTCATCATTAACACAAGATATAATCCAATCTTCACCTACTTTTTTAAGCATCGCTTGAACACTGGTTAAATCAGATGAATTATAACAAATATGACAAGTTTCACTTGCCCCAATTGAAAAATTATCAAGTTTACTAAAATCCAGTTTAAACAAAGTTTCTTTAACAGGCAAAAAATAAAGTTCAATAAGGTTAGATTTTCCAACAATTTTTAAAGTATATTTTTTATAGGGTTCAACTAGTACTTTATCGGCTTCCTGATTATTTTCTACTATATTAACTGTTCCGTTACTCTTTAAATACCACGAATCATTTTCTCCTACAAAAGTAATTAGACAATCTTTAATATTAGAGCTATTATAACTTATTAAGTAAGAATCATCTACTCTTAAAGGTAACATATATTTAATAATTTTGTTGTTATCAATCAAAAATACTTTCATACTATCTAACCCACTTTTATTATAAATACATTATAGCAAAATCGTTATGACAATTCAAGATAAAGAAAAACTATAAATAATCATATATCTATAGTTTTATAAAATACTAATCAATTCTAAAAGGATCAGATTCTGTGCCAGTACCTCCGACATATTCTATTTCACTTTTCAAATAAAATGTTGGAAGGACGCCATAATACATACCAGGATGTGTAAATGTTACATTAATGCTACCATCATCATCAACTGAAATACCTGATGTTTCATTTGAATAATTAGTTATTCTAGAAATAGTAAAATAATTTATTCCTAAATACAACCAATCATTTTCACTTTCAGAACGATAATCATACATAATTCCATAATTACCGTCTTTATCTGTAAGATCGCTTCGAGTATATCCTGGTTTAGTCCAAGCTTCTGGACTTGCGGCATACATATAATCACTTACATATGGTAACGCAATTTTTGTTTGATACTCAGTGTTTTCTGCTATACAATTTTTATCATATTCTTCGCCGTTCCAACAAATATAGGTATCTCCATCTTTTGCTTTATTTTCTCCAACTTCATAGGAATATGTCGTTTGAGCATCTGTTCCCCAACCTATTTTTTCCAATTTGCCACCGCCAATATACCAAGTAGCATCACTTATTTTACTTATCCATAATGTTCCCAAAGAATTTATATAATTCGTATTTAAATTAATAGTATTAAATTCCGATTTATCATAACTATTAGAACTAATTCCAGCATAAAAAACATAATAAGGAGCTGATTTAACTTGATCTCCCAAATAATACGCAGATTTAGTTAAATCTACTTCATAACTAACTTGAACATTAGGATGCACATACTTTTGATAAAATCCATTTGTTCCAAGCTGCTCAATTGTTGCAAGATCCGCTTTTATTAATTTAACTTGATCGCCAAATACACCGATTATTCGATACAAATTATCTTCTGGGCATTCTTCTTCGTTCGAACCAAAGCAGACGTAATTATTAACATTTGGTACTAAATATCCATCCGCAATAGCTTGCTTATAAGCTTCTTTATATTCTAAATATTGTGTATTATTCGTATCATATGACAACGTATAATAATGTTCTTTGTTATAGCAACTTGTATAAACAATCTCCTCTGTTCCATCACAATAAAACTTTATTAAATCATTATTAATAGCAGTATACGTATCAGCATATTGATCTGCTATTTTATAATTCCCCCCAGCATATCTAAGAGAGTTATCATTTGCTCCATTTGCTAAATCAGCATCATGCAAATATAAATTATTTTCTCCATCTACTGTATATAAACTCTTAATATAATCAGCAAATAAAACTTTATCTGTTTTTTCTTCTTGTACTATTAATGATGCATTAAATACTTTACCTGTATTTGCTTGTTGATCACTATTTAAATTTATTAAAGTTATTGTTATTATCCACTCTTGCGTAATTGTTCCTGTAGATGTTATTTCATAATTATCTGCTAAAGGAATTATTTCTTGTCTTTCAGTTATATCAAAACCTGATACTTCACCAACTGTTACATATTTTAATCCATCTATTTGTGTAACTTCTCCTTCTGGCCCAGTAATTGATAGTATTAATTCAGGAGTATTTTCATCAATAGTATGAACTAAATCATTAGCGGTTATATCTAAATAAATATAATAATATCTTGTTGCATTATTTGTAGCATTATTGGCAGTCAATGTTGCTCTTGCATAAGTTTCACCACTTTTATTTCCTGCCCCTTGACCAAAGTCTTCTTGATTGGCTGTTAAGTTAATAGACTCACCCACTTGAAATGATAAGTTATCGGTTGTTGCGGTTTGTATGTTTGCATCTATATTAGTCCCTACTCCACCTTGAGCCTGAAAATATGCATACGTTGCTCCAAGCACCGCCATAATCAAAGTAATAGACCCAATTACCATAAATACCATTTGTTTTTTTTCACTCCACGATTTCATTATTTACTTCTTAATATTGTGTATATTTTCACAATAAAAACAACATAACTATTGTAACTAAACGATATAACACATCTGTTCGCAAGTCAACACTTATGTTGTAACAAATGATATAAAATTAATGGTGATAATATGTACTATACAGAAAGACTTCAATGGGTAAGAGATTGTAAAAATGTAACTCAAAAAGAAATTGCTGAATACTTAGGAATCAAACAGCAACAATACGCAAGATATGAAAAAGGAATAAATATTATGCCCATTACTTACTTACCAAAAATTTGCGAATATTTAGATATCTCCGCTGATTATTTACTCGGTCTTACTGATGAAATGATTTCTTACAAAAGAAAACGGTTGTAAAATATTTAGTGTGTGTAAGTGGTTTACATACACTTTTGTTTTTTTGCAAAATAAAAGGAACATGTCT
>CALVKJ010000022.1 GCA_944332675.1 uncultured Bacilli bacterium
AGTAGATCCTAATTTAATTGATAAAGAAGATTTGGGATTTAAGTAAGCCGGCTCATTTAATAAAGAAAAATATTATAGTGATGAAGCAACAACTTATAAACACGGTGAAGTAGTTTTCCACTTAAGCTTTGGGCGAGGAGTAGTAATTGATTGTGATGATCGTTTTGTAACAGTTGCTTTTGATAAAAGATTTGGAATAAAAAAATTCTTGAGTAACTATCAAGGACTTAAAAGGAGCGAAAAATGAAAAATTTAACATTAGTTATTATGGCTGCAGGTATGGGTAGTCGTTTCGGTGGTTTAAAACAAATTGAACCAGTTGGACCAAATGGAGAAATAATTGCTGATTATTCAGTATATGATGCTATTCGAGCAGGGTTTAGTAAAGTAATATTTATTATTCGTAAAGAACACCTAGATTATTTTAAAAATAACATCTGTCAAAAATTTGCTGATAAAATAAAGGTTGAATATGCCTTTCAAGAACTAGATGTTGTTCCAGCTGGGGTAAATATTCCTAAAGAACGCGTCAAAATGTTAGGAACAGGACACGCTATTTATTGTGCGGCCCATTTGATCGATGGCGATTTTGTGCTTATTAATTCTGATGATTTTTATGGTAAAAATTCTTATGAAATTGCTGCCCAATTTTTTAGTGATCCTAATAACTTCGATGATTGTTTAACTGTCAATTATCCATTTTTGATAACTGCTAGTAAAAATAGTTCTGTTAAAAGAGGAGTAGTTTTTACAGATGAAGACTCCTATGTAATTAACAATCTAGAATGTGAAATATTTTCTAAAGATGGTGGATTTATTGCCAAATCTTTAGTTGATAATAAAGAATTCCCCATTGCTGAGGATCGTCCTGTTACAGTAAATTTTTATGGCTTAAGGCAAAATTTCTTGCAATTTTTAAAAGAAGAATTTTTAGAATTTACCAAAGAAGAAATAACTTTAACTAATGAATTTTTTCTAACCGAAGTAATTCGCAAAGGTATTGCTGAAGGCAAATTTAAAATGCGAGCTAAAACTAGTGGTTCACTTTGGATGGGAATAACTTATAAAGAAGATCTCGAAAATTTAAAAGAAAATATCAACAACTTAATTAAGAAAGGAGAATATCCAGAAAAACTCTGGGACTAATATGAATGATTTAAAAAAAAGAGTAGAAGAATTAACTAAAATATTAAATGAAGCTAATTATAATTATTATGTATTAGATAATCCGACGATTACTGACCAAGAATATGATAAATACCTACGAGAACTAATTAATATTGAAACTGAACATCCTGAACTTGCTGATCCATCTTCTCCAACTAACCGAGTAGGTGGCGAAGTAATCGATAAATTTAATAAAATTGTTCACGAAAAACCGATGCTTAGTTTAGCTAATGTCTTTAATGAAGAAGAAATAAAAGATTTTGATGCCAAAATTAAAAAAGAAGGATACACCCCCGAATATGTTTGTGAATATAAAATTGATGGCTTAAGTGTTGCCTTAATTTATGAAGGTGGTAAACTAATCCGCGGAGTAACTCGAGGTGATGGAGTAACTGGTGAAGATATAACTCACAATGTTAAAACTATTAAAAGTATTCCCCTAACATTACCAAGGCCAATAGATATTGAAGTCCGTGGGGAAATATTTATGAACAAGAGTACTTTGGAAAAGTTAAATAAAGAAAGAGAAGAAAAAGGTTTACCGCTTTTACAAAATGTTCGTAATGCCGCCGCTGGTTCGATTCGTCAACTAGATTCCAAAATAACTGCTAAAAGAGAACTAGATAATTTTATTTACTATTTACCAGAGCCAGAAAAATATGGTATTAAAACCCATTTAGAGGCTTTAGAATTTATGTCCTCTTTGGGTTTCAAGGTAAATCCTGCTAATAGGTTAGTTAAAGATATCGATGGTATACTAAATTTTATTACTGAAATTACGGAAAAACGCAACAGTCTTCCTTATGAAATTGATGGCGTTGTTATTAAAGTAAATGATATCGATATGCAAGAAAAACTAGGATACACTGCTAAATATCCCAAATGGGCAACTGCTTATAAATTTCCAGCAACTGAAGTATTAACCAAACTTACTGATATAATATTTACGGTTGGTAGAACTGGTAGAGTTACTCCTAATGCTGTTTTAGATCCAGTTATTGTTATGGGTTCAACTATTAGAAGAGCAACTCTTCACAATGAAGAATATGTTTTAAGCAAAAATCTAATGATCGGTGATATCGTTTCAATCCGTAAAGCAGGTGATGTCATTCCAGAAGTAGTTGAAGCAAAATTTGAACGTCGTACTGGAGATGAAGTTCCCTTTAAAATGATCGATAAGTGTCCAATGTGCCACTCAGAACTTATTAAACTCCCTGATCAAGCAGATTACTATTGTAAAAATCCTGAATGTCCAAAACGTAATATTGAAAGCATTATTCATTATGTTTCTAGAGATGCCTTAAACATTGAAGGTTTAGGGGATGAAATTGTTGAAGAACTATATAATTTAGGATTTGTTAAAAATATAGTTGATCTTTATAGTATTAAGGATAAGAAAAAAGCCATTATGGAATTTGATGGTTATGGTGAAAAAAGTTTAAATAAAATAATCGATAATATTGAAAATTCAAAAAATAGTAGCTTAGAAAGATTGTTATATGGTTTAGGCATTAAAGAAATTGGCACAAAAACAGCTAAATTACTGGCAAGTTACTTTGGCTCTATGGATATGTTGATGCAAGCAACACAAGAAGAATTAGAAAGCATTCGTGATATTGGTTCTATTACTGCTAAAAGTGTTGTTGAATATTTTAAAACCCATCAAGATTTAATTGCAGAATTAAAGAGTCTTGGCGTTAATATGATTTATAAGGGGCGTATCGCTGGAACTAATGAACTGGTAACTGATAAAAGATTTGTTATAACAGGCACAATAACAGGATTAGGACGCAAAGAAATTAAAGAAAAGTTAGAAAATTACAATGCTAAAGTTAGTGAATCAGTTAGTAAAAACACCGATATAGTAATTGTAGGGACAAATCCTGGAAGTAAATATCAAGATGCTTTAAACTTAGGTATTACTATCTGGGATGAAGCTAAAACTTTAGAAGTTTTAAATAATTTGCAATAAATTATAATTATGTAGTATAATTATGTTACTTGGGAGAGTGAATAATTTGAATAAATTAAAAGAGATATGGGGGAAAAATAAAGTTTTAATCGTTTTAGGATTAATACTCATCATCTGTTTTATTGCAATATTAATAGTTACTTTTTCTTACTTTTTCGGAGGAAGTGAATCAGTTTATGGTGATCGCTTAGATGAAATTGAAAATTACCCAATCGATGATTCATTTGTTTCCGAATATATTGCTAATCTTGAATCTGATGAAATGATCAATTCGGTTAGTTTTGATTCTAAGGGGCGTATAATTTATATTATAATTGATTTTGTTGGGGATACATCTTTAGTTGAAGCTCAAAGTAAAGCTGCCGCTTCTTTAGAACAATTTAGTGAAAACTTGTTAAGTTATTATGATATTAATTTTACCCTTACTTGTGGATCTACAGAAAATAGTGAAGGATTTACTATTATGGGTGCAAGAAACGTTGCTGGTTCAGGTTTAGTATGGAATAACAATACACCAGTAGAAAGTGAAGAAGAGTCATAATGAAAAAAAGAAGAAGTTTATTAATAATTGTTGTTAGTGTTGTTGCTGTAATTGCCTTAGGAATATTTCTATATTTCATTTTGAGTGATGAAAATAAATTAACTGTTGCGGAAAGAAATTGGATTAATGAAAATATCAACACTGTCCAAAATATAAATGTTATCAATAATGCTAATGTTTTTGGTAAAAATGGCGAAGGTGTTTTTTATGATTTTATTGATGCCTTTGAATCAGAATATGGAATGACTACTAATGCCATAACTTTTAATGCTGGAAATAATCCATCTGGTTTAACATTAGGAGCTAAGACTAGTATTAATTCAACTGATATAGTTTTTTATGAAGATCATTATGTTTTAGTTGGTACAAATAATGAAATAATCGCTACTGCTGAAGATTTATCTGGTCGTACAGTAGGTATTCTAACTAGTGATTTAAGCTATGTTTCTAAGTATTTAAGTGATGTTACTAATGTTAGTTTTACGCAATATGAATCAACTGAAGAGTTATTTGCAGCCTTAGGAAATGATATTAATTTTATAGTGGTTCCATTGCTACAATATTTAGATACCGTATTAAGTAATGATTATGAAATACTTTACCACTTTAGTGATATTAAAGTATATTATACAATGCAAACAGAAGATACCACTTTAAGTAGTGTTTTACGTAAATTCTATGCTAGATGGCAAGATAATTTCACTGAATCTTACAATACTGCTTTGTTTGATACATTTACCGAATCTCTAAACATTAGTGATACTGAAATTGATTCTATGCAAAGTGTATCCTATGATTATGGTTTTGTTAATGCTTCTCCTTATGAAGTTATCACTGGGGGAAAATATGGCGGAATTGTTGCAGTAATTTTGAGCCATTTTAGCGACTTTGCTGGAGTAGAATTTAATTTTGAAAGATATCGTAATTATAATAGCTTTACTAATGCCGTTGCAGATGGTGATATCGATCTATATTTCAACTACTATAACTTTACTGATAATTACAATGAAACAAATGGTATAAATATCGAATACGTTGTTGCGGCACGCCGAGATAATAATGAAGTTATAAAATCTCTAAATTCTTTAATTGGTAAAACAGTGTACGTGCAAGAAAGTAGTAAAATTTATGATTATATTAAAAATATTACAGACATAAGTATTGAAACATTTTCAACTACTAAAGATTTATTTAAATTAAATAAAGAAGACGTCTACATTGTTTTAGATAAAAATACATTTGATTATTATAGCGATAATAATTTAGATAATTATACTTCAAGATATAGTGGTTATATCAATTCTGAATATACCTTTAAAGTAAGAACTGATAGTGCTTTATATAATTTACTTGATAAATATATTAGTGCCTTAGATGAAGAAGAAATAATTATTGAAGGACTTGACAACCACTATGAAACAATTAAAAGTGGGGGAGTAATTACTCGTATTGCTGAATACATACTATATATAGTAATCATTGCTATAATCATTGCTTTAATAATTATCCGTAAGAGTAAAAAAATATCTATTGCCCGTAAGATTAGAAGAGAAGATAAAATGAAATTTATCGATCAACTTACTTCGCTAAAAAATCGCAATTTCTTAAATGAAAATATCGAAACGTGGAATAATAATACTATCTATCCTCAAGCAATCCTTGTTGTTGATTTAAACAAAATCCAAGAAATCAATGACCTTTATGGATATAATGAAGGGGATAGACAAATAAAAGCTGCAGCTAATATTTTAGTTAAAACGCAACTTGATAATAGTGAAATTCTGCGAACCGACGGTAATGAATTTGTCATTTATCTAGTAGGATATAGCCAAAAACAAATTAGTAACTACATTCACAAATTAAATAAAGAAATAAAGAAATTACCTTATGACCACGGTGCAGAATTTGGTTATAGTATGATTATGGATGATATTAAAACTATTGAAGACGCTTTAAATGAAGCTGTGGAAGATATGAAAAAGCAAAAAGAAACGGGTAAGAATGAAAAAGAAGCTAAGAAATGAGTTAAAAGAATTTTTCGATAATTTTATTAAGGTTTTAAAAAGACCAGATATGGCTATTTTGCCTGGGCAATTAGCCTTTTTCTTCGTTTTAGCAATAGTTCCTACCATAACCCTTATTAGTTATGGCGCAACTGCTCTAAATTTATCGACAGATATTATTTATGAATTTTTATCTAATGCTTTTTCGAAAGATATAGCTTCGCTACTTTTAAATATTCCTCAAGCTGATAACATTTCTGGCTTAACTTTCTTTGCTGTAGTTTTAATGGGATATTTTATTGCATCCAATGGACCTGCCTCAATAATCGTAACTTCTAATATTATATATGGCGAAGAACAATCAGGATTTTTCAAAAGAAGACTCAAAGCAATAGTTATGACCTTTTTCTTAGTTTTACTTTTCATATTTATGTTGGTTGTTCCAGTATTCGGTGATAAAATTGTTGAATTATTTCAATTTGTTGATTTAAATAGTTCCATTACGGAGAAGGTTACTAATATAATTACCATTCTTCAAGGCCCAGTAACTTGGCTAATAATGTATTTTTTCATTAAGATTTTATATACGATTGCTCCGAATAAAAAAATCAAGAGTAAAACAGTAGGATATGGCGCATTATTCACTAGTTTTGCTTGGATAATAATTACTTATATTTATTCATATTATATTAACAATATTGCTTATTATGCTACATTTTATGGTAGCCTTGCCAATATCGTTATCTTGATGATTTGGATCTATTTACTTGCTTATGCCTTTACTATTGGTATGGCTCTAAATTATCGCAAGGAAGAAGTCGAATTAGAAAAAACTGGAACTATAAAAGTTAAAGATTAGCTAATAATAAGGATATGTACAACAGGTATTACTTATGTACATGATCCGTTTTCGATATCAATCTAGTATTACATTAACTAACGATATTGAAAAGTAATATCTTGAAGTTTCCTAAATTTAGGAAACTTTGTTTTTTGTAATAAAAGAAACATTGCTAATTTATTAAAATGGTTGTATAATTTCTGCAGTAATAGCAACCTAGACAAAAGCACTTTAATTTGTTAAAATTATGAAACAAGGAGAAGTAATAATAATATGAGTAAGAATAAAAAAGGTACTAAAATAAGTTTTATGAAATACTTAAGTATTTTCCTTTTAATAGTTAGTGTTTTAGTATTAATTTTAGTTTATTTTATAAATGTTTTACCTTTAGAATATTTTATTGTTTTAGTAGCTTTAGTAGCTATAATAGATTTATTTGCAGTAATGTTACTACTTTCTAAAGGCCGTATTCGCAATGCTATTGGTATAATTGTAACGATTATTTTACTTATAATAATGATTTTAGGAATAACTTACGAATTAAATACCATCGATTTTTTAAAACAATTTGGGTTTAATAGTTATAAAACTGAAACCTACAATGTCATAGTTTTAGCTGATAGTTCTTATGAAGAAATTTCAGATTTAGAAAATAAAACAATTGCCCATTTATCTCTTCAAGATCATCAAGGGTTAGAACAAGCTTATAAAAAAGTTGAATCAACTATCGATTTTACTAGTTCTACTGGTGATGATATTAGTGATTTATCGAGTATGCTTGAAAGTGAAGATGCTGATGCTATTATTTTGGAATCAGCTCAACTTAGTATCATTGAAGAAGAAGACGAAGAATTTTATGAAGATATTAAAATCATTTGGAGTGTTGATATCGAAATTGAAATAGCTAAAATCGGGGAATCTGTCGATGTTACTAAGGACTCATTTAATATTTTAATATCAGGTATTGATACTTATGGCACTATTACCAAAGTATCTCGAAGCGATGTAAATATTTTAGTAAGTATTAACCCAAGTACTAATAAAATATTACTTACTAGTATTCCTCGCGATTACTATGTACTTTTGCCGGAATATGATGCTTATGATAAATTAACTCACGCTGGAATCTATGGCATTGAAACATCTGTTAGTGCTATTGAAAATTTGCTTGATACAACCATTAATTATTACGTCAAGGTTAATTTTACTTCCTTAATCGATATTGTTGATGCTCTAGGTGGCATTACTATTGAATCAAATTATGATTTTACCAGTAAAGATGGTTATCATTTTACCAAAGGAACTAATAATCTCGATGGTGAAAGAGCCTTATCATTTGCTCGTGAACGTGAGGCATTTAGGGAAGGGGACCGTATCCGCGGCCAAAACCAAGAAATAATTTTAGAAGCTTTAATTAATAAAGCGATGAGTGCTAGTATTATCACTAATTATGCCGATTTATTAAATGCCTTAGATGATAAATTTTTAACAAATATAACTGATTCAGAAATAACTGATTTTATCAAGATGCAAATAGCTAATATGGATACTTGGAGTATCGAATCAATTAGTTTAGATGGATCCAATGCTTACGACTATACCTACAGTTATCAAAATCAAAAACTATATGTAATGAAACCTTATGAAGAATCTATTTTAAATGCTAAAGAGAAAATAAATAGTACTCTTTTACAGTAAAAGTGTCAAGTTGGCACTTTTTCTTTTTACTTATTTTGTTATCATTTGTCGAAGTTGTTTAAAAATGCAAAAATATCTTCTATATTTAACTTGTAAGGTGATTACATGTTAAAAATGGACTTAGAATTCAATAAAGGAATTTTATTTGTGAGATTATGGGGTAGATTACTTCGCAATAATTGTTATAAAATTAATAATTATTTAAATCCCGTATTAAAAAAACACAAAATAAAATATTTGATTTATAACTTCAACTTTTTAGAAGATATTGATGCCTCTGGCATAGATGCAATATTAAGTACCAAATATATAATAAAAAATAATCAAGGCAAAATTAGAATGTGCATGTTAAATAAAAATATCAAAGAAAAACTTAAAAATGTGCATTTAGCTATTATTACTAGTGAATTCGCAGCCTTTAAATTGGCAGGTGTGGCATAATGGATAATGTCTTAGAAAGTATCATTAAAAGTAATGCTGGTCTAATTTGGGAAATTTCTAAAAAGTTTTATGGCATTGAAAAGGCTGATTTGTATCAAGCTGGAGTTTTAGGAGTTATCAAAGCCTATCAAAATTATAAAAATGATGGTGATACAAAATTTAGTACCTATGCTTACAAATATATATATGGCGAAATGTATATAGTAGCTAATTCTAAAAGTATCAAAGTAAGTAAAGATATATTAAAAATAGTAAAATTACTGGAAAGAGGAAGAAATATGCTTGCTCAAAAATTGATGCACGATCCATCAATTAGTGAATTGGCTGCATTTTTAGAAATTCCTGAAGAAAAAATTGAACAAGCTTTAATGTGTGCCAGCTCAATATTATCAATCGATAATGATTCCGATGATGAACGCAGTTTGCATGAAGTAATACCTTATGAAGAAACTATAACCCAAGATGATAAAATGTTACTTGCTGAAAGTATGAATACTCTAAATCCTTTAGAAAAAGATATTATTAGTGCTCGCTATTATGAAGATTTAACCCAAAGTGAAACAGCTAGAAAATTAGGTATCACGCAAGTAATGGTATCAAGGTATGAATCAAAAGGTTTAGCTAAAATGCGGGAATTTATGTATATGTAATTATTTTTCTAACATACTATTGTTAGGTGATTACATTGAATAAGGAAGAATATAAAAAATTAGTTGAAAAGCATACTCCGAAAGAACCCAGACTTAGAAATATTGGAGTTGCTTTTTTAGTGGGGGGTATTATCGGCTTTATTGGCGAATTTTTAATATTTATGTTGACTGAATCATTTGGTTTGTCAGAAGCTATCGCTGGTATTTATACTTGTTTAATCATTATTGGTAGTGCTAGTTTACTTACTGCTTTTGGCTTTTTTGATAATTGGGTAACTAAATGTAAATGTGGTCTTATAATTCCTACAACTGGATTTGCTCATAGCGTAACAAGTAGTGCCCTTGACTATAAAAAAGATGGTCTTATAACAGGGCTTGGTTCCAACTTCTTTAAATTAGCAGGTTCAGTTATTCTATATGGCGTTATTTCGGCTTTTATTTTAGTGATTGTGCGGGTGGTTATCGGTGGCTAGTACAAAGTATAAAAATGTTTATTTAACAGATTATGTAACGCTAGTTGGTCCGCTAGAACGGGAAAGTCATTTAAAAAAATTTGATTTTGTTATGGATGATTATTATTATGGTGAAAAAACTTTTGAACAAGCGGAAATTAAAATGCAAGGGGAAGTTATTGATAAAATATTAAAACAAAATGCCCTGAAAAATAGTGATGTTTCCTTACTTGTTGGAGGAGATTTAAATAATCAAATAGCCATAACAAGTTATAATGCTAAAAATTATAATTTTCCATTTTTAGGTGTTTATTCAGCCTGTGCAACATTCGTTGAAAGCTTAATAGTGGCTAGTAATTTTATCGATGCATCAGGTTATAAAAAAATTCTTACCATTACAAGCAGTCATAATTTAACTGCTGAAAAACAATTCCGCTATCCGATTGAATATGGTGCTCCCAGACCTCATACTGCAACATTTACAACAACCGGAGCCATTTCGACTCTTATTAGTAAGAAGCCAAGCAAAATAAGAATTGAATCTTCTACTATTGGTACTCCAGTAGATATGGGAATAAGTGATGCTAACCATATGGGAGCAGTAATGGCTCCAGCAGCAGCCTCAACTCTTATGACGCATTTAAATGAATTAAATAGAGATGTCGACTACTACGATCTTATATTAACGGGTGATTTAGGTTGCGTTGGCAAAAAGATTTTAGAAGATTACTTAGAAACTAATAACAACATTAAATTAAAAAAATATTTAGATGCCGGATGTGAACTTTTCTTAGATAGTCAAGAAACGTATGCTGGTGGTAGCGGACCTGCTTGTTTACCGTTAGTTTTATTTAATAAAATACTTTTAAATAAAAAATATAAAAAGATTTTGATAATTGCAACGGGGGCACTTCATTCGGTTGCTTTAGTTAACCAAGCTAAACCGATACCAGCAATTGCTCATGCTCTAAGTTTGGAGGTCGAATAATGAACTTTTTATACGCATTTTTATTCGCAGGCTTTGCTTGTGCTATAGCTCAAATTATTTTAGATAATACTAAACTTACTCCTGGGCATATTACAAGTATTTATACAGCAGTTGGGGCATTTTTATCTTTCTTGGGAATATATGATAATTTAATTGCTAAATTTGGAGCGGGAGCAACAACACTTATTTCTAATTTTGGTCATATGTTGTATTCCTCAGCTCTCCAAGGTTATACCGAAGAAGGATTCTTAGGAATTTTTACTAATATGCTTACAAAATCTTCTGCAGCAATAACAGGAGCAATCGTCTTTGCTTTCTTGATTGCTTTAGTATTTAAGCCAAAAGATTAAATAAAAACAAATGTTTGTAATTTTTTGTTGACTTTTAATAGAAAGTATATTAAAATTAATTTGTATCAGAGTAAAACTATTAGGAGGAAACAATGAAATCAACTAAAGAAGAAAAGAATAAAGATAAAGCATTAGAGCAAGTCCTAGCTGATATTGAAAAACAATTCGGGGCTGGAGCAATAATGAAATTAGGGGATAATGAACACATTGAAGTTGATGTGGTATCTAGTGGTTCAATTGCAATTGATGTTGCTTTAGGTGTTGGTGGTTACCCTAAAGGACGTATTATCGAAATATATGGTCCTGAATCGAGTGGTAAAACTACCGTTGCTTTGCAAGCAATTGCCGAAGTACAAAAGGCTGGAGGAAGAGCAGCATTTATCGATGCTGAACATGCTCTTGATCCAGTTTATGCTAAAAATCTTGGTGTTGATATTAATGAACTTTTGTTAAGTCAACCAGATACTGGAGAACAAGCCTTAGAAATTTGTGATGCTTTAGTTAAGAGTGAAGCAGTCAATATCATTGTTATCGATTCGGTTGCGGCTTTAGTTCCCCAAGCAGAAATCGATGGTGAAATGGGAGATTCCCACGTTGGTTTGCAAGCGCGTCTTATGTCCCAAGCTTTAAGAAAATTATCTGGAACGATGAATAAAACGAAAACAACTGCCATATTTATTAACCAATTACGGGAAAAAGTAGGGGTAATGTTTGGTAATCCGGAAACTACACCAGGTGGTAGAGCTTTAAAATTCTATTCAACTATTCGTCTTGATGTAAGGCGTGGAGAACAAATTAAAGTTGGAGATCAAATAATCGGTAATAAGACTAATATTAAAGTAGTTAAAAATAAAGTAGCTCCTCCATTTAAGACAGCTACAGTTGATATTATGTATGGTGAAGGAATATCTCGAGAAGGAGAAATTGTTGATATAGCAAGTGATTTAGCTATTATTGACAAATCTGGAGCCTGGTATTCTTATAATGGCGAAAAGATTGGTCAAGGTAAAGAAAATGTTAAGACTTATTTAAAAGAAAATACAGCTATTCGCGATGAAATTGAAGAAAAAATTCGCGAACATTATGGTTTTAATAAAAAGTCTGAAAAAAAAGAAAAAGATAAATAATTGTCGTAAAAAAGTCAAAAATCAAAATTTGACTTTTTATTTTGTAAAAACAAATTGACTTTATGAAGATAATATTTTAAAATGTTAATAGGATAGGTAAGAGGCATATGAAAAAATTAGCACAATTAAAAGAATTGTTTAATAAAGATATAACTGACACCTTGAAAAAACATAAAGTACCTCTAGTCGGTGGATTAGTCGTGCTTCTTTTAGCGTGTGTGGGAATTTTTGTTACTTATGCTTTCTACCAAGTTACTGATGTAACACCAATAATCGGCGGATCTACTGGTGATATCGCTGATTTGGAAGTTCGCGTTATGGCTGAAGAACGTGATGCTAGTGGTAATGGATTAGGATCTTATGCTCTATATCCATACATACCAGAAGCTGGTTATGCTTATAACGAAGCTAAAAGTTATTGTACAAATGGCTCTACTATAAATTACAATGCTACATCATATGAAGCAGATATAACTGCCTATGGTCATGATGTTTGTTACCTATATTTTGATTCAACAGCTAATTTAGATTTAACTTTAAATGTCTATGCCCAAAATATTGACTCTGATGGTAATGGTATTGAAGGTGAATATACTAAACTTGAAACAACAGCACTTCCATCTATTGGTTATGTATTAAATACAGAAATGAGTAGTTGTGAAAATGGTTCAACTTTAAGTTATCTTGCTGATGAAAATATGTTTAATATTGAAGCTAGCGGTAAAGATGTATGTACTGCTTATATGGATGCCATTGATGTTGATATTCAACTTAAGATTTTAGTTCAAGCCAAATCTGGTTCATCAGTTTATTATGAAGCTGATAGTATTCCAACTAATGCTTTCTATGAATTAGGTAGTCAGTCTGCTTGTACAGGTTCTGCTAATGCCGATGCTTTATCTATTGTGAATCAAAAGGTTGTAATTGCTGCTGCAAGTAGAACAAGTTGTGTGGCTTACCTAGATGTATCAAGTGGTCCAATCTTAGAAAGTATGCAAGCAAGTGTTGATGCTCAAAATGTTACAATCAGTTTAGGTAATAGTAACTTAGGAACTACTCCAACAACTTATTATTATAGTTCTGATAATGGTGCAAGTTATGTTTCTAGTACGTCTAGTTCTTATACATTCTCTGATCTAAACCCATTATCTAATTATACATTTAAAGCTTATTCAGTTGATGCTTCTGGTAAAACTTCCGGAATTCTTACAACAACTGCTGAAACAGGTTACGTATTTAATGGTGCTTATGATTATTCATCATCTGTTCAAACTGAACCAATCGAAGTATCTGGTTATTACCACTTACAAGTTTGGGGTGCTCAAGGTGGATCTTATAATACTAGTTATGCTACTGGTGGACTAGGTGGTTATTCCGAAGGTTATGTTTATTTAAATGCTGGCGATACTCTTTATATTCATACTGGTGGTCAAGGTAGTTATGGTACAACTTCGACATATACTGTTCAAACCGGCGGTGGAGCTAACGGTGGTGGAAATGCCGGATACCGTGGTGGAGCTGGCGGCGGCGGAACAGATATCCGTATTAACCAAGATGATTTACTTGCTCGCGTCATTGTTGCCGGTGGCGGTGGTGGAGCATATTCATACAATTCCACTTATAAAGCTGCTGGTGGTGCTGGTGGAGGAACTAGCGGTGTCAATGGTTCTTACTATAGGTCTTCATATTCTGCTTGGGTAGGAAAAGCCGGAACACAAACTAGCGGTGGTGCTCAAGCTACTGGTTCATCAACAAATTACCATGGTGATGCAGGAACATTCGGTGTTGGTGGAGATACTGGACGTAAATATAACAGTACTTCGTACTACTCTAATGGTGCTGGTGGCGGTGGCTGGTACGGTGGTTCCGCTGCAGGTAACTACAGTAGTTCATCTCGAACTAGAGCTGCTGGTGGTGGCGGCGGTTCTGGTTATGTTTATACATCATCGACCGCAGCCAATTACCCATCTGGATGTCTACTTAATAGTAATTATTATATGACTAGTGCAAGTACGCACGCCGGAAATACTTCATTTGAATCAACTAGCGGCGGAACTGAAACAGGACATTCTGGTAATGGTTATGCTAAAGTTACTTATGTTGGTCAAACTTTGTCATAGGGGGAATTATGAATTGTAAAAGATGTGGTAAACCTTTACCTAATAGAGGAATAAAATGCACATTTTGTGGAATGTTAATGGATCAAGAACAAATCGATTATCAACGGAAAATGAATGATAAACATAATGATCGAATTGAACTTTTAAGTGAAAAATACGGTCGTGAAAACAATGTTGAATATCGCAAACCTAAAGAAAATAAAGCTTTAGGTTTAGCTGTTATTATAATTGTACTTGTATTTTTAATTGTTTTAGCCATACTAATTAACGTAATTAGGAATGGGTGATACAATTGTTATATATTTGTATAAAGATATTTTTAGCAAGAATAGTTGACGTAAGCCTAGGAACAATTAGAACAGTTCTCGTTGTCAAAGGCAAAAACATTACTCCAGCTATTGTTGCTTTTTTTGAGGTTTTAATTTGGTTCTATGCGGCCCGGGAAGCTTTAAATACCAATATCGATTCTATGCTTATTCCCATATTTTACTCTGGAGGTTATGCTGCTGGTACTTATATTGGAACATTTATATCTAACCGTTTCGTCGAAGGCCTAATTGGTGTTCAAGTAATTACTAAATCATCTCTTGAACCAAAAATGTTAAAAGAAATTAGAAAGTCCGGTTTTGGAGCATCTGTAATAGATTTAAAAAATACTCACGAAAAACCTAAAAAAGATATGCTGATAATTCATTTAAATAAAAGTAAATTAAAAAAGTTAACTAAAATTATTAGGAAAAATGATCCAGATGCCTTTGTAGTAATAAACGAAAACAAATATATTCAAAATGGCCTAATAAAATAGTTCGACAAAAGTAGACAGCATCTCCTATGGACAAGGCCTTATTAGTGTGATAGCATAATTAACCAAGGAAGAAATGCTAATAGATCAATTACCTAGGGGTTAGTAAATTCTTCTATTAAAGAAAGAGGGATTTTGGTTAATGAATAAAAATAATAATACAGTAAAGGGATCAGATGATAACTGCTTTAAAGCAATTGTAGCATCTCCTAAAGGAAAAGAAATACTAGAACATATATTAAAGCAAGTATTAAAGAGTGATGTAGAAATAATTGAATTTATAAATACAGAATTAGGAAAATTTAATAAAAATGTTAAAAATAAAAGAACAGATATTATAGTAAAAATTGATGGAGTAATAGCTAATGTAGAAGTAAATACTAATGATTATATATATTCTAAATATT
>CALVKJ010000023.1 GCA_944332675.1 uncultured Bacilli bacterium
CAGTTTTATCATCTAATATTGCATTAACTGTTTTTAAAGAATCTAGTGCAGTTTCACCTAAAGATTCAATATTTTCTGCTGTAATATTATTATTTTTTCTAAATTCTATAGCAGCTTCAATATCTTTTCTATCTTCAGCAGTATTAACCATTTGTGCAAGTTCATTTAGTAAACTAGCCCAATCTATTGTATTAGCATTATTACCATCTGTTTCTGGTGTTTCAACTTCATCAATAACTGGAGTTGTTACATCGCCACGTCCTGGTCTATCTGTTCCTCCTTCCCCTGTTAGATTTCCTGCACCATCAATTTCCCCACTAGGGTCATCTGATGTATTAGGATTAGTGATTGGATCTTTACCTTCAGTTGGATTTTCTGAAGAATCGCCACTGCTTCCCAATCGTTGTTCATCGCCACCTGCAAACACGAATGTTCCAAGGCCAATGATCAAAAACAGTACGATAGCTAAAATTATACCTTTTCTCTTATCCATAATTCCTCCCTTTCTAGCTGACTCTAATATACCACACTATTTGACAATTTTCAACAAAAATCAGCATACTAAAAAACTAGCCCCATTAATAATTTATGTGGGCTAGTGTAAAAGTTTTCTAAAATAAACTGATTTTATTAATTGGCCAAATTCTTAAAACTATTTTTCCATTGACACTATCTTTACTAATAAGGCCAATATCCCTACTATCAAGTGAGTCTTCTCTATTATCACCAAGAACTAAATACATATCTTCTGGTATAGTATCATAACCTAAATCACTTAAGTGAAAATCAGGGTAATCAAGACCTTCATCTAAGTAATCTTCTTCATATACTTCACCATTTATATATAAAACATTATCAATTATTTCAATACTATCTCCAGGTAGTCCTATAACTCTTTTAATTAAATATTTAGTATCTTCATAATCTAAAGATATTATATCCCCTCTTTTTATATCAAAAAAACGATAATTAGCTTTACTAAGTATTAATACATCCCCATCGATTAAAGTTGATTTCATTGATGAACCAACAACTTGGGTAATAGATACAACATACACCATTAAAAATAATATAATTACTATAACTATTACTAATTTTAATGTATCCCAAAGTAACTCCCGTATGCTTAACCAATCCATAAGTAATCTCCTTATCTACATGTAAAATTATATAATAGTTATTTTTTTTTGGCAATATTAACTTTCTAAATATCCCTTTCGTTTACGATATTTGGCAATGTTTACTTTAATCTCAATGCCACTTGCTTCATATAAGCTATCAAGTAAACTCAAATATGTATCTTTATCGATATTAATTTCGAAAGTTCTTCCTTTATTTTGAAAAGTATATTCAGTTAATTCTTTAGTTTTAGAATTAAGTTTGGGTAATGTAAGAGAAGGTTCTTCCCCATAAAAGATAATTGAATCATCTTGGTGTTCTACTAATCCGTGAGTTAAAGAATTACGAATATTATTTGCTATATTTAGATCCTTAGAATCATTTATAATTCGCTCTAATCGCAATCTATAGATATTAAGGCGTTGTTCCCACATTTCTATTCTAGTAGGGCTAGCACAAGATTTTTTTAATACATCTAAAGCTTTACTAATCTTTTTGATATATTCATTCCAAACATTTTGGGCGTGAACAATTTTGAAAGTTATTTTATCTTTAAAGGAATCAAATATTTTATTATTCTTTTCATTGTTATAATTATTTTGGGCAAAATAAATGTATCCATACAAATTAAGTAAAAATTCTTGGGTATCTTCAAGCGAGTAATCTAAAGCAGCTGAAACGGAAGCTTCTTTATCTAAACTTTCTAATAATTCTAAAATTATTTTTAAATGGATTGTGCTTCTAGTATTTTTATCTTCCCCGCTTTTTTCATTTACTAAGTAATCTGTTCCATCTTTTAAAGGTAATGATAAAAAGTCATTTTCACTTAAAGAAGGACTTTTTATATTTAATACTTCAACATCAAAAATACCTTTATAAACTCTTTTTAGTTTTTCTAATGCTACATTAAAGCCTTCTTTTTTAGATAAGGAAGAAAGAACTCTAATAAAAGATATTTTTAGTTGATCAAAAGTAATTCTATATTGAATATGACTTAGACTAGGAAACTTTCTTACTACTGATGCCGTATCACTAGCGGTACAAGTAAGCTTAATTAATTTTATCAAACCTTCTTGCTCTAACGATAAGATATCTTTAGCTTGGTATTTTTCTTCTTTAATTAATTTATATATTGCGTAATCTACTAAACCTTTTTTAACTAGGTAATTAGAATTAGATAAGGTCGACAAAACAAGAGATTTAAACCATTCATAATCAAATGTTGCTTTGAATTCAGAATTAGGATTATAAACATATATTTGCTCACCATCAAATTCAAATTTTTTATGGGCTAAAGCATTTCTAATAAGTCTTAATTGTGTTTTGTAATCGCCTTCAATATTAGATTTATATCCTTTACCATATTCATATCTTTGGACATTTTTATTATCTAAAATATCTACTACTTTTTCTACAGATTTACCTTTAAATATGTTTTCTAAAATGGACTCTGGTAAATCATCAAATAAATCACTCATATTGTTACAAAAATGCATTAATAAAGCCCAAAAAGCTATATCTTTAGTACAATTTTTTACAACATCCAAATGAGCAAAATTTTTACTATTTATATAATTGATTAGATATCTAGTACCTAAACTAGCCTTATTTATTCTATTCATTTTTATCCCCTGCAATTTATGAGGTATTATATCAAATAATATTTATTAATTCAATAACAAACAAAACAAGACAAATTGCCTTGTTTTCAAAAATTATAATGCTAGGCGATATGGATCTGTTTGTGTACCAGTTCCTCCGCTAAGTTCTACATTAGATTCTAGATAAAAGACAGGGCGGGCAGAATAGCCGTTGACCGCATTGCTAACAAGCGAGTAGCCGCTGTTGTTCACGTAGAACACGTTAAGCGAGTCCGATGAGTACGGAGTAATTGTCCATTCATATAGTCCCATATACATCCAATTGTTTGATTTTATTGTTGAATTATCATAATTATATAAATCTGTTGTCCACGCTTCTGGAGTTGCTGCATATCCATAATCACTTGGATACATTAAGCCTATTTCATCAGTATATGTTGTTGGATTACTTCCATACCCAGTATTATTTCTTTCTCCATCATAAAATGCTTTTGCTGTATTATTATATGATGTCATACCTCCTAAATGCCAAGTCGTTTCTGCTATTAAGTTTTGCCAAGTTGAACCTAAGTAGTTCCAATAATTGGTGTTTAAATTTATTGTATTAAATTCACTGGTTGTCCAGTTATTTGATCCATTACTACTTACACTTGTATCATAATTCCATCTATATGCCGCTATTGTACTTATATTCATACTTCCTTTATAATATGTAGTTGAAGATGAATAAGCACCGTAATAATCTCTTCCGTTTGTTCCTAACATTTCACTAGTTATATAATCGGCTTTGACTAATTTTATTTGATAATTTATATCATTATCATCAAATGCTCCTATTATACGGTATAGATTTTCTTCTGGACAAGGACTTTCTGTTGAACCAAAGCATACATAATTATTTGGATTTGCTCCACTATATCTGTAACTATTATCCCCTGCACCATTTGCTAAATCAGCATCGTGATAATATAGTCCATTTTCTCCATCTACCCCATATACTGTATTTACTATATAATCTGCCAAATAAATAGGCATCTCAGTTGTAACACTCGTACTATATTCACTTGATACTCTTCCATTACTATCTGTTACATATACTTTTATATAAAATGTTGTATTACTTGTTAAATCATTAAATGTATAACTTGCATTATTACTTGTTTGATAGTTACTTCCATCATCTTTTGAATAATGATAACTTACTATACTTCCATCTCCACCGGTTGCATTAACATTTATAGTTATGGTATCTTTTGTACTATCTACTGTTACATTATTTATCACTGATAATTTATATGTATCTGTTGTTACTTTCATTTCATATACATTTGATTCTCTTCCTGCTGTATCTATTGCTTTTACTCTTATTGTATATTCTTTATTATCTGTTAAATTATTAAATACATTACTTGTTTGATATGCTCCATTATCTATTGAGTATTCATAATGATCTATTGTATTGGTTCCATTTGTTCCACTTGGTGTTAAAGTAATTGAGTTCCAAGTTGTACTGGATTCAACTGTTGTAACAACTGGCAATATATATATTTCAGTTGTTATTGCTTCATAATATTCTGTTGATTCTACGTTTTCGCTATCTACCACTTTTACTTTTATCTTATATTCTGTGGAATCTGTTAAATTGGTAAAGGTATAACTATTACTTGTACTTTCTTCCCAACTTAATCCATTATCCTTACTATACATATATTTTACTATTTCATTACTTCCATTACTTGCTGTTACATTTAATGTTATACTATTTAATGTTACACTGTGGGTTACATTATTTACTATAGGTATTTCATATTCACTTGTTGTTATATTTGTTGAATATACATTTGATTTTATCTTATTTTCATCTTCTACATAACTATATATGGTATATTCGGTATTTGATTCTAGATTTGTAAACTTATAACTAGCACTATCACTTTCAACATATTCTACTGTATCAGCACTTCTAGTATTATTTGCTTTTTCTATTCCATAGTAATATTTACTTACTGCTGCACTTCCATTTGTTATGTCCAATGTTGCATCAATACTATTATAAGTTGTTGTTGCATCGATGTTACTTATTTGGGTAAGCTCATAGCTACTCATTTGTTCTTGGGTTAAATATAATTTTCCTGTCAATGTTTTATTTGTATTGGCATTTTGATCACTATCTAAATTAACAAATGTTACTTCGATATTCCAATCTTGAATAGTTTGGGCTGTTGTTGCACTTATTTCATAATCTGGAACAAGAAGAAATCCTCCAGTTCTGGTTGTTATATCAAATCCATCCTCATAATGGACTAGACCTGTGATATTTTCCACTTTGTTACCATTAGGATCTGTTACATTTAAAAGTATTTCGGGAGTTTGATCACTAGTTGTATATTCAAAATCATTTGATTCAATTATCAAATAAATATTATAGTTAGCTGTTGCTTCATTTGATGTATTATTTGCTCTTAGTATAGCTTGAGCAGTTGTGCTATCGGATAAGTTTCCCATACCCTCTCCAAAATTTTCTTCAGTAGCATAGATATTTATTTCACTACCAAAAGAAAATGATAAGTTATCAGTTGTTCCTGTTATAACATTGGTATCGATATTTGCTCCACCACTACTCTGTGCTGTAAAATATGCATATGTTGCTCCAAGTGTTACTGCAATTAGCGTTATTGCACCGATTGCCATAAAAACTATATTTTTCTTATTCTTCATATTTATCCATCCTTTACTATAGTTTAGCAAACAACAAGTAAATATCTTGTCGAATTATATATTACTAGTAAAATTATAGATAAATATAAGAACGTTTAAAAGTAATCAAAATGATATCATTTTAAAGAAAAATAAAAAACGTTACTGTTTTGTAACGTTTATTCTTCAAGTAATTGAACAGATACTTGACCATTAAATATTTTGCCTTGGTCGTAGTTTTGTTCTTCACCAGTTCCGTGTAATGTAAATGATATTGTATAACTTTGAGTAGTATTTGGCGCTATTGCTACTCTATTTGCAAAATAGGTATCTACAGTTGGAGCAGTAGTCCAATTTTGAGTAAAGCCATCATTATCACTAGTAACTCTATACCAGAAATTTGTACTTTCAAAAGTATTTTCGTTTACGATCCAACCTAAATCATAATAAAGTGTTTGATTAGTAGTATTTTGAATTGTAAATCTTAAATCTGGTATTGTGGTATTTACACCTTCTTGATCATCAGGATAAATATTTTCAGCAACAACATTGTCTTGACTTTCAAATATGACGATTAGGCTTGCTGCAGCAATATCTATTCCACCATCGCCTTCTTGGCTTGTTCCACCACCATTATCCGTAATAGTTATTGTTGTACAATTTTTATCACAGACATCATCTTTATCTTCATCACAGTTAAGGTCGCAGACACCATCACCATTAAAATCTAGGTCTAAATCTTTAATACCATCGCCATCAATATCACGATCTAAATCAATTATTCCATCACCATCATAATCGATATTAACATCTGGCCAACCATCGTCATTAGAATCGCAATTAATATCACATTTTCCATCACCATCAGTATCTTGGTTGATTGGATTAAAAATTGTATCATCATCCATTAAGACATTAAATATTGGTTTACGATTATTGTGGTAATCTATGTTTCGATCTGGTTTACCATCTTTATCGGTATCACAATTGATATCACAAATACCATCACCATCTAGATCAATATTTAAGTCTGCCACCCCATCGTTATCTAAATCTTGGTTCATTTGTAGTCGTCCTAAATATTGAACACCAGTATATGTTGCAAAACCACCGACGAACAAGAAAGCTAGAAGGAAAAGAAGAATAAGACCAACATTATTTCGTTTGCGGAATAAAAATGTTAGTTTACTACCAGTTTTTTCAACACATAAACTAGCTGGCAAATAGACTTCATTATCTTTAGGATCAAAACAAATATTTAAAACTCGTTCAATATGCTTTTTGGTAACTTCTAATTTACCTTCATACATTAAATCCAAAGTTTCTTTGATTTTTTCATCTTGTTTTTTGGCATCAAGAAGCATAAACTCTTTTAAGTCTACTGTTTCTCTATTGCTGTTTTGCTCGATCATTTCTTCTTTTTTCTTAGCCATAATTCATCCCTCACTATTTTAACAATGCCACAGCTTTCTTAGATTTCTTTTCAAAATCTGATAGAAAATCTTTAAAGCATTTTTTAACATTTGCTTCTTCTTTTTGCTTACGCTTGCTGGCATCTTTAAATTCTTTATTTATTAATTTTTTGAATTCTACTTCAGTTACATCTCCCGAATATACAAAGTCATTAATAAGTTTACTGATAATTGCTTCATTATAAACTGGAGCTTCACTCTTAGATTCTTTTAAAGCATCACTAGTAACAAAGAAACCAAAATCATATTTTTCCTTAATATTAGCATCTTTACTTACTTTAGTTTCTTTTTCTACAGTTGTTACTGGTTTAATATTATTTTTTTCTAAGTATTCCCATAATTCTAATGCTTTAATAAAATTTGGTTCTTTTAATATTACATTAGTTTTTCTAATTGGACTACGAACTGGACTACTTTCTTTTAAACCTTTAATAAAGGTTGAAGTTCTAAAAGCTGCAATAACATCGCGGATATGTTCAATACGTTCTTCTAGAGTATGTCCATCTTTTGATGCTTCTATTTCATCATCAAAATCACTTTCCAAACTAATATTTATTTTATAAGAAGATGTTTTATCTTTTTTTACACCTTCATAAGTAACTACATTTTTTATTTTAGCATAAGATTTTTGATCAGATTCATTAAGTTTATTTTGCACAAATGCATATAGATTATCAACTAATGATTTTATAAATCTATTTTCATAAAGATCGATTGTTTCTTCCCGATATACATTTAAAAGTTTAAGAGGAATAACGGTACCATCTTCATGAACTTCTTGAATTAAATTAGTATTTTGTGCTAAGTGTCTAATCGATTCTTCGGTTACTACTTTAGCTTTTTCAATTGGTACGATATTTTCTTCTTGAACAATAAATCTACGAGGATTTCTAATGATATTGTCAAGATATGGTATACATTCTTCTACCATATCTATCCAAGAAGTATCACTTACTTTTTTTTCAATATCACTTTTTATAGTTATATCTGAACTAGTTGCTTCAATAAATTTAGTAACGGTTTCTTTATTTAAATTATTTATATAATCAACTATATTCATCTGCCACCTATATTGTCTTCTTCAAACGAAGTAAATAAGCCTTACATTCAGGCATCTTACCAGCACCGAATAGTTTTTCTAGGTAATTTATTAAACCATCAATTTCGTCTTTGATATAAGCTAAATTTAATTGTTCAAACTTTCTTAAAATTTTATGAGCAATAAGATAATCAATACCTGCGACTTCGTCCCCACCACAAGCTATATATGCTGGAACAAATTCTCTTAATTGTTTTACGATACGATTACCAAATGCAAGACGGAAGTGATCGATTACATAACGGTCCATTTGAGCAATTTTTTCTAAAGTTTCATCAGTAACTGCGTGTTCTTTTTCAGCTTTTTCAAATAAATCATTGAAATATTTGTAACTGATTTGAACTGCTTCAGTGTCTGGAGCCGCAAATTCTTCACATTTATCATCGATAGCTATAGGAATTGCTCTATCGTATACCTTATCAGTAATCATAAATGTTGAGTCATCGTTATTGATTGTACCTACATACCACATATTTTCAGGTATTTTCAATTTACCTTCATCTAGTTTTACGGGATCTCCTGGCCAAACATTTGGTACTAATTCAACAACCCAGTCCTTTTTATTTGGAAGTTCTAGAATAGATAACATTTCCGCAAAGTAATATTCAACACGAGAAATATTCATTTCATCTAGTAGGGTAATGTATACTTCATCAGTATATAATGCTTCATACATCTTTTCTAGGATTTCTGTTTCATTAAATTTCTTAGTAAATTCATTGAAATACCCAAATATTTCTGTTGAATCTCGCCATGATGGTTGAACACTTGCTACAGTTGTTTCATTTTTAGTAAATTCACCGAAAGCATAAGCAAGGGAAGTTTTACCAGTACCAGAAATACCTTCAAGAATTATAAGCTTATTAGAAGCAAATGAAGCAACGAATAACCTAATTAAATTAATATCATAGTATAAACCTAATTTAGATGCCGCAAAGTTTCTAAATTGTTCACACAAAGCATCTAAAGTAAAGGTATTATGAATTTCTTCAGGAGTAAATTCAGCAAATTTAGCATCTACACTACTAAGTTTAAAGAATCTGCTTTCCCCTTCTTTTAATTCCCCTTTAATATTACCGTTTTCATCATATTCAATTTCGCCATTATCATTGGTAAGTTCTGCAATCTTGGCATTTTGTCTTTTAAGTTTTAACACTTCATTATTTAAAACTTCGATTTCTTCAATCAATTGATCTTCTTTTTTAACATTTCTTCTATATCTTACAAAAGTTCTTATTGCTCGATATATCAAGAAAATAATTACTGCAAATAAAGCAAGTAATAAAATGATTGAAAGAATCATTATAACCATACCAATACCTGTTAGATCGTTTTTGTAATCATTTACAACGGTAATGTAATTGACTACATTAAACATTTGACCAATACCACTACCTATCCCCTTAAAAATGTTTAGTAAACCTTCAAAAAAAGGTTCCATAAATTTTGTAAAAAATTCTCCATACACACTCATGTCTAATCCTCCTTATTCTTAATTACAAACTTTACACCTGATTTATCCCATGAATACTCATTATCAGCATTGTTCTTTAAAAATTCTGCACTAACTATTATTTCATCATTATAATTAAAGATATTGGCATTTACATTGGTATCACCTAAATATTCATAAATAATACCAATATTCATTTTTTCTATAGTATTAATAGCTTCTATATAGTCGGCATTTTTTTCAAATGGCACCAATACTTTGATGTATTCTTTTAAATACTTGTTATCAAAAAATTTAAGAAGACTTATCTTTTTATTTAGGGTATCATCTAATTTAATTAAATGAATTGCTACATCTTTATTACTGATTAATTCTTCTAAAATATAGATACTTAGTAAGTCAAAAGACATTTCTAATAATTTAGTATCATAACTCTTCTTAACTTTTTTTACTAAAGCTTCATCAAAATTTTCTAAGCCTGGTATACTATATTTAAAATTAACTAAATAATATACTGGCTTTTTAGTATAAATACTAAATTCATTATAATAAGTATCACTTTTATAATAAGCAAAGAACTTACTATCTTCTTTAGTATTTTTCTTAATTGCACCAAATAGATCATTTATTCTAACTCGATCTGATGCATATACTTTTAATATTTTTGTTTTCTTTAAATATGTAAGTAAATACTTAAATTTATTTTTAGTATCTGTAAAATTACCATCAATAACATTAGTAGCAATATCCAAATAACAAGAAGTAGATATTATTACGGAAAGCAAAAATGTTTCGTTTTTTAATTCCCTAAGCATACTTTCTTTGGCATTTTTTTTGCAATATTCAATGATAGCTTGTAAAACATTATTTATATTATCATTTAAATACTCAATGGGATTATCACGATGAACATTATTCAAAAAGTAATATGTATCAGCGTATAAAGTAATTATATCTTTACAATAACCACTAAACTCCGTTTTGTTGTTCCACATTTTGTTATCTTCCAAGGTTATCAAAGATTCAAGTACTTTGGAATATTCCAAGATATCTTTTTTCTTTTTTTCTACATATTTATCGATAACACTCAAACTCATCTATGTCACCTAACCTATTCTTTCTAAATTATACCAAACTAAAAAATTAATTGCAATATACCTTTTATTATTTTGTAATATTTTTGAAATGTCAAGTAATGTATATAGACTTGCATATCTATGTATCTTAAGGTAAAATAATAATAGAAAGAAGGTAGGAAAATGAATCCTGAAGATGAAAAATTAACTCTGGAAGAAAAATTTAATCGAGATATTGATCAAGTTTTAAATATTGTGCAAAAAAATTATGAAGAAAAGCGCCAACAAAGAATGACTGATGAAATGCTAAGGATGTTTAACAATACTAAGACTAAAAGTGTTAAATCTCCTCAAAGAAGGACTACTCCCCAAAAATATCAACCAAAAAAGAAAAAAGTTTCTGTAGACTTTATAAGAGGTTCAATAATAGCAATTGCAGCTTCAGCAGTTCTAATAGGATCAATTGGTCTAGGATTAAACGGTATGAAAAATACTAATGCAAGAATTGATTTTACTGATGAAATTTCCGAACACGTAAGAGATAATGTTATTTATACAGAACAATTAGATTCTTCCGGTAGAGCTAAAACTTGGTATTATGATGATGTTGGTGAAATAGCTAGGGAAACTCTTGAAGAAAATCAAAATGTAGATATCGATACAAGAATATATGGTACATATATGGGGTTACAAAGTTATCAAAGAGATGAATATATGGATCGTGTTATGCGAAATTTGCAAAGAATAGTAGAAGAAAATCCTCTAGATTATGATGAGGAAACAGTTAGAGCTTGTAATCATACGACATTTACAGATTACTTAGCTGATTTAAATATGGATAAAGAAACTTATATAGAAAAAATGCAAGAGATTGCTACCGCTTATGGAAGAGAAGATTTTGATCGTGTTGCTGAGTTACTAGAAGATTTTAGAGGAGGACAACGTTAATGGAAGAAGTAAAAGTAATTGATTTAGAAGATGGCACTTATATAATAAGTGATGAAATATCAATAAATGGCATCAGATATGTTTTTCTAACTAATGAAAAAGATATGTTAGATTTTTGTATTCGAAAAGTTGTAATTAATAATAATGAAGAATATATAGATTATTTGGATACTGATGAAGAATTTGATGCAGCAATGCAAGCTTTCTTAGATAAGCACAAACAAGAATTAGAAGATTTTAATTAAAAAAAGTCTGTAACAGTAGTTGCAGGCTTTTTAGTTATAATAGTGTTATTTGTTGTTTAGATAGCCCGGTAATCTTTGCTATCAAATCATAAGCTATACCATTTTCTTTCATCTTTTTGGCATTATTAATTTTTTCTTGCTCAATACCTTCAGCACATTTATAGTTTTATTCAAGTTGAACTGTTAAAGTCATATTGGTAACATCTATAACTGTATCAGTAGCAAGGCTCTGGCTTACAACATATCCATAACCGCTATAGTCGAGAGCTAAACCAATTAAATTGCAATAATTTTTAACATCGCTTAAGCTCCATCCGGTCATATCGGGCATTTTTATTTCAGTAGCATTAGTTACTAAGAAAAGTTTACCATTTTCTAAAACAGTGCTATTTTTTATAGGATATTGATTGGTAATATATTTACCGTTACCAATAACTATAACATTTATTTTTTTATTTTCCAGTAATGTTGTAACCGTACCAATATCTTTACTTAAATAATTATCAATGTCGATTACTTTACTTAAGTCAACTTCTTTAGTTTCTTCAGTTAGTTTAGCGTGTTTTGCAATTTCTTCAATAGCAGATGTTACAACTCCCGCAAAAGATCTTCCGCTACCTTCAAATTTACGAGCTGCTACATAGACAATATATTCCGGATCTTCTTCAGGAAATATTCCTGCAAATGAACGAATTGTATCATATTCACCATCTAGATAACCACCATTTGCAGAAGCAATTTGGGCAGTACCAGTTTTCCCCATTAAGCTTAAGCCATCAATTATCCAAGCATCTGTAATTCCTTCATAAACCATCTTATGCATTAGTTCGTGCATTTTTTCAACAGTTGTACTACTATAGACACTATTTACAACTGTTCTTTTACCTTCATAAGTTACATTACCTTCACTATCAACTATTTTATCTACAATGTAAGGCTTTATGATATTACCATCATTAGTCATCGAACTAATTGCTTGAAGCATTTGAATTGGGGTTACACTAATTCCTTGGCCAAATGAGGAACTAGCAAGTTCAGATTTATAAACTACATCCATATCTCCAGATACTTCATTAGCAAGTTCAATGCCTGTTTTTTTGCCAAATCCTAAAGCATCATAGTAATCTGGCAATTTTTTATCACCATTTTCTAATAATCTGAAGGCTAAAGTTGTAGCTGCGACATTGGATGAATAAGCAAAACCGGTATCGAAAGTTATTTCACCCCAGTCTGTTTCAGCATCGCTGATTACAGTTTCGGAATCAACTTGTATTGAACCAGACATATATACTTCATCGCCATCATAAAGACCTTCTTCTATAGCTGATGCAAAAGAAAATATTTTCATAACTGATCCTGGTTCATATTGATAGCTTACTAAGGGATTCATATAACTAGTAATTGTATTAGTATCATTAGGATTAAAATTAGGACTAGTTGCAGAAGCTACGATTGCTCCGGTATTAGCATCCATTACTGTAAATATTGCCCAATCAGTATTGTAATTATCTTGCATTTCCTTGACAGCATTTTCAGCTTTATTTTGAATATCAAAGTCGATTGTTAGATAAATATCTGATCCATCAACTGCTTCAGTAGTTTCTTCTGGGGTATTAGGAATACGATAATTACTAGATGTGTATTTTAGATACTTTGTTTTACCATTAGTACCAGATAATATTTCATCATAGTACCCTTCAATACCCAATTCACCAACTAATTTTTTTTCTTCATTTTCTTTAGCATAACCAATTATATATGAGGCAAAGGTCGAATTGGTGTAATATCTTTTTTTAGAATCACTTATAAAGTCGATACCGGGAAGTTCTAATTCTTCAATAGCTCCTTTTAATACTTCAGTAATTCCCCTACCACCGGGGCCTAATTCTACTTGATAAGCATCTTTATTTAAAAGTTCTAAAATTCGCTCTTCAGTCATACCTAAAAGTGGCGCTAAAGTTGCCGCGGTTGCTTCTTTATCTACTACGTGGCGGGGGTTATTAGCATCAGTTGTTCGTGATTCATCTAAATAAGCAATAACTGTATAAGCGTTAACAGTTGTTGCGAGTAATTCCCCATTGACATCATAAATATTACCACGATTAGCATATAATATTTCTTCAGTTGTCGTAATTGATGCCGACATTGCTTGTAAATCAACACCATCAACTTTACTACTTAAAACAACATATGAAAGTTTAATTATAGCTGCAACAAACAAAAAAGCAACTATTAAAATAATAATTTTAGATATTTTAACCGTCGCTTTTTTCTTCATTATACTATCTCCTTATTCTGTTGCAATGATTTTAATATTATCATTTATATAAGTAAGTCCATATTCTTCAGCAATCTTTTGAATATTTTCTAAACTTGCTAGTTCATCTACTTGCATAGATAAGCTTTGATTTACTAATTCTTGACTTTCTATTCTTGATTTTAATTTTTCTACTTCGTTATTTGTTTCACTTAACAATGAACTAGTATACACACTAAACATCGGTATGGCAAGTACTAAAAAAACTAAAATGCCATACATAAATTTTTCTCCTTTTAAAAATTTGATCTTTTTTGTTTTTTTACTAGCCACACTATCATATCCTTTCTACTATTCTAAGTTTTGCACTTGCACTTCTTGAATTTTCTTCAAGTTCTTGTTTGCTTGGCAAAATCGGCTTTTTGTTGACTATTTTAATTAAAGGTTTATATTCCTCAGGAATATCTTTTTCTCCTTTAAGTAATTCATCAACTTCGCTATATTTTTTAAATATATTTTTAACTATTCTATCTTCTAGAGAATGGAAAGTTATAACACAAAGTCTACCACCTTTTTTTAAAAGTTTGATTGCATCTGGTAAAGCGGATTCTAATACTTTTAATTCATCGTTAACTTCAATTCGTAAGGCTTGAAATATTTTTCTTTCAGGGTGTTGCTTATAAAAATAATTGGCCCCAACAGCACTTTTTATTGCTTCAACTAATTCTAAAGTAGTCGTAATATTTTTACACTCACTTTTAATTTTCTTAGCAATAACTTTACTTAGTTTTTCTTCACCATACTTGAAAAATACATCACTTAATTCTTCAATGCTATAAGTATCGATTATTTCTTTAGCACTCTTACCTTCCTTACTCATACGCATATCTAGTGGGCCATCGTGCATAAAGGAAAATCCCCGATAGGAATTATCAATTTGCGGGGAAGAAAATCCCAAATCGAATATTATTCCATCAACCTCTTTAATGTTTTCACTTTCTAAGCATTCTTTCATACTAGCAAAATTACTAGGAAATATTTTAAAATTATCACCAATTTTTCTTAGTAATTCACTTGCATACTTTACCGCTTCAGGATCTTGGTCGAAGGCGAATAGATATCCCCTTTTTATTCTTTTTAAGATTTCACTTGCGTCTCCGGCATACCCTACGGTTGCATCTACATATATTCCCTTATCATTAATATTGAGTGAATCAAGTAATTCTTTTTTTAAAACACTATAATGCAACATTATTACCCTCAAATAAGTTTTCGGCGATATCTTCTAGTTGTTCGGCGTTTTTATTTAAAAATTCATTGAATGCTTCTTCACTCCATATTTCTAATCGGTCATTCACGCCGATTATGACACATTCTT
>CALVKJ010000024.1 GCA_944332675.1 uncultured Bacilli bacterium
GGTGTTATAACTATTTATAGAGATGGTGAAGATAAAGTTAGAATAGAAAATGTATTTGGTGAAGAATATTCAAAAGAAAGACTAAACCAACGATTATATTTATCAAAACAAATAGTATTTAGACCTATGCCACAAAAATCTATCTTTGAAGAATATTCTAAAACTAATAAACCCCATAAAGGAATATATGGATTGTATCTATACTATTGTTATCTACTAGGAGTATTTCTTAAAAAGCATCCTAAGCAATATCTTCCATACTCTATTAGAAAAGAAGTTTATAAATTAGAACAAACTTCACAACAAGTTAGATTTATGCATGAGAAAAATATCGTCACAAAAGAAGATTTAGATAACTTTGTTAAAAATAACTCTGATGAATTAAGTGAATTAAAAGGAAAAAGAGAAAATCTCTGGAAAAGATATCATAGAGCAAAAACCGAAGATAAGAAAAATGAAATACTTGCTGAAATAAATGATATACAGCCTAAAATTAAAGAACTTTATAAATATGATAAGTATTGTAAGGAAATAATTAAAAGAGCTGAAGGAATACAAAATAATCTTAATAATTTTGATAAAGATATCCAAAAAGAAAAAGACAATTCTAGGTCTATGTGACTTAGATTGTCTTTTTTATTATATTCTTCTACCTTTACCTTCACCAATCTCGTTATTTATAGCATAATTTGAAACTGCTCTAAAATTATCATCATATGGATAGACTTGTTGGCCAAATTGTAACCACATAGTTGACCAAGAAGCTCCTGTTTTAAGTAATTCTTGAACTCTTGCATTTTTCATAGTAGCATTACCTTCTTGATTATTTAAATCTACACAGCCTTCCTCATCATATAATTTGCTTTGTAGATCACATTCTAATTTATCACATTGATAAGCAAACATTGCTTCTTTAGTACTATGAGAATCAAATTCTAAAAATAATTCTTTTACTTGATTACCATCTAATAAACCACCTAATATTCTATGTACTGCTTCATGTTCTAATTTTTCCTTTTCGGCTTTTGATATTTCAAATTGCGTTAAATCACCGATAACTGTTTCTCCAAGTTCATGAACTGCTAACATAAATATTACTTTCATAATATCTACATCATATTGGTATTCTGATTTCATGGCAATTGCAAGCATTTGAACTCCAAATATGTGTTCAGCTACACTTTCAATTCTTTCTCTTTGAACATTCCAGTTTTTCCAACCTGTTCTAATAACATTTTTTAATCTATTACATATAACATAGTAATTTATTACATTTTGTTCTTTTGACATAAAACCACCTCGTTTCGATAGAATATTATAGTGTTTTATTATACATTAGTCAACAAAACTCAGTCATTTTCTTTTAATAATCTTTTTGCATATCCTTTTTCATAAGGAATAAAAACAAAATCAAAATATGTATAGTAACCACCCTTTGGTATATTTAGATATGCATTTATCTCATTATTTGCTTTTTTAGAAACTTTGTTTATCCTAATTGTACCACTTTCAGTTAAAACTAGTGGAACAACATATCTTGTCTTTGCTTTTATATTTACACAATATTTTTCATCAACGAAATCACTACTTTGATAAACAGTATCTGCTTTTTGAAATTTTCTAAAACTTTCAGATAAGTAATCGTCGTCACAATTAAAAAACTTACTAATTATTTCACTTTCTGATAAAGTATATAAATCATCAATAGTCAAATATCCAGCGTTATTCATAGACTTACACATATCCGCCAAAAATTGCATAACAGTTCTATCTTTATCGCTTACCCATTCAGGCCATAATCTAGAAATAGTATGAATATATTCTTCACATATTTCTTTGTCTTTAAATGCTAATTCATCTATACCATCTTCGTTTTTGGCAATTACAACATTATTATACATCTTTCTAATTTTATCTAATTCCCAAACTCTAAAAAAAGTTAAACCACTAGAAAATGTATACTCAAATCTATCTGCGGATAATTTTGGTGTGTCATTATCAGCAATAGGATATATCTTATAATCATTTACTTCTTCTAATTTTATTCCATCTCTTTCTAGTAATGACATTATTTCTTTTGAATTTCTAATAATATCAGTTGTTCTTTCTTCAGTAGATTCTTGTGTTTCAGAATCACCATTCATAAAATCTATACAATGTTTAAATACAGGAGTTGCAATATCGTGAAACAAACCTGCTAATGTTTGCTTTTTATCGTGAGTAAAATGCCATATAATAAGTGCAACTCCAACACTATGATCTAAATTGGAATACCAATATCTTACGTTAAAACATTTGGAATAATCAGTTCCACAACTCATACTAATTTTACTAATTCTTTCCATTTCTGGTGTATCAATATATTCTAATAACCATTCTGGAAATTCTGGTGATAGAATACTAAAATATTCTTTTACTTCATCATTTAATTTATCATAATATTTATTCATTATTATCCTTCTCCTGTTTCTTTTTAATTTTATTTAACAATTTTTGCCATTCTTTTGACCATTTTTCATTGTTTTTTAAAAAAATCTTACTAGATGTTAAAATCTTACAATAACTTTTTAAGCATTCATAATCCATAGTAGCATCTAAAATTAATACATTTGCATCTTTATTTTTTAAACCAATTATCAAAAATATGTTTTGAAATTCTTTACAAACTTTATCTAATTGAAATTTATAGTAACATAATTTTATAAAAGAAAATATAATTTCGGCAGAAAATAATGTTTGCGTAATTACTAATAATAAATCCATATTTTCTAATTTTATCATTAAAATTATATATATTATAATGAGTATACTAACTTTAATAATATTTATCGGAAGCATTTTATCAACCACTTTTTTTGTAAAAAAGGCGCTTTCATAACAATTTAGTCCGAGTTTTTCAATAGAAGGTTGTGCTTCATTATTATAATACTTATTTGTTTCTCTCAAAGTAGTGTTAACATCAAACGATTCTTTTAAAAGAGACTTTCTTCTTTCGTTTTCTGCAAGATTACTAAAATACATTTCATTTATGTTTGCCAATATAACGTATGCAATAGTTAATAATAGACTTATAATAACAAATGTATCCCTATATTTAAAATCTAATATTAATATGAACGAAACAGCAATATTAATTAAAAATAACCAATTAGCATACTTTGCAATTTTATTACATCTATCATAAAGTTCTTGAACTTCATCTATTCTATCATCACTCATTTTATACCTCTGGGAAAACCTTTGTAATTTCTCCTAATGCTGAATAAGGCATATTATCTTTTTCATATTTTAGTGCTTTATCTATTCTTTCTAATGCGGTATCAATTCTATTTCTTATACTACTATCATAAGTAATGTTCTTTAATTGATTAAAAGCTTCTTTTGCATAATCTGTATAACTTGTACAGTAAATGTATGAATAAGCCATATTATACGCAATTCTCTCTTCTATTTTATAAGAAGTTAAATCATGGTAATTTATTTTTACATTCCATTCTTTAATAAGCCTTACAAGTGGTTTTATTTTATATGAATTATTGTTATTTGCTTTTGTAAGTTGTGAATTGAAGTCATTTGGATATGTTGACATCCAACCGCCCTTGCCATCGGAAATATAGTATGTTCCAGAATATGACTTATATGCAGGAACAAGTTCAAATTTAATGTGATTTAATTCTAATACCATTGTAGGAGATGATTGATAGATTTCTGATGTAGAATACTTTGCTTCTGCAAACTTTCTTAATCTATCTAAGAAAGCTTGGGGTTTATAATTATTAGAATTATCAAATACAACCATATAATCTACATCAAAATCATCATCAACTTTTCTAGGTAATATAGTTACTCTAGGATAAGATCCAAATTCAAACTGCTCCTCAATATCGCTACCAAAATATGAATTTAATCGATACTCTAATGTATCTATTGATGTTTTTATACTATCCTTTTCTGAACTTGATAGTATTAATTTTCCCGCTAAATTTTCTAAATATGAATTTACTGACATATTATCCCTCCAAAGAAAAAAGTATCATAATTAATGATACAAATCTATAATAATAATATCATATTTTGACATTTTTTTAAATACTAACAAATGATTTTTCCTTAAAAGTATTGTAATATTTTTTAAAACTGTTATAATTTATTTAGTTGATTTAATCAAACAACTTTGGGAGTATAATTTTTCGAATATAAGTAAAGCTATCGCTCTATTAATTGCTAACTCCGGATTAAATACTTCATTAATTCTTTCATTACCTAATGATGCTAACCATAACTTAAATGGTTCAGCTTTAGGTGATGGAACTGATTCAATAAGTCTTAAAATGCCTTTGGTATCTAAGACGTCAGTTTCTCTCAATTTACCATCTTGAGCTTTCATTTTCAACCGTCGACATTTTGTCGACAGTTCACTTTTTTCTTCTTCAGTCATTCTAATCTTTAATTTAAACCAATAATCTCTAGGATTAGAACTATCAGTTAAAGCTCCAATAACATCAACCACACTAAAATAGTAATCTTCTAATTCACTATCCCAAATACTTCTAATTTTACTGCCTTCAAATAACTTTGTTATTGTTTCTAGTTTTTTGTTTTCCATATATACCCACCTTTCCTTTTAGAATTTTAACAAAGTATAAAATAATATCATAGCATAATGTTTTGTTACTACGATTTAACTTTGTTTCCAAAGTTCTTCTCCTTCCTTTATTATTTCGCCCCAAATATAAATATAAATTAAAAACTAAAATCTAGGTAGGCCTTAATATCTAATTAAATTAGATCATTAAGTTGATTTTTAACCAAGAAAAAAGATTGAAAACAAATTAAATTTGCTTCAACCTTAAATTATTTACTAAGAGTTCCAATATCCCCTGGATTAATCAAGAATGCATTAGCGTCATCTGTATCAAGATGTACTTCATAATAACCATCATCACTTACTTTGGCTTTTACATCAATAACTCCAGATTTTTCTCCTGAAATTGCTAACTTTAATACTTCATCATCAACTACACCAAGTTCTTTAGCTTTATCCGGATTCATATGAACATGACGATCAGCTATAATAGAGCACGCTTCCGTAATTTCTCCTTTAGGTGTAGAAATTGTAACTGTTTCTGCCCCATCAAGATGACCACTCTTTCTAACCGGTGGCTTAATACCTAATTTTCTGGCATCAGTCATAGATATTTCTACTTGATTATAACTTCTTAAAGGACCAATTATTCTTACATTTTCAAATACTCCTTTATCAGTCTTTACCGTAACTGTTTCATTCGCCGCAAATTGTCCGATTTGATTCAAAGGATTACGAACTGTCAAATCGTGATCAAATAACTTGGCGTGAGCCTCTTTAGTCAAATGCACGTGTCTTGCACTAATATTAATACTTACTTTTTCTTCCATTATCATCACCATTTTAATAATAGCATAAATTGAACAAATAAAAAAGTGGTTTCCCACTAATTTATTTTTCTAACTAAATTACTTTCTTTTTGGTAATGTTTATTATGTAACTTTTTAGCAAATAATAAATCTTTTAATAATTCTTCATTATCTTTAAATTGTTCTTGTAATTCATCAACACTTATATCTTTTAGATCTGCAGCTGTAATTATATCTCTATCTAAGTTATGTCTAACAACAATTTGACTTACAAAATAATTCATAAATTGAACAAATTCTTGTTCATCTTGATTAATTCGTTCTAAAACATAAGCCTTTTCACTTTCACTAAAACTTGAATTAGTAATAATATTGCTACGATAATCAATACTTCCTTTATATTTTCTAGAAATACCAATGTGTTTAACTTCACCAGCTTGAAAAGATTCATATGCATATTCATTAACTAAAATTTCTAAATCACCAGCAACTAATTTAGCTACCACTGGACTATCCATTTCAAGCAATTCGTCATATGTTACAAATCTCTTCTCTTCTTCTAAACCATAACCACTTTGTACCATATTCAAAATACGTTCCTTTTGATAATCTGGTATCATATATTCATTATTAGCTAAAATTAAAGATAAGAAATCTAAATAAATGCCTCCAACATATATTGAATTAGCAATATCTGTTCTTCTAATAACTATATCAACTAACTTTTCATATAAATATCTAGGAACAGTATTAGGGAACTTAAGCATCATAAAACAAATCATTGGTGCTCTAAAAGTCGGACACATTCCATTTGTTACATTATCTATTTGTATAGCCTCAATTAAAAAACCTGAATTTTTACAAATGTTTTCCCACATTGTTTGCACTTTTTCTTCATCTTGTTCAATAAACATTGCTGCAAATAAATCATAATCTAGTTTTTCTGTTAATATTTTCATTAAAAAATACCCCTTTCGCAAAAATGCAAGGGGTATTATACCACATTTATTCGATTATGTCTACATTTACGACCTTTTCTTTATTAAATTCGACTTTTATAATATCAATATCTTTTTCTATATCATCGATAATTACTTTATCATTAAATGTCAAAATAAGTCGATCATCTAAATTAAAGCCTTGTTCTAAATACTTAAGTAAATACCCCATTATCGCTCTTTTATGGGTAAATATAACGACATTTTTATTGCTATTTTTCTTAAGTATTCTATTTATTGCAATATTCATTCTATTACTCACTTCATTTAAAGATTCTCCACCATTAAATTTAAAATCAAAATCTCTTTCTTGCATAAATCTAAGCATTTTAATATTTCTATTACCCAGTTTACCTATTTTAGCATCACTCAAAAAAGAATTAATATTAATCACTAAATTACGATACTCTGCATAGTATTTGGCGGTAGCTAAGGCTGATGCATAATCGGAAGAATAAATTACATTAGCATCGATTTTTTTGACTAATTTAACAGCACATTTTTCTCCTTCAATTGACAAAGGACGATTTACTCTTTTTTCTTCAACTGTTTCATCAGTTTCATATAAAATATTTTCTAAAACCATATTATTACTAACCAAATACAAAGTCATTATTATCACTACTTTCTTACATTCATTATAACACATTTTTTCCCAATCCCATAATTTTCTATTTACAAATCCTAATTTGTAGTTTATATTAAAAGTAGAGGTGAGCTTATGAGAAAAAAACTAGAAAAAATCTTTGCTAGAACAACTAAAGAATATCTAACTTTATCGGATATAAAAAAACAATTAAGAATTAACAAGAAAAACAAGGATTATGCCCAAAAATGTTTGGAATTAAATGAAACTTTACAAGAACTAATTTCTGCTAATCATTTAATTTCTGATGGCAATAATCGTTTTTATAAAGGAAACCTGCCTAAAAAGAAAACTATTGCTGAAGAAATAACTAACCTTATATCTGAAAAAGGCTCTCTATCTTTTTCAGATATAGTTAGCAACCTTAAAAATTTTACTAGCGATGAAATTGCTACAACTTTAAAAAAATTAGAATTAGAAGGAAAACTATATAATGTTGATAAACTTTATATACCTTTTCCCTCTAATTTTTTTATTACTAAAATATATTGTAACAAAAAAGGATTTAAATATATTCACACCAAAAATGACATCATCGAACTAAATTCTGAAGAATATGATGCTTATCTTCCTTACGACACAGTAGTTTTCGCCAAAGAAAATAAAAAGTTGGTTCCGAAGAAAGTCCTAGCTCGTGAAAATTCACAAGCAATTTGTGAAATAATTGGTGATAAAAATCATAAAAAAATTCAAGTTGTTGGTAATAATCATTTTCCAGTCTATTTATCTGTGAAAAGTTTAAATGACCAAGATTTATCATTCAATGATTTTGTTATTGGTACTCGCATTCTTGTTGATATTACTACTGAAGAATATGAAGGTTGTTATAAAGCAAATTACATTACCACAATCGGTCATAAAGATGATTTAGATGCTGAACTTACTGCAATTGGTTATAATAATGGTTTTCGTATCCATTATACTAAAGAAGAGCTAGATCAAATTGCTAGTATACCAGCCGAAGTAAGTGAAGAAGAAATGAAATATCGGGTGGACTTTCGAAGTGAAACAATTTTTACAATTGATGGAGCCCATACTAAAGATATGGATGATGCTGTTGGTTTAAAAAAATTAGAAAATGGCAATTACTTATTAAATGTTAGTATTGCTGCTGTTTCCCATTATATAAAACCAGGTTCCCCACTATGGGAAAGAGCAGAACAAAATACTACCAGTCTTTATTTAATCGATTCTGTTTCTCATATGCTTCATCCTCAAATATCTAATGGTATATGTTCACTTAATCCTAATGTCGATCGTTTAGCTAAAAGCTTTTTAATAGAAATTGATCAAAGTGGTCATATCGTCGATTTTCAAATTGTTGATAGCATAATTAACTCTAAAAAGAAAATGACTTATGAAGATGTTAACATTCTTTTAGAAAACAATCAAATACCCGATGGCTATGAAAACTTTATTGAAGATTTACTCTTAATGCAAGAATTATCTATTCTGATTGGTGAAAGAAGACGTAAAAATGGAGCACTCGACTTTGACTCTAGTGAGATAACTTATATTTTAGATGAAGATAAAAATATAGAAGACGTAACTGTATCCAAACAAGGGCAAGCCCAAAAACTAATTGAAAATTTTATGATTATTACCAACGAAGGTATGGCAGATTATATGTTAAAACTGGGAGTAACTTTTATTTATCGTAATCACGAAATACCTTTTAAAGAAAAAATAACCGAAGCTATAAAATTGATAAAAGATGTAGGATATCGTTTTGAAGCCGCTAAAAATACTGATGATCCTCACGTAATTCAAAAAATAATTCAAAGTTTAAGCACTAAAGAGGAATTCTTTATCCTATCAAGTCTTTTATTAAGAAGTATGCAAAAAGCTTATTATAGTACTGAAAATCGTGGCCATTATGGTCTAGCTCTTGTAGCATATTCCCAAACTACTTCACCAATAAGACGTTTTCTAGACTTAGTAATTCAAACTATTTTAGATAACCTAGATTATTTCTGTGATCCTAATACTGATATGAAAAGTATTAAAGAATATTTAACTCGCGTATGTGAACACGCTAGTATTATGGAACGCTGCGCTGATAAAGCTGAATATGAAGCGAATAAACTTTATATGATCGATTATATTAACACCAGACGAGATGAAGAATTTGATGCTTATGTTGCTGATATAACTCCAAGATATATGATTGTCAAAACTCCTAAACTCATCGAAGGCATAGTTTACTTTGATGATATCGACGATGGAAATTTCACCTATAACCCTAACAACAAATGGCTAACCAATTCCAAAAATAACACTACAATAATGATTGGCTCTAAAGTAAAACTAAGAGTTAAAGATACTGACCGTGAACATCGCATCATCTACTTCTATGCTCTATCCCCAACAAAAATTCAAGAATCAATTTTAAACCGTATAAAAAAGTAACAATTTACATTCCAATTGTTACTTTTTCTTCATCTTTTTTTACTAACTTTTCTATATCCACACTATTAATTGAATCAAATCGCTTAGTAATCTTTTCACTAGTTGTATGAAGCTCATCAATACTTTGATTTACTGTCTTAACATTTCTTGCTAATTTATCCCAACGATCTTTATATCTTGTAAATTCAACACTTAATTTAGCTAATTCTTCGTGAATTACCTTAGCGTATTTATCTCTTTCCATATTTTTAAGTATCATACTAATAATTGATAATGTACTTATCAAAGTTGTTGGCCCTGCAATCCACACCTTTTTACTATAAGCATAATTAAGTAGTTCAGGATGATACGCATTAATTTCTGCAAATAAAGCTTCCGCCGGCAAAAACATAATAGCTTCATCACTAGTTTCCCCTGGTATTATATATTTTTCACTTATATCATTTATGTGTTTTTTAACATCAGCCACAAACAACTTCTCAGCTTGATCTCTTACTTGTTTATCTTTAGTCTTATCAGTCATTCTTTGATAATTTTCCAAAGGAAATTTAGAATCTATCGCAATAGTACCCAAAGGTGCTGGAGCATATAATAAAGCATCACTTATATAACCATTACTAAATTTATGTTGAGTTTCATAAATTCCACTACGACTACTACCAAAAGCATTATTTAAAATATACTCTAAATTTACTTCTCCAAATGTGCCTCTAGTTTTTTTATCAGTTAAAACACTTTGAAGAGATACAATTTCACTATTTAAACTATCAATCTTCTTTTGAGCTTCATCAATTTTGGAAAGCCGCTCTAACACATCCATAAATGTTTTATTACTTTTTTCAAAATTTTTATCTAATCTTTCATTAACAGCATCATTAATTAGTGTTAGCTTTCTTTCAATTCGTTCATTGAGTTTTTCAAAATCCTCCATCAAATTTTTCGAAAATGTAAATTTGAACTCTCCAATTTCTTTATTGATATTTGCTTCAAAATGGCCAATTCGCTCAACCATTTCATTGTTATTATTGCGTCTTACCAACAAAACAATAAGTAAAATTATTACTATTACTAATAAACCTATAATTATATATTCTATCATATTAACCTCACTTTTATAAGTTTATCACACAAACAAACATTTGTAAACATTAATTAGCAAAATAAATTTCATTAATGTCAAATATTATTAAATTCAAATTATTTAAATATTAAAAATGCATAAGCTTATATAATAATTTAATAGTTATTTTTAAAAAATTATGTTAAACTATTATTAAGTAAAGAGGTGTTCATATGTACAACAATAACAATTATTATTTCTTTAATAACAATAATCCAGATTGGAATAAGAGCCTTGCTCAATTAAAGAAAGAAATTGAAATTTTAAAAGAAAAAATCAAATATAATAATCAACAATTGGAGTCTGCTTCAAATGATATGAAAGTTAAATTAAATAATATAATAATGGAAGATCAAATGCGAATTGTTAATTTAGAAAATACCATACAAGAGAAAGAAAATATTATGGTTATTTGTTCTATATTAATTATTATACTTATCATTCTTATTATAATAATATGTTCTATTTATTATAATAGTGTGTTCTAATGCTTAGCAAATATATTATTTTAATCAACAAAATAAATTTCATACCAAGTTAAAAAGCTATAAATAGTCCAAATTTTACGATAATTATCTTTTTTACCCGCTACGTGTTCATCTAATAACTTATTTATTACATCTACTTTAAAAAACTTACTTGTAAAATCTTTATTAAACATTTCTTTAATTTTACCACTTACTTCAGGAGTCTTCATCCATTCCCTAATTGGCACTGGAAAACCTAATTTTTTCTTCTTATATGCATCAGTTGGTATAACTTCTTTTGCAGCCATTCTTAAAGCTACTTTAGTATTTTCCTTAGTAACTTTTTTATCAATAGATAAACCTGTTGCAATTTTAAATACTTCTTTATCAATAAATGGTACTCTACCTTCTAAACTTGAAGCCATCGTCATTCTATCTGCTTTAAGTAAAATATCTTTCATAAGCCAATAATTTATATCGATTGCTTGCATCTTATGAATATTAGAGTATCCCTTAAATTCTTCATATGTTTCTTTAGTTACATCAATTCCTCGTAATTTATATTCTTTACTTAATACCTTACGAGCCATCTTTTCTGAGAAATTTCTATTTACTCCAATATAACTGTTTTCTAGTTTTTCCCCTCTCCTAACTAAAAAGTTAAAGCCATAACCTTCCGGAAATAAAGATGCTATTTTACCAATAATATGTCTTATAAAATAAGGAATTTTGTTATAAAATTTCATATCAACTTCTTCGCGGTAATAGTTATATCCTCCGAAGAATTCATCGGCCCCTTCTCCTGATAAAACAACTTTTACATCCCTGCTAGCAAGTTTAGCAACAAAATATAGCGAGATCGCCGCCGGATCACTCGTCGGTTCATCTAAATAATACATAATTTTCGGAAATTCTTCCATATATTCATCCATCTTTATTACTTTAGATGTGTTTTTAATACCTAACTTTTCTGTTAAATCCTTAGCATAACTAATTTCATCATACTTATCGATATCATATCCCACCGTATAAGTCTTAGCAGGCTTAGCTAAAGACACAATATATGATGAATCTATTCCACTTGATAAAAATGAACCTACTTCAACATCACTAAGTAAATGTCTACTCACTGAATCCTTCATTACTTCTTTAATACTTTCTACTGCTTCATCTAAACTTTCTTCTCTATCTTTAAAATCTAATTTAAAATATTTATCTATTGTTATATCCCCATCTTTATACGTTAAACTAGATCCTGCATCTAATCTATATACTCCCTTAAAAAACGTTTCATTCGTTGGCACAAAACTAAATTCTAAATACGCCCCTAAAATATCTTCATTTAATTCTTTTTTGAAATCTGGAGTGTCTAAGAAAGCTTTAATTTCTGATGCAAACATAAAAGTGCCATCCATCACTGTATAATAAAGCGGCTTGATACCAAAATTATCTCTTGCTAAAAATAATTCCTTAGTATTTTTATTATATATTGCAAAAGCAAACATTCCTCGCAAATATTTAGGTAAATCTGTACCCCATTCTTCAAAACCGTGTACTAAAACTTCTGTATCACTTTTAGTTTTAAACTTATGCCCCGCTTTAGTTAATTCATCCCTTAATTCCACATAATTATAGATTTCCCCATTATATACAGTTACAATCGAATCATCTTCATTAAACATCGGTTGATTACCAGTAGATAAATCGATGATTGATAAACGACGGTGTGCTAAAGCTACATCACCCTCGAAAAAATATCCTTCGCCATCTGGTCCTCGATGTTCTATTCTCTTGCTCATTGATTCAATTATTTCTTTTTTATTTTCTCTCTTAGTTACTATTCCTGCAATCCCGCACATATTAACCTCCTAAAACTTTTCTATAATAATCATACTGCATAATATATTTACTCATCGTAATCTTATTAGAAACAATGCTATTCATATATCTAATATAATCATCATCTACTGCACTACCATCACTACTTACAAATTCTCCACTACTAGCAAAGTAAGTTCCTTTATCACTAACCCAAGAAGAATTACCAAATATAGCAATCCCCGGTTCAGTTGATAAAATATCTTTACCAATAATAAGTCTTGAATCATATTCTATTCCAAACAAGTTATATATCGTTGGTAAGACATCTATTTGACTTCCTACCTTATCTACTTCTACCGTTTCCATTTCACTATTCCACAATATAAAATTACTTCGATTAATTTCTACTACACTATCCTTTTCATAAGTGGCAATTTCATTTACTTCATCAAGTGATAAATAATATGGATAATGATCTCCTACTAAAGCAATAACGGTATCTTCAAGTATGCCTGCTTCATCCAACTTTTCAATCAATAACTCAAGTGCTTGATCAAGCTCAATTTGAGCAGCCAAGTAAGCAAGTGGCTTTTCGGAATAATCTAAATCAGCCACATCATCTTTATGTTTACGAGCCATCGCACTATAATTAAATCCATAATCGCCGTGTCCACTAACAGTAACATAATAAACCATAAATGGCTCTTCACTTCCTGCATAATCATCAAATGTTGCCTCAATCATTTCTACATCAGACTCTGGCCATTGATTACAATTAATTCTATCTTCTAAACCATTACGACATCCCAAATAATTATCAAATCCTAAAGCTGCCAAATATTTATTACGACTTTGGAAAGTATAAGTATGATTGTGATAAGCATAAGTATTATAATCTTTATTTTGAAACACTGTAGCAACTCCAAACGGATAATAATTTTCGCCACTTTTCCAAGGGGATAAGAATCCCGATGCTGCCACTAAACCAGTAAGTTCTTGAAATTCTCCTCCAATAGTACTACTAATCGTCGGTGTATAAAAGTTATTAAATTTAAAACCACTATTAACTAATTTATATAAAGTTGGTGTTATATCTTCTCTTACCGCAATTTCATTGAAACTTTCTGCCATAAACAAAATTAAATTCTTACCTTCAAATAATCCCGTATATTCATTTTGTAAAGTACCACTTTCATTATTGAAGTATTCGTGCATCATTTTAATTGTACTATTAGATTCACTCTCAATTAAAGAATCAAAATCTATATCCCAATTATTATATTCATAAACTATTTCTGGTTCATCAGTATCATCATCTTTATCGGGATCGACATAATCATCTGGAATATTTAATTTTACATCAAAGCCAAAAATATTTCTCTTTACATCAATTCTAAAAGCATTAAGTACTCCAAACTTTCTTATATTAAGTTCATTATTACTTACATTAAAATACAACTCTTTTGCGGAATTAATCCCATCACTATTGATATAAAGCGTTCCAATAAATAACAAATAAATTAAAACACAACCAATTAATTTAATAATATTAATCTTAATTTCTGCTTTTGGTATACTAATCTTTTTTATAAATATTAATAAAAGTATAAATGGCAAAAGGATAAGTATTACCCCTAATATATTTTCTAAAATAAGTTTTAAGCCATCACTAGCAAAACTAGCAACTTGATCAGTAGCACTTAATAGTGATAAATCAAAATAAAAGCCAAACATTTTATAAATACATAATTGTAAACCATAAATAAAAGACATAATAAATATCGAAACATAATAAATTATTTTATTTATTTTAGGTTTCAACCAAGTTACTAAAAAACTAATAAGTATAGAAACAAAACCACTATATAAAAATACATACAATAAACTTATATTAAATATTGTAGTATTTGTAAGTAATCTAAAAACTATTTCTAAATACATTAATATTATAAATGTAAATAGCATTATATTAAATCTTTTTAAATTATACTTCTTCATACACTCACCAATACATCCTTATTATACCACTAACCAAGCATTTATATATATATTTATTAAAAGGATTTACACTATTTCTATCTACTTTACTAAAAAGAAAAAACGCTAAAAAGCGTTGAAAAAGAGTAATTTGTACATTTTATCTTAATCTATAACCATA